>CATXXF010000048.1 GCA_958403395.1 uncultured Collinsella sp.
TCAAGTCCATCTCCGTGTCTTCCACCATGGGTCCTGGCGTCAAGGTCGATCCCGCTGTCCAGCGTGACTTCCTGGCTGAGTAACTGCTAGTTACTGCTTGAGCAAAGCAAGCATTGCTAAAGAAACCCGGTTCTGCCTTGCGCAGGACCGGGTTTCTTGCTATCGCGTCAAAACCACCTCAAAGGGGACAGTGTCCCCTTTGAGGTGGTTACCAGGGTGTTCTTGCGGTTGAGGACTCGATTGCCTCGTGGCGTTTGAGCTCCCGGCGCATGGTTTGCGAATTGAGCCAGGCTGCCTGCCAGCCACGGATGGGGTAGCGCGTCTGGTCGAGCTCAAACTGTGTATAGCCGCAGGCGTTGATGATCGTCGTTCCACACACATGCTGACGCTCGCGCTGAAAATCGCAACCGTAGCTTTGGTGCACATGCCCGTGCACCATGTAGTCGGGATTCCAGGATTCGAGTGCTGTGTTAAAGCACTCGAACCCTCGATGCGGCAGATCGTCCAGATCACCCATACCGGCGGCGGGTGCATGGGTAAGCAGAATGTCGCACCCGCCGACCATCCTAACCTTACGCGACAGCTTACGCATGCGCTTGGACATCTCGCGTTCGGTGTACATGTTGGCGCCGTCGCGATAACGCATGGACCCGCCAAGGCCCGCAATGCGAATCCCTCGGTACGTGTACACGCTGTCTTCTACGCAGATACATCCGCCCGGTGCATGACGTGCGTAGCGGTCATCGTGATTGCCGCGCACGTAGATGAGCGGTTTGTTGATGACCGTGACCAAAAACTCAAGATAGTCCGGGTCCAGATCGCCAGCGGACAAAATCAGGTCGACTCCCTCAAAGCGTTCCTTGCGAAAGCACTCCCAAAGGCATCGTTCTTCGGTATCGGCTATGGCAAGGATTTTCATAGGGCAGGGACTTTCGGCTCATCGTCGAGCTGCGGAATGGTGCCTACCACGTTGTCCGCCAGCCAATCCATCTCGACAATCTGCGTGCTCGGCAGCGGAGGGAAGCCTTCGATCTGTACCACGCCGTTCTGGCTATGGAGCTCGCCGCCAAAGGGGTTGATGGATCCCTCAACAATGCCGTTGCGGAGCAACTGCACGAGTTTGCGCGTCTGGTAGGGTAGGCCCGGAGCGTAACGGATGTCGATAACGCCGGAGCTCATGCCGTACCAGTAGTTGACGGCACGCACTTGGTTGTCGTCGCTGGTCTCGTCCCACGTGCCGTGCAGAAGGCTGCGAACGATGAGCTCGTAGTAACGGCCCCAGTTCCATACGGGCATGGCGATGCCGGTGACTTTGCCGTCGACCAAGCGGTGAAGCCCGTAGGCCGTTGGGTCTTCGAGCGACTTTGACATGTCAGCGCCGGTCATGACGCTTACGCTTTCGCGGCACATGGCTTCGGCAAGACCACCGGCGGGAACATCGCCCCAGGTGAGGATGACCTGCGCGCGCGGGTCGAGCAGCGAGGCGCCAATCGCAAAGGCGTTGATCTCGCTGAGTGCGCCCGAGGCGAAGACCGACGCGTGGTAGCCGATGCGGTGGTTGTCCGCCATGCTGGCGGCAAGGGCGCCCAGGAGGAACTTGGCCTCGTACATCTTGCCAAAGTACGAACGGACGCTTTGATGGGGAAGGCCGATAGAGCAGTTGAGGAACCGAACCCGGGGATACTCAACGGCAGCCCTGAGCGTGTATTCCATCAGGCGGTGCGAGGTCGAGAAGATGGCGTTTGCCCCATGTTTGACAGCCGTTTCCACGGCGGCGTAGAACATGTCCGGATCGTGACAGTCCTCGAACGCCTCGGTGCGCACGATACCGTCAAAGTGCTCATCGAGATACTGACGCCCTTGGTCGTGCAGGCTGTCCCAGCTCGACGTCGCACAGGGGAACTCATGGATAAAGGCGATGCGCAGGGGGTTAGCCGCCGAATAGACGGTCTTGCCCATAAAGAAGTTGAGCACGCCGGAGGTGGACTTGGCGGGCGCCTTTTCCTCGTCGACGCTCGGTGCTTCGACAAGATCGACCTTGTCCTCGTCATTTTTGCCGGCAATAACCAGCTCGCGCCAGATCTTGCACAGGCGGTTTACGACTATATCCGTCGGCGTATCCAGCAGGCGGTCCTGGTTGTACACATTGAGGTAGACGAGCATGGCGTCGGCGGGCGTAATGTCCAGGTGGTCGCCGCCTGCGCGAAGGTAGGCGCGCTTAAAGAGCAGGAAGGTGTGGCGCAGGTAGTCGACCTTTTTCTGCGGCCATTTTTCGATAAGGTTCTGACCGAGCATCTTGGCGAGCGTCTCGTAGCTTCCCTCACGCGAGAACTCGATCTCGTATAGGGGGCAGACGCGCCAAAACGCGCAGAACTCGCCGTACAGGCGGCTTTCGACGGAATCCCATGTGCCGGGGTAGAGACGGGTGACCTTGGCCGAAACCGTCGGGGCGTCCAGGAATTTGAGGACACTGACGCGTTTGTTGCCTTCCTGGACATAGAACCGATGCATGAACTCGGTGACGATGATGGGGTCGCGATAACCCTCGGTTACCTGGATGTCGTAGAGGTTGGACCACTTGCGGGCGAACTCGGTGCCAAACGGCAGTAGGGGCATAAAGTTGCATGAAAAGGCGGACTGACGGCCCTTGGTAACCGTACCGACGACCATTTCGAGCGGAATGTCTCTCAGGCCGACATTCTCTCGCTGGCCTAAGGGGAGCTGGGCAACCAAGCTATCGAGGTCCGTGAGGTACGGATACTCGCTTTGACTAATGGCGCGTCGACGTCCTTGCTCGCCGCGCTTGCTTGCTTGACGGTAGGCCTCTTCCATGATGTTGCTCCCTTAGTCGTTTAAACAACTATATGAACCATGGTACCACGAATGAAAACCACAACAAAGGTGCCTGTCCCCTTTGTGGTGGTTTAGGCAATGATGGGGGCGATGGCGCGGATGCAGACGTCGGCAGCGGTGAAAGTGGTGCTGTCGTCGCTGACGATAAAGATGATCTTGCCCTTAATGCCAAAGTCGCCGATCTCGCTAAAGAGCACATACGGCTCCTTGTCAAAGCCCGAGATGGGAAGCACGGCGGCCTTGGTGGCGCTGGTCAGCTCGTCTGCCAGCACGTCAAGGGAAGCCCACTTAGACGTGTCCTTTACGGCAACGGGCACGGCCACGCGTCCAAAGGGCATCAAATGCACGAGCGTGTTCTTGGAGATGTTGGAGTTGGGCACAATGATGGTCTGTCCACAGGCATCCTCAATCGTTGTATGACGCCAAGTGATGTCTTGGACCACGCCGGATACGCCGCCGACCTCGATATTGTCGCCGGGTTTGATGATGCCCATAAAGGTCACTTGCATGCCGCCGATAAGGTTTGACAGCGTGTCCTGAAAGCCGAGCGAGATGGCGATGCCGCCGACGCCAAGAGCGGCGACGAGCGCGTTTGCGTTAATGCCAAAGCAGTTGTCGAGGATAAAGCTGCCGCCGATCATCCAAATGACGGCGCGCGCGATGTTGATGAAGATACTCGATGCCGGAAGCGGGTTATCGTCTCGGTTAAGCAGATGATTCAGGGTCTTGGATACGACCTTGGCGGCGACGGCGGTGCCTATCGCCAAGATGACGGCCCAGATGATGTTGTGGACCCACCGTTGCTCAAAGAAATGAAGAATCGGCTCAAACAAATCCATGTAGGGAAAACCTCCTTATGATCGTCCAACCATGATACCCACCAAGAAGCCCGTCCGATCAAATTCGGACGGGCTTCTGTGCTCGATATAAGGTTTACGCGGCGGGGCTGTAAGGCCCGGCGGTGTAGCTTAGCGTCGACGCTTCCAGATAATGCCGAGCATGATGACGATGATGCCGCCGATAAGGCACGCGCCAACTACTGCCAGCGTGCGGTCTCCCGTTGCGGCAAGCTTACCGGTCGTCTTCTTGGTGATGACCTTCGTGGTCGTCGTGTCCGTCTTAGGCGAGGGCTTAGGCGTCGGGGCCGGTGTGGGCGTGGGGTCCACGGCAGCGGAGCCAAAGCTGATGGTGCCCGCGAGCCCGGCCATCTTGCTCTCCCAGCCGTTCTGCCCGATCAGCGCCCTTAGCGCTGACTCGCAGGTACCCCACTCGGTGTACTTGGTGGCGTGTGCAAAGGTGGGAAAGTCGGTCGTGTTGGTGATGATGTAGTTGTTGGTGGCGACGGTATAGGTCTTGGCGGGGTCGAGCGTGCTGCCGTCTTTGGTGAGTGTGGCACTCACAATGCGCTTGCCCTCGGGCTGTGTCCAATCAATCGTCACGTTGATGCCGCCAAAGGAGAGAACGCTGCCAGAGTCATCGCGCCACTTGTACTTGTCTTGCGCCTCCTGCTCGGTGTGACCGGCCGCCACATAAGCCTGCTGAAGCTCGTAGCTGTCGTTGCAATCGTCGCTGATTTGTAGCGAGTGCTCGAGCGCTGCGAGGAAGTCCGCGCCGGTCATGGCCCAGGTCTCCACGGTGTTGCCGTAGGGCGAGATGGCGATGACGTTGCCGGCGGTCACGTTGCCCGCCGCGATGCCGCCGCGGATGCCGCCAGCGTTTTCGATAGCGAGGTCCGCGCCCGTCAGGTCAAGATAGGAGCTGCAAATCACGTGGCCGATGGTCTGGGCCTTGGTGGTGTCGCCCTCCTTGCTGGGACGGAAATCGGTGGTGCGCACCATTTCCCAACCATGCGTGCCTGCGGCGTCCTCGCCGTAGAAATAGTTGGTGGTGGATGTGCCGAGCACCTTGTTCGATTCGTTTTCAAAGTCCTCGTCGAGCGGCTTGATCTTGTTGCGGACGGCTTCAAGGCGGCTTTGGTAGTCGGAGCCCTTGTCGGGGTCTGCCAAAAGGTCGTTGACGTTCTTGGCGGTGTAGAGCTTCTCGTTGCTGTCGTCTGCAGGGACCGTGACCGTGTCATCGTCGGTCGTCTCGGTGCCATTCGTGTCGTATTTGTACGGAATGGAAAGCAGTCCCACCTCGGCAAAGGCACTGCCCGCCTCGACAACGTGGATTGTCTTGCCGTCGGCTCCCGTCACCTTCTCGTTAAGGTTGATGTGCTCGTGGCCTGCGATAAGGGCATCGACGCCACGGAGTCGCGTGGCAAAGGTCTTGGCGTCGAGCGTGTGCGCGATACACACAACAACATCGCAGCCCTCCTTGCGCAGCTGCTCTGCCTCGGCATTGATGGCGTTCGCGGCACCCGAGAACGACGTACCCGCGACCAGGTCCGCGCGCAGCGAGGATCCCAGCGACTCATCCATGGCGCCCACGACGCCGACCTTGATTTTGTAGTCGAATGTGGAGTGATCTTCGCTATCCTCCCAGGTGCGATCGAGCGTCTTCGTGATGCTCGAGCTCCATACGCCGCTCGTAGACTTTGCGTTCGCGCAGAGCATGGCGAAGGGCGTGCCAGTGGTGCTGTAGCCGGTCATGGTGCGGAGTTTGTCCGCGCCGTAGCTCCAGTCGTGGTTACCTGGCGTGGTCGCGTCGTAGCCGTCGGCATAGAAGGTGTCCATGAGCTCGGCGATGCTCTCGCCCTCGCTCATGGTGGCGAAGGACTGTCCGTGGAAGGTGTCGCCCGCATCGAGCAAAAGATCGGGGGCGTTGCCCTGGGCGCTATAGAGAACCGCCAGTCCGTCAAAGCCCACAGTGCCAGCGCTCTTGCTTTCGTTGTAGCTGTACTTGTAGCTGCCGTGGATGTCGTTGGTGTGCATGACGGTCACAGAGCCGTCAATAGCGGCGGGCAGGTTCCCCGCGAAAGCGAGGCTTGGGATGCCTGCGAGCGAGCCGGCAAACAACGCGGCGGCTAACGCAAGGCGGGGGAGACTTTTCATGGCAGTTTCCTTAGTCCTTAGCCAGAATGTCTGGTTGAATATCGGATTATCGACATAATATGCGAAAACCGCCGCAAGGGCGTCTGCCCCTTTGCGGCGGTTTTGACGTTTGCGCAGATAAAACCTACCAAAATAAACCTGTCCCTTTTTGGCAGGTTTTAGCTCAGCAGCATGCGGTCGTTGGCGAGCTCGCCGCCCGAGACCTCCTCGAACTTCTGTAGCAGGTCGGCTACGGTGAGCGACTTCTTCTCATCGCCCGCCACGTCGTAGATCACGTGGCCTTCGTGCATCATGATCAGACGGTTGCCCAGACGGATGGCGTCGTTCATGTTGTGCGTGACCATGAGCGTGGTCAGGTGGTTCTCGTCGACGATCTCCTCGGTCAGGTTGAGCACCTTAGAGGCCGTCTTGGGGTCGAGGGCCGCCGTGTGCTCGTCGAGCAGCAGCAGGCGCGGCCTGGTGAGCGTGGCCATCAGCAGGGTGAGTGCCTGGCGCTGGCCGCCCGAGAGCAGGCCGACCTTGGCGTTGAGACGCGTGTCCAGACCAAGGTCCAGGCGCTTGAGCAGCTCAACGTACTCATCTTTCTCGGCCTTGGTGACGCCCCACGAAAGGCCGCGACGCTGGCCGCGACGCTTGGCGAGGGCCAGGTTCTCAGCAATCTGCATGTCGGCAGCGGTACCGCGCATGGGGTCCTGAAACACGCGGCCCAGGTACTTGGCGCGCTGCGACTCGCTCAGGCGCGAGATATCGGTGCCGTCGAGCTCAATAACGCCCGAATCGAGCGGGTACACGCCGGCGATCATGTTGAGCAGCGTGGACTTGCCGGCGCCATTGCCGCCGATCACGGTTACAAAGTCGCCGTCATTCAGGGTGAGGTCGACGCCGGTGAGCGCGCGCTTCTCGGTGACGGTGCCCTTGTTAAAGGTCTTCTTGACGTGCGAGAGCTTAAGCATCTGCCTCATCTCCCTTCGTGTAGGAGCTGCGGAGCTTATAGCGCTCCCAAACCACGGGCACGCACAGGGCCACAGCGACAATTACGGCGGAGAGCAGCTTCATGTCGTTGGCGTCCATGCCCAACTGCAGCACGATGGCGCGGATAAGGAAGTACACCACGGAGCCAAAGACGGCGGAGGCAAGACGGACGCTAAACTGCGTGAGGCCGCCGGGCAGCAGACGGCCGAGCACCTCGCCGATAACAATGGCGGCAAGACCGATAACGATGGCACCGGTGCCCATACCAATGTCGGCATACTTTTGGCTCTGGCAGATGAGCGCGCCCGAAAGGCCGATGAGGGCGTTGGAGAGCACGAGGGCGATCATCTTGGTGGAGTTGGTGTTGACGCCCAGAGCGCGGATCATGTACTCGTTGTTGCCGGTGGCGCGCAGCGCCGAGCCGATCTCGGTGCCAAAGAACCAATACAGGATGGCAACGATAGCCACGGCGAGCAGGATGCCCAAGATGATGGCAACGGTGGACTGCGGCAGACCGGTCATATTGCTGACGGCCGAGAACACGGTGCCCTTGGCAAGAATGGGCGTATTGGACTTGCCCATGATGCGCAGGTTGATGGACCACAGGCTGATCTGGGTGAGGATTCCGGCGAGGATCGCGGGAATCTCGAAGACGGTGGTCAGAATGCCCGTGACGGCGCCCGCGATGGCGCCGGCGCACATGCCGGCCAGCACGGCGAGCAGCGGGTCGACGTTGTTATTGACGATGAGCACGGCGCAGACACAGCCGCCGAGGGCAAAGCTGCCGTCGCAGGTCATATCGGGAATGTCGAGCAGGCGGAACGTGATAAACACGCCAAGCACCATAATGCCCCAGAGGACGCCCTGCGAAACGGCGCCCTGCAATGCAATGAGCATGCTTCATACCTCCTAGGATAGGGTGGACACGTGATTCACCATAATAGCGGTAACAATGCATAGAAGAGTTACGGACAGACGTTTTGTTTTACCTGAAACAAGCAGGGCGGACGCCGGTCTACAGCGCCCGCCCCTGTGGCTCAGATATTGAATAACGCGGCTAAAGCGCGAGCACGGGCTCTAGACGCATGCCGCGTATGGCATTACGCGTCCAGGGCGGAAAGGTCGATGCCCAGGGCCTCGGCCATTTCGTCGTTCTTGACGACGACCAGGTCCTTGCTCGAGAGGTGCTTGATCGGCATATCCTCGGGCTTGGCCTCGCCCTTCAGGATCTTAACGGCCATCTCGCCCGCGGCGTAACCCAGGTCCTCATAGTTGATGGAGAGGGTGAACAGGCCGCCGGCCATGCACATACCCTCCTCGCCAGTCACGAAGGGAAGCTTGTTTTCCTTGCAGATCTGGCCGACCTGCGAGGCACCCGCGGCGATGGTGTTGTCGGTGGGGGAGTACAGCGCGTCGACCTTGCCCACGGCAGACTCGACGACGGACTGAATCTCGTTGGAGCTCGAGACGGTGAAGTCAGTGTACTCGAGGCCCAGCTTGTCGAGCTCCTTCTTGGCGGCCTTGATCTGGACGTCGGAGTTGGACTCGGCGGTGCAGTGGAGCAGGCCGACCTTTTTAACGTCGGGCAGGACCTTCTGCATCATCTCGAGCTGCTCGGCGACCGGGGTGAGGTCGGAAGCGCCCGTGACGTTGGTGCCGGGCTTGTCGTTGTCCTGGACCAGGCCGGAGGCGGCGTAGTCGGTGATGGCGCAGCCCACGATGGGGATATCGGCCGTGGCGCCGGCGGCAGCCTGCGCGGCGGGCGTGGCGATGGCATAAATCAGGTTGACGTTGTCGCCCACAAACTTGTCGGCAATGGACTTACACGTGGACTGGTCGTTCTGGGCGTTCTTCTGGTCGATCTTGACCTTAAGGCCGCTCTCCTTGATGGCCTTGACAAAGCCGTCGTTGGCGGCATCGAGTGCGGAGTGCTCGGTGAGCTGCAGAACGCCGATGGTGTAGTCGGAACCGGCGGCAGCAGAGCCGGAACCAGAGTTGCCGCCGCATCCGGCGAGCGGGGCGAGCGCGAGCAGGCCGGCGGAGACCAGAAGGCTCCTGCGACTGATGGTGATGTCCTTCATATCATTACCCCCAGTATAAAAATGGCTGGAAACACTGCACTGGGACAAAGTGCAAGTGGAACTATAGTAGCGCTGATGTCCATTTTTACAACAGCCTGGCGGGTTTTTTAATACAGAATCGGATGGGCGGTACGGGTAGTCGAATGGGCGGCGGAGGGTCTTATGCGACGAAGGAGGCGTCGTCCTCCTCGTCGAGGGCGGCGAAGAGCTTCTTGCCGTCGAGGAGACGTGTGGTGACGTTTCTCATGCGGCCAATCTCTACGGTGCGCAGCGTGTCATCGGCACCTCGGGCGTCATAGACCGTTCCCAGCAGATACGAGATGCCATCGCGCTGCCTGATGGCAAAGGGACGGAGTGTCATCCGTGCTGCTTCGGTTTCGCCACGCGTCGTGACGCTCGAAATATCAAAACTCACCGTGGTTCCGTGGTCGATGGCCTGCTCGACGAGCTCGCACGTGTCGATGCGCTTGATGGGCGTGCGTGTTACCTTGGTGGCCTTGCTGCCTGCGCTTGGAACGGGTTCGGGTGTATCGAGGTAGCCGCGAACGTCGGCGCTCGCCATGGCAACTAAGTGCTGCGCCATGCTCTTGCGGATAGCGATAGGCGTGGAGCGGTTGCGCATGACCATACCGTGGAGCCGGATGATCTCTTCATCGGTGAGCGGGCGGGTAAGAAGTTTGTAGCCCACGCCGCGTTTGTACTCAATTTCGTATCCGGCATGGCGAAGCGCGGAGATGGCGGTGTAGATGCTGCGCCGCGCCGCCGAGATGGGCATGCGGGCGGGGTCGTCGGGATGGGCGAGGCGCCGGATCAGCTCATCGGAAAGCATGGCCTTGTCTTCGCCGGTGTTTTCGCTCAAGAGCTGCAGGATGCGAACGGCGCGATAGGCTGCCATCGAGGCGGCGCCCCTCGTCGTGGTGTCGTAGGTTTCAACAGCGGCTTCGGTCATGGTGCCCACGTCCTTTCCGTTTTGGGTGGCGACGGTATGGAGCCTAGGACGTGGGGCTTTCCCAGGGGCGCAGGGCGCTCTGGGCGGTCGGTAGTCGTCGGCAAACGGCGGGTCGAGTTTTCAACAGCCCTGCTCAACTGACCAAAAACTTGCCAGAAGCTTGACGGATGCTGTTGAAAAAAGCGTCTCTCGACCGATGTCGAGAGACGCTTGTGCGATGAGCGTTGGCGTGTGGCGACGCGAGCTAGCGTCCGACGATTAGAAGTCGGCGTTGCCCACGGTGCGCGGGTGCGGCAGGACGTCGCGGATGTTGCCCACGCCGGTCAGATACATGACCAAGCGCTCGAAGCCCAGACCGTAGCCGGCGTGCTTGCAGGAACCGTAGCGGCGCAGGTCAAGGTAGTACTTGTACTGCTCGGGATTCATGCCCAGGTCCTTGATGCGGGCCTCGAGCAGGTCTAGGCGCTCCTCGCGCTGGGAGCCGCCGATAATCTCGCCGATACCGGGCACCAGGCAGTCGGCGGCGGCGACGGTCTTGCCGTCCTCGTTCATGCGCATGTAGAACGCCTTGATCTCGGCCGGGTAGTCGGTCACGAAGGTCGGGCGCTTAAAGTGCTCCTCCGTCAGGAAACGCTCGTGCTCGGTCTGCAGGTCGATGCCCCAGCTGACGGGGTAATCAAACTGGTGGCCAGCAGCGACTGCCTGCTCCAGGATCTCGACGGCCTCGGTGTAGGTAACGCGGGCAAAGTCGGAGTTGGCGACATGGTCCAGGCGCTCGAGCAGACCCTTGTCCACAAACTTGTTGAGCATATTGAGCTCGTCGGGGCAGGTGGCCATAACGTCCTTAAGGACGTACTTGAGCATGGCCTCGGCGTTATCCATGTAGTCGTTAAGGTCGGCAAAGGCCATCTCCGGCTCGATCATCCAAAACTCGGCGGCGTGGCGCGTGGTGTTGGAGTTCTCGGCACGGAAGGTGGGACCAAAGGTGTATACGTCGCCAAAGGCCATGGCAAAGTTCTCGGCATTGAGCTGGCCGGACACGGTGAGGCTTGCATGCTTGCCAAAGAAGTCCTGGCTCCAGTCGACCTCGCCGGACTCGGTGAGGGGCGGATTTTTGGGGTCGAGCGTGGTCACGCGGAACATCTCGCCGGCGCCCTCGCAGTCACTCGTGGTGATGATGGGGGTGTTGACGTAGACAAAGCCCTGCTCCTGGAAGAAGCGGTGGATGGCGGCAGCCGCGACAGAGCGGATGCGGAACACGGCGCGGAACAGGTTGGTGCGCGGGCGCAGATGCTGCTGGGTGCGCAGGAACTCGACGGTTGCGCGCTTCTTCTGCAGCGGGTAATCCGGGGCGCTCGTGCCCTCGACCTCGATGGAGGTGGCAGAAAGCTCGAAAGGCTGGGGCGCATCGGGGGTCAGTTTGACGGTGCCGGTGCAAATGAGTGCGGCCGAGACGTTTTGATGGGCGATCTCGTCGTAGTTGTCGAGTGCCTCGCGGTTCATGACGACCTGCAGGTCGCGGAAGCAGCTGCCGTCGTTGAGCGTAACAAAGCCAAAGTTCTTCATGTCGCGGACGGACTTGACCCAGCCGGCGACGGTGACGGTCTGGCCGCCGAGCGACTCGGCATCGGCATAGAGCTGCGCGATTTTGGTGCGGTTCACGTATCCTCCCATAACGGTTGAATGATAGTTATCCATACAGTTCGGTATTCTAGCAGCTCGGCTCATTTGGGCTATGCAGATAAGGCATTGGCGGGATGGTTTTTCAAACGAAAAGCGCCCGCGGCCAAATGGTCGCGGGCGCTTAACGAGGTGCCTTTTTGCTGTGTGGCGCGGGGCCTGGCTACTTGGTCTTGGCAACCAGCAGCGGGTCGCCAAGCTTGACGAGCGGGTTGCCGCCGATAAGCGTTCCGGACTCGCCGACATGGTCGATGCTCTTAAGACGGTCGAGCTCGGAGACGATGACGGTCACGATGTCTTCGTGACCAGCGGCCTTAATGGCCTCGCGGTCGAAGCTGATGAGCGGCTGGCCTGCCTTGACCACATCGCCCATCTCGACAAAGCGGGCAAAACCCTTGCCGTTCATTTCCACGGTGCCCAGGCCAACATGGATGAACACGCGAAGACCGTCCTCGGTGATCATGCCAATGGAGTGGTTGGTGACAGTGGTGGCGCCGATGCGGCCGTTGGCGGGCGCATAGATGGTGCCGGTAATGGGCTCGATGCCATAGCCCTGGCCAAGCATGCCCGAGGCGATCGTCTCGTCGGGAACCTCGTCCAGGTTGACGAGCACGCCGTTGACGGGGGCGTAGATGACGCCTTCGCGGGTAGCGAAGCTTGCTGCGGGCGGAACGGACGCCTCGCCGGTCGAGGTG
Source organism: uncultured Collinsella sp. (assembly GCA_958403395.1). GTDB lineage: Bacteria > Actinomycetota > Coriobacteriia > Coriobacteriales > Coriobacteriaceae > Collinsella. The sequence continues at coordinate 12,224 of CATXXF010000048.1, forward strand.
AAGGTGGACTTAAGCGAATCGAGCAGACCCATAGTTGCCTCCAACTTAAATAAGCGCATATCGCGCGTTTGGTTTGCCGGAAAAACATTTCACATGTGTTTCGCGGCTTGGTCAACGCCCCTATTCTACGCTGCTCAATGATACCTCTGAACTGGGATTATGTGATATATCAGTTGAAGGGAAACTTATTGCCGGAGTGTTTCTGCGCCACGGGTTCAAGTGGGGTACGCTTGAAGGCGAAAAACAAGGGCGCATAATTTGCGCGAAGGGAGCACATATGATTGTCGAGAACCATGCGCTGTGGGGCGAGGAGCCGACCGAGGATTATCCGGCGGCGTTTACGTATTTGGGTGCCGAGCCGTTGCCCGATAAACCGAATGGCCGCCGCCCCGCGGTGATTATCTGTGGCGGAGGTGCGTTTACGCATATCGCTCCGCATGAGCAGGATCCTGTGGCGTTTGCGTTTTTGGATCACGGTTACCAGGCCTTTGTGCTCAACTATGTCACGAGTTCTACAGGTGACGTGAGCTTTCCGCACCCCCAGGCAGATCTTGCCAAGATGGTCGCCACGGTGCGCGCCAACGCCGACGAGTGGCATGTCGATCCTAAGCGCGTGTGCGTCGTGGGCTTTTCTGCTGGCGGCATGATTTGCGCCTCGCTGGCAACACAGTGGAAGACCGGCCCCTTTGCGGCACTTGCCGGGGCGCGTCCGGACGACATTCGTCCCGATGCCGTGGTGCTGGGCTATCCATTGCTAGACTTTGCCTATGTGCGCGACATGCAGACGCGCGATCCGCGCATTGACTTGCGTGTGCCCAAGACGGGCGGCAAGACGGGGCGCGATTTGCTCAACGACTACCTGTCGATGGTGACGGGCGGCGAGGCAACTGACGAGCATCTGGCCGACATCTGCCCCACCACGCATGTTTCGCGTCAGATGCCACCGACCTTTGTGTGGGGCGTGTCCGACGACAAGACGGCGCCGATCGCGCAGGTCTACCCGTTTGCGCAGCGCATGGCCGAGGAGGGCGTTGCATGCGAGATGCACGTCTTCGACCAGGGCGGTCACGGCCTTTCGCTCGGCAACGCCAACACCGCGGTCGACAACGAGGACAAGCAGGTGGCAGTCCGTCCCTGGATTCGCCTAGCCTTCCGCTTTCTGGAGCGCCATCTGTAAGAGTCCCGGCATCCAAGCCCTTCAATAACTTGCGGTGAAATAGTTCCTATCTGGGGCATCAACCAGCCCATCCAGGAGCTATTCCACCGCAACTTCGTTTTTGATGCCCCGCCCGGAAACTGCGCCCCAGTTTTGCCTTTCAAGGTGGGACGCAGTTTCCCATAGGGCCTCGACTGGGAAAGCGGGGACCTCGGACAAAATCTCGGACCCAATTCGGGTCCAGGAGGGAGTCCGATG
>CATXXF010000049.1 GCA_958403395.1 uncultured Collinsella sp.
GTCTTTACCGTCAACGGACACGAACCGACCACTCATCCGGTTGCGCAGGTCACGATAGAAAAAGGAGCTGCCCCCATGGGAACAGCTCCTTAGATGCTTGGTAAAACGTTATACCTCGTCGTCCTCGTGCAGACGGCGGCGATAATCGGCGGCCCAGCCCTCAATGTTTACCTGACGGGCGCGGCCCAGGCCAAGTGCGTCGGCCGGGACCGGCTCGGTGATGACGGAGCCGGCGGCCACGAGCGCGCCGTCGCCGATCTGGGCGGGCGCGACCATCATGGTGTCGGAACCGATGAAGGCGTCCTTGCCGATGACGGTCTTGTGCTTGTGCACGCCGTCGTAGTTGCAGGTGATGGAGCCCGCGCCCACGTTGACGCCGGAGCCCATGGTGGTGTCGCCGATGTAGGACAGGTGCGGCACCTTGGAGCCCTCGCCGATCGTGGACTTCTTGATCTCCACGTGCGTGCCGGCCTTGGAGCCGTCGAGCATGTGGGTGCCCGGGCGCAGGTAGGCGCGCGGGCCGCAGTCGACGCCGTTCTCGATGACGGCCTCGATGGCGATAGTCTCATCGATGGTGCAGCCGCTGCCGACGGTGGTGTCGGTGAGGCGGCTGTTGGGGCCAAGCTGGCACTCCTCGCCCACGGTGACGTGGCCGATCAGGTGCGTCTGCGGCCACACGACGGTGTCACGGCCGATAACAGCGTCGGGGCCGATCCAGGCCTGCGTGGGATCGATGAACGTGACGCCCTCGGCCATCCAGTGCTCGTTGATGCGGTCGCGCGCGATGGCGGTGAGCTGCGCGAGCTGAATGCGGCTGTTGACGCCCAGGCCGTCGCGGTAGTCATCGCAGTGGAAGATGGAGACCGCCTGGCCGTGACCCTTGAGGATTTCGAGCATGTCGGGCAGGTAGTACTCGGACTGCGCGTTGTCGTTGCCGATCTCGTTAATGTGGGCGGCGAGCTGCGCGCCGTCAAAGGCGTAGCAGCCGGCGTTGCACTCGAGCAACGTGGCGGCCTGCTCGGGCGTGCAGTCCTTCTGCTCGATGATACGCTCGATCTGACCATCGGCGCTCAGCTTGATGCGGCCGTAGCCGAAGGGGTCGGGCGGGGTCATGGTCATGACGGTGCAGGCGAGCTCGCCGGTGGCGACGGTTTGCGCGAACTTGGCGACGGTGTCGGCGGTGATGAGCGGCAGGTCGCCGTTGAGCACCACGACGGGGCCTTGCGCGATGCCGCAGGCCTCGAGCGCGACCTTCACGGCGTGGCCGGTGCCCAGGCGCTCGGTCTGCTCGACGCACTCGACCTTAGTAGCGCTGTTGGCATAGGCGCCGTCGATGAGGGCGCGCATCTCGTCGGCGTGGCTGCCGATGACGACCACGACGCGGCTGCAGCCGGCCTTGATGGTGGCGTCGACGATCCACTGAACCATGGGCTTGCCCAGGATCTTGTGCGAAACCTTGCAGTGGTTCGACTTCATGCGGGTGCCCTCGCCGGCAGCGAGGATAATTGCGGTTGCGTCCATGTGATCTCCTGTTACGTTATAGAGACGTGTGTTTGGAAACGATACACGGCGCAATATGATACCGCAGGCATATGTTGAGCGCGTAGCGATTGGTTTGCGGCGGTTGGGGCTTGCGCCGCCGTCGTGGCGTTTGCGCTGCTTGCGTGCGGCGTTGGCGGTGCTGCGGAGCTGTCTTTTGAGCGAGGGGACGGGGGTGCCCGTGGACAACATACAAGAGGAGTTTGGCGGCGAGCCCGTCGCGGCATTCTCGATGTCGCATCCGGCTGTGCCGGCCCTCTACATGGTGCTGACGCTGGGGCTCACCATGTTCTCGATGCAACCGGTGCTGATCGTGCTGTCGCTTGCGGGCGGGCTGGCGTATGGATTTGCGACGCGTGGGGCTGCCCGCACGCTGGGCGCACTCCGCTGGCAGTTGCCGGTGATTTTGATTATCGCGCTGGTCAATCCGCTGTTTAGCGCCTCGGGCTCGACGGAGCTGTTCCGTATTGGCATGCGCGCGGTGTATCTGGAAAGCATGGTATACGGCCTGTGCATGGGCGGGCTGTTTGTGGCGAGCGTGCTGTGGTTTGAGGCCGCGGCGTCGATGCTCGAATACGACAAGGTGCTCGCGCTGCTGGGCAATGCCGCGCCGGTGATCGCGCTTATGATCTCGATGTGCATGCGGCTTATCCCACAGTTTTTGCGCCGCGGCCGCACGGTGCTGGCGGTGCAGGACGCGATTGATGTACCGGGGCGTGCGCCGGCCGACCCCGTGCGCTCGCGCTTGCGGGCATCGAGTGTGTTGATGGGCTGGGGCATGGAAGATTCGCTGGAGCGCGCGGACGCGATGCGCTCGCGCGGGTGGGGTGCCGCGACGCGTCGTACGACGTATGCGCGGTATCGGCTGGGGCGCAGTGACGTTGCCGCGCTGGCCGGGCTCGTACTGTTTGGCGCTGCCGCGGTGGCGGTGGCGTGGACCGCGACGACGCAGTATTCGTTTTATCCGCAGCTCTCGGTGCCGGCGCCGTGGCCAGGCTATGTCGTGTACGCCGCCTGGATGGTGTTGCCTTGCGCGTTGCACGCGATTGATGAGAAGAGGTTTGGCTGATGGCTCGGTTTGATAGGAACTCGGCGGCGGGTGTGGCATATGGCTCGGCCGCGCCGGCGATTGAGGTGCGAGGCCTTAGTTTTGCCTATCCCGGGGTCAAGGCACCGGTGCTCGAGGGGCTTGATTGGCGTGTTTCCCAAGGTGCGTTTGCACTGCTTGTTGGCGGTACCGGTTCGGGCAAGTCGACGCTGCTGTCGCTGCTCAAGCCCGAGATCGCTCCAGCGGGCGAGCGCACTGGCGAACTGCGCGTGCTGGGCGAGAACGTTGCCGACATGGACGTGCGGGCATCGGCAGAGCGCGTGGGTTATGTGTTTCAGGATCCCGAGAACCAGATTGTGTGCGAGACCGTGTGGCACGAGATGGCGTTTGGCCTAGAGAATCTGGGTGTGTCGCGCGACGAGATGCGCCGCCGTGTTGCCGAGACCAGCTATTTCTTTGGTCTGGAGGACTGGCTTCATCGTGATACCGATACGCTTTCGGGTGGCCGCAAGCAGCTGCTGTCGCTTGCCGCCGTCCTGGCGCTGCGCCCGCGCGTGCTGCTACTCGACGAGCCCACGTCTCAGCTCGATCCCGTTGCCGAGAAGAATTTCCTGCACGCGCTGTTTCGTGTGAATCGCGAGCTGGGCTGCACGGTTGTTGTGGCGACGCATCAGCCGCGCCCAATGCTCGAATACGCGACGTGTGCGTACCGGATTGAGGACGGTCGCGTGCGCGAGGTGGCGGATATGGCTTCTTTGGGACGCCGAGAATCGCTGTTTTCCGATGACATGTTGGGGTGGGGTGCCATCCGATGTGCAAAAAACGGAGTATTCAGCAGGCGTGAGGACAATTTGGGCTCTCTGGAGCCGCCCGGGGACGTATCGAGCGCGAAAAAAAGTTCAGAATTGGACAAATCGTCCGAATTTGTGGCGCAAACGTCGCTCGAGAATGGCTCGGAAGCCTTCCCGCGCACGGATGGAAGCAGAATACTCCAAAAAATGCACGGCGGGTCGGCTACCACCCTGTCGGAAGGCTGGTTTCGCTACGATCGCGCGGGCGGTTGGGTGCTGCGCGGGCTCGACGTGGCGTTTTCGGCCGGTGCGGTGCATGCGATCGTGGGCGGCAACGGATGCGGTAAGTCGACGATACTCTCGGTGCTGGCGAAGACCGCCAAGCTGCAGCGCGGCCGCATGGTGCGCGGAGCGGCCTCGGCGGCGCTGCTGCCTCAGAATCCCAAAGCATTGCTGGTTGCCGATACGGTTCGCGACGAGCTGATGGAATGGGCTTCGACCTGCGGATATGACGAGACCGTGGCGCGGGAGCGTGCGGCGAGCTTGGGGTTGTCGGGTCTGGATGGACGCCATCCGTACGATCTTTCGGGCGGGCAGCGTCAACTGCTTGCATTGGCAAAACTGCTGCTAATCGGCCCCGAACTGCTATTGCTCGATGAGCCCACCAAGGGTCTAGACATGTTCAGCCGCCGCATCATCGCCCGCGCCCTGCGTGACCATGTGAAGGCTGGCGGCACCGTCATCATGGCTACGCACGATTTGGACTTTGCCGAGCAGGTAGCCGACGACGTCGCCATGATGTTTGACGGCGAGATTGCCTGCATGGAGTCCCCGGCCGACTTCTTTGCCGACAACGTGTTCTATAGGGCGTGATGGGATGACGGACTGTCGTTTCTCGCGTTTGCTTGCAAAACTGGAGATCCCGCTGTTGTTGGCGGTGCCGGCGGTGATGGCTGCCGCGTTGCTGGCGGGTGTTGAGCAGGCAGCGTTGGCCATGCTGGTTGTGGTGGCGTTGGTGCTTGCGCTGTTCTTTGCGGGCTATGAGGCATCGCGTCCAGGCCTGCGTCAGATTATGCCCACGCTGGTGCTGGCGGCGCTGGCGGCGGCGGGGCGCATCCTGTTTGGACCCATTCCCGACTTTAAACCCGTGAGTGCCATCGCCATTATCGCCGGGGCGACACTCGGTCGTCGTAACGGCTTTATGGTCGGTGCGTTGGCGGCGCTGACCAGCAATTTCTTTTTTGGGCAGGGCATGTGGACGCCGTGGCAGATGTATGCCTGGGGGCTCGTGGGATACGTTGGCGGTGCGCTGGCGCATGCCGGCGCTTTTGATCGCGCCGATGGCGCCGTGCGTATGTCGGCGCTGCTGACCTACGGCTTTGCTTCGGGTTTGCTGTACGGCGTTGTGATCAACGCCTACGACATTATCGGTTTTGTTCAACCGCTCACGTGGGCGGGTGCCATGGCGCGTCTTGCCACGGCAGTGCCGTTCGATATCACACACGGCCTCGCGACCTGCGTGTTCTTGGCCGCCTTGTACAAGCCTTGGTGCCGTCGCATTAACCGTGTCGTCGTGAAATACGGACTGTAGGGCATTTCGCGTTCCCACACGAACTTGCGGTGGAATAGTTCTCGTTTTTGGCTATTTGCTGCCCAAACAGGAACTATTCCACCGCAACTTATAGGGGGAGAGGGGTCACATGATCTGTTTTCCTCTGTCCCCTAGAGGAATTACTTGGGGCTAGAGCTCTAGCGTGAGGGTGACGGGGCAGTGGTCGCTGCCAAAGATGTCGCCGCGGATGCCGGTGTCGCGTACGTTGTCGGCGATTGCGTCGCTTACCAGGAAGTAGTCGATGCGCCAGCCGGCGTTGTTCTTGCGGGCATTAAAGCGATAGCTCCACCAGCTGTAGACGCCCTCGACGTCGGGGTTTGCCGCGCGCCAGGTATCGGTAAACCCGGCGTTGAGCAGCTCGGTAAACTTGCCGCGCTCCTCGTCCGAAAAGCCCGCGTTGCCGCGGTTGGACTTGGGGTTCTTAAGGTCGATCTCCTCATGCGCCACGTTAAAGTCGCCGCAGGTTACGACGGGCTTACCGGTCTCGCGTTCAAGTGCGCTCAAAAAGTCGCGATAGGCATCGTCCCAGGCCATGCGTACATCGATGCGCGCGAGCTCATTTTGGGCGTTAGGCGTGTAGACATCCACAAACCAAAACTTGTCGAACTCGAGCGCGCAGACGCGGCCCTCGGTCGCGGCTTGGGCGACGAGCTCGGCCGCCTCGTTCTCGCCGGCGTAGGGTAGCAGTGCGTCGGCGTGCAGCACGCGCAGCGGTTCCTGGCGGCTAAAGACCGCAGTGCCCGAATAGCCTTTACGCTCGGCGTAGCTCCAGGTTTGGTGATAGCCGGGCAGGTCAATATCGACCTGGCCCTCCTGCAGCTTGGTCTCTTGCAGCGCCAAGATATCGACGCCGAGTTCTTGCGCGATCTGGATAAAGCTCGGGTCCTTTTTGAGCACGGCGCGCAGGCCGTTGACGTTCCACGAGGCGAAAGTGTAAGTCTGAGGCATGGTGTCCTTTCGACGGGGTTGGCAGGCTTAAGATTAACGCAACAAGAGCGGGGCGGAGTCCGCGAGTGATAGTGCGAACGCCGCCGTCCCGGAGACACGGACGGAGGACTCATATGACGCAGGCAATATCGGACCCCAGGCAGGCCTCTGCCGCGCTGGCGGAGCTGTTCGGCACCCACAAGCGCGTGGTCTTCTTTGGCGGCGCGGGCGTTTCCACGGCGAGTGGCATCCCCGATTTCCGCAGCGTGGACGGCCTATATCACCAACAGTTTGCCTACCCGCCCGAGACCATGCTCTCGCATAGCTTTTACGAGGTGCACCCGGCCGAGTTCTTCGACTTCTACCGCACCAAGATGATCGCGCTTGGCGCCAAGCCCAACCGCTGCCACACCAAGCTGGCCGAGCTGGAGCGCGCCGGCAAGCTCGACGCCGTGGTGACGCAAAACATCGACGGCCTGCATCAGATGGCCGGCTCACAGCGCGTGTTTGAGTTGCACGGATCGGTCCATCGCAACATTTGCCAGTCGTGCGGCGCGGTCTATAGCGCCGAGTGGATTTGCTCGCGCGAGCACGAGGATGCCGCGGGCGTGCCCGCGTGCCCCGCGTGCGGCGGCCGCATCAAGCCCGATGTAGTGCTCTACGAAGAGCCGCTCGACGAGCATGTGTTGACCGGTGCCGTTGCCGCCATCGCCGCGGCCGATGCCCTCATTGTAGGCGGGACCTCGCTCGTGGTGTATCCGGCGGCAGGCCTTACGCGATACTTTACCGGCGATACGCTGGCCATATGCAACCTTGCTCCCACCGACCAGGACGCAAATGCCGACCTGCTGATTTCTTGCGACATCGCGGCCGCGTTTGCGTTCTAGCCCGCGCGCGCGGATACAATAGAAAGACTGATTGCAAAGCGACCCCGCCGCCAGCTCCCCAAGCTCGGTGGCGTGGGCATTTTAGGAGGATGTTCATGGCGAACGACAGCAAGACATGGCGGTGCGGAAAGTACGAGCTCAGCTTTGACCGTCCGCGCATCATGGGCGTCCTCAACGTGACGCCTGATTCGTTTAGCGATGGCGGGGAGCACTTCGACCCCGATGCCGCCATCGAGTACGGCCTGGCGATGCTCGACGCCGGCGCCGACATCATCGACGTGGGCGGCGAGTCCACGCGCCCTGGTTTTACCCCGGTCAACCCCGACGAGGAGGCTCGCCGCGTGCTGCCCGTGGTGCGCGCGCTGGCCAAGGAGGGCGCCATCGTCTCGATCGACACGCGTCATGTGGCGGTTGCCAAGGCGGCCGTGCGCTGCGGCGCCTCGATCGTCAACGACGTGACCGGCTTCACCGATCCCAAGATGGTCGAGTTTGTTAAGACGAGCACCTGCGGCGTCATCGTGATGCATGCCGGCGAGATCGCCGCGCCCGCACGCACACATGCAACGGTGCAGCTCGATACCTCGGCAGCGGCGTTTGTTGCCGAGAAGGCGCGCGAGGCGGCTGCCGAGGCCGCGCGTGAGGCCGAGAAGCCGGCTCGCCGCCGTCGCGGCAAGTTGCTGGGCGAGCCTAAGCCGGAGGCCAAGCTTCCGGGCGGCGTGGTGCAGCCCTCGTTGCCGTTTGGCGAATCGGAGTCTGCGCCCGAGTCCGAGCCAGAGACGCCGGCTGCTGAACAGACCGCTCCTGCCGCCGAGACTGCAGAGCCCGAGACCGCGCCCGCAGCCACCGAGGCCGCATCGGAGTCCAATGACCGCCTGGCCGCCATGATGCGCCGCAGCGCCCGCCGCGAGGAAGCCTACGTGCCCACCTCGCAGCTCCGCCGCTTCACCCTGCCCGATTCGGCGCCCATCATGCGCCGCGTCATGGGCTTTCTGTCCGACCAGGCCCGCACGCTCATCCATGCCGGCGTGTCGCGCGACCGCATCTGCATCGATCCTGGCCCGGGCTTTGGTAAGTCGGCTAACGAGGACATCGTCATCCAGCGCGAGACCGCCAAGATGGCGTCACTGGGCTATCCGCTCATGTGCGCCGTGTCGCGCAAGCGCTTTGTGGGCGCCGTCTCGGGCGTGACCGAGGCCGCCGAGCGCGATGCCGCTACGTTTGGCGTGTGCCTGGGCGCCATCCAGGCCGGTGCCAACATCGTGCGCGTGCACGACGCCGCGGGTTTTGCGCAGTTCCTAAACGGCTACTGGGCGGTTGCCAAGCAACAGCCGCGCCGCGCGTTTGTGGCCGTGGGCTCCAACCTGGGGCATCGCTGCGACAACATCCGCGCCGCACGCGAGATGATCGCCGAGATTCCACTCACCTGCGTGTCTAACTCCTCCAAGATTTACGAGAGCGAGCCTGCCTACGAGACGCGCCAGGACGCGTTTGCCAACGCCGTCATCGAGATCAAGACCGAGCTGGCGCCGTTGGTGCTGCTCGACGAGCTCATGAAGATCGAGGCTGAGCTGGGCCGCGACCGTTCCAAAAAGGCCAAGGCCAACGGCCCGCGCACCATCGACCTGGACCTGCTGTGGATGGACGGCGAGACCCACGGCGGCAAAAAGCTGCGCCTGCCGCATCCGCTCATTGGCGAGCGCGACTTTGTGCTGGTGCCGCTCGAGGACCTGATGCACGACCCGGCGCGGTTCTTCCGCTACAACGGCGTCGAGGTCAAGGAGCCCGAGGATCGCGTGGGCCATATCGTGGGCGAATTGGGGCGTATGTAGATGATCGAGATGAATGCTGTTGCCGCCGGCACCGAGCTCGACGCGGCGCGTGACGCGGGCCGCGAGGGCGTGTCCGCGGGCTGGTGCGCGTGGAGCGCGGGCGATGCTTCGCTGACGTTTTCGCTGGTCGTGCGCCCCGATGTGAACATGCATGCCTTCCACGGCCTGCCGTTTGTGGCCGCGATGGGCATGATGGACGCGCTCGTGGGCACGGCTTCGACGCCGGGGTTGGGCCTTGCCGGTAAGGTGGGTATCCAGTGGCCGAGCGATATCGTGTGCGGTGCGCCTGCGTTTGAGACGTCGCTCGCGCGTGTTGCCGTGAACGGCGGTGCCGGTGCTGCGGGCATGTTTGCCGCGGTGACGGTTGATATTGAGCATTCGGCGTTGAGCGAGCTTGGTGTGGACGTAGCTGACGAAGCGCTGGTCGAGACGCTGGCCGCCGCCGTGCTGGCCCGCGTGGACGCCTGGGCGGTTGTTGCCAACACGCCGCAAGGCGCCGCAGGGCCGCTGGCTCCCGTGCTGGGCGAGTACTTCGACATGGTGCCGCTGCTGGGCCGCCAAGTTGCGGCGGTGTCGCCCAACGGTTTGCCGCTTGCGGTCGGTGTGTTTGCGGGTCTGGACATCTGGGGTCGCGCGACCATCAAGACCGATGCCGGCGAGCAGGAGTTTCCGCCCGAGGCCGTGCGCATTCGCGGACTGTAACGCGAGGCGCCCGCGCTCAAAGATAACGATGACAGCGAAGCCCTCCTCGACCTGCACCGGGGAGGGCTTCGCCTATCTGGGGAATGGGTTGCCAGTGCCCTATTCCTCAAAATTGAAAAAATTTCGTTTTTGAGGAATAGGACCGATGCGTTGCCTAGTTCGCCGCTCGCGCTTGACTTAAGCCCCTGCTCTATCCCAGCTCCTGCATGCGGCGGTAGATTTCGCAGATGCCCTTGATGGTGAGTTGTCCGTCGACCACGTCGAAGGCATCGGTCGAATCGGCGACGATGCCGGCGAGACCGCCCGTGGCGATAACGATGGCATCGTCGCGGCCCAGCTCGCGCTTCATGCGCGCGACCAGGCCCTCGGCCATGGCAGCGGCGCCCATCACGGCGCCGACCTTGATGCATTCCTCGGTGTCGCGGCCGATGGCGTGCTCGGGCGCCTCGAGCGGCACGCTGGCGAGCTTGGCGGCACGGGCGGCAAGCGCGTCCATGGAGATGCGAATGCCCGGCGCGATCGCTCCGCCAATGTAATAACCGTCCTCATCGATGACGTCGATATTGGTCGCGGTGCCAAAGTCCACCACGATTGCCGGCGCGCCGTAGAAAGTTTCGGCCGCAACGGCGTTAGCGACGCGATCGGCGCCTACGGCTTGGGGACGCGCCGCGCGCAGCTTGGTCACCGCGGCCGTCTGCGGCCCGATGACGATGGCGTCCGCGGCAATGCGGTCGGCCACGGCGTGCCATTCGCGCGAGAGCTGCGGCACCACGCCGGCAAAGGCGATCGCGTCGACCGCGTCGAGCGAAAGGCCGTACATCTTAAAGAAACCCATCAGGCGCACATGGATCTCGTCGGCGGTATAGGAGCGGTCGGTGGGCATGCGCCACGACTGCACCAGCTCGTCTCCGTCAAACAGGCCCATGGCCGTCTGCGTGTTTCCCATATCGATAGCGAGCAGCATGTCTACTCCCAGTGTTGGCATAAAAGGACGCGCACCATTGTATACGCGCCGCCGACGGCACTCGGCTGCGATTCGTTTACGGTGATAGGGGCTGAGGGGTTTAAATATGAAGGAATTATGCTCCACGAGTTTTTCCTTGCCGTTTACCGAACTCCCGCGTAATATTCTTTCTTGCGCACATGAGGCGCCCAGACATTGCGGGGTGGAGCAGTCTGGTAGCTCGCCGGGCTCATAACCCGGAGGTCGTAGGTTCAAATCCTGCCCCCGCGACCAAGAACTTGCAGCTCGTCGGCCTAGCCGGCGAGCTTTTTTGTTATTCCGGGACCGTGTTTTCGGTCCAATTCTCGGCCTCTCAAACAAAATCTCAATCTGTAACAGATGGGCCCGATTTGGGCGGCTAGGTGTTACAGATCGAGATATACCGGTGGGTTGGGTCGTGTTTGTCTAAATCTGTAACACGAGGGACGGATTTTGCCGAGTTGTTGTTACAGATTGAGATTTTCTAGCAGGCGGGTTTGGTTTGTCTCGATCTGTAACAGGTAGGGGTCAAAAGTGGGCCTAGCTGTTACAGATTGAGATTGTTGAGGTTGGGTCGAGGGGAATATCTCGATCTGTAACAGTAAGACCCGGTTTTGCCGAGTTGTTGTTACAGATTGAGACAAACCGACGGGCCGCCACGCCCCATCCACCTGCTGCCACCTGATATTCGCCGATTTCCGTTGTGCTGCTGTATTCCCATGCCATATCCTCTAGACAACTACGCGGCACCATCGCCGCCGCGCCTACAAGAGAGGAATGTCCATGACCGTACCTGCATCCAAGCTGCTCCAGCCCATTACGGTTGGCCCCCTTGAGCTCAAGAACCGCATTATGTTCCCGCCGCTGACCACCGGCTACGAGGAGCGTGACGGTTCCATTGGCGATCGCAGCCTGGCTTTTTACGAGCGCCTGGCCCGTGGCGGCGTGAGCTACATCGTCATCGGCGACGTCGCTCCCGTCATGACCGCAAGCCCCACGCCCAAGCTGGCAACCGACGCCCAGATCCCCACGTTTAAGGCGCTGGCCGACACCGTTCACAAGCACGGTGCCAAGGTCGCGCTGCAGCTGTTCCACCCCGAGTACGACGTGCCCGGTGTCGGCCGCATGGTCATGGGCTCCATGGCTGCCGCCAAGGCCGCGCAGGAGGCCAAGGCCGCCGGCGACGAGGAGATCTTTGCCGCCAAAATGGCCGAGTCCAACGAGATCCGCAAGCGGGCCTACGCCAAGCTGCACCACGACATGCAGCACTTTGTGAACGAGGCGAGCGTGGAGCAGCTCACCCAGATCAAGGAGGCCATCGCCGCCTCTGCCGCCCGCGCGCAGCAGGCCGGCATCGACGCCATCGAGGTCCACGGCGACCGTCTGGTGGGTTCGCTGTGCTCGGCAATCCTCAACAAGCGCACCGACGAGTACGGTGGTTCGTTCGAGAACCGCGTTCGCTATGCGCTCGAGGTCGTCGCTGCCATTAAGGAAGCCGCGCCGCAGCTGATGGTGGAGTACAAGCTCCCCGTGATCATGGAGAACCCCGACGGCACGCCGCGCGGCAAGGGCGGCCTGCAGCCTGACGAGGCCTGCGAGTTCGCCAAGCTGCTCGAGGGCGCGGGCATCGACATGATCCAGGTTGCACAGGCCAACCACACCGGCAACATGGGCGACACCATTCCGCCCATGGGCGCCATGCCCTACAACTGGACGCTGCCCGTGGCCGAGCGCGTCAAGGCCCTGGTCTCCGTGCCGGTGGCAACCGTGGGCCGCGTGGTCTCGGTCGAGGCCGGCGAGAAGATCCTGGAGGATGGCTCGGCCGACATCGTCGCCTATGGCCGCTCGCTCATGTGCGACCCCGACATTGCGCTGAAGGCCGCCACGGGCGAGCCCATCCGCGAGTGCCTCAACTGCAACAAGGGCTGCGTCGACGCGATTCAAAACCGCAAGTACATCTCGTGCGTGCTCAATGCCGAGAACGGCGACGAGGCGACCATCGCCATTAAGCCGGGCGAGGGCGACAAGAAGATCGCCGTGGTGGGCGGCGGTATTGCCGGCCTGGAGGCCGCGCGCGTGGCGGCCAAGCGCGGTTACGACGTGACCGTCTACGAGGCGAGCGACCATCTGGGCGGCCAGATTGTGCTGGCGGCTGCGCCTCCGCGCAAGGACGAGATCATGCGCTCGGTCGAGTACTACGAGAAGATTCTGCCTGGCCTTGGCGTGAAGGTTGAGCTCAACCATGCCGCTACCGCTGAGGACCTCAACGCCGCCGACGCCGCGATTGTGGCTGTGGGCGCGCACGACGTGGTCATCCCCGTTCCGGGTGCCGACTCGGAGAAGGTCGTCTCGAGCTGGGACGTGCTGGCCGGCAAGGTGGAGCTCAGCGGCCGCGTCGCTGTCATTGGCGGTGGCCTGGTGGGCACCGAGACTGCCGAGTACCTGCTGCAGCACGGCTGCGAGGTGGCGATCGTCGAGATGCTCGACAAGATTGCCGCAGGCGAGTCCGAGACCATTCTGCCGCTGATTATGAGCGACTTTGCAGAGCACAACGTGGAGCAGCACGTGAAGACCCGTCTGACCGCCATTACCGACGAGGGCATGGAGGCTGTCTGCACCACCGAGGACGGCGCCGAGGAGCCGGTGAAGATCGCCTGCGATTACGTGGTGATGGCCGTGGGTTCCAAGGCCAACGCGTTTGACCTGGACGGCGTGACGGTGCCCGTGACCTGCGTGGGCGACTGCTCGGGCGAGCGCACCGCCGACATTGCGAGTGCCATTCGCACGGCGTATCACGCGGCCAACGAGCTGTAGTTGAACATCGCGGCCAGGCGGGGCGGCAGCACGGACCTGCCTCGCCCGACTGCGTCCCATCGGGTGTCAACCGGGGCGGGGTCTGCAAGCGCAGCAGGTCCCGTCCTTTTTGTTTGGCTCTGTTAGACCAGAATTGACATATAGGTGATGCCACCGTGGTATAATGAAAC
>CATXXF010000050.1 GCA_958403395.1 uncultured Collinsella sp.
GGCCCGTGGGTTATACCCTAAGAGCAAACCACCCTTTTTAAGGGTGGTTCTGATTTGCCGCGCTCATCTTTATGGTCGCCCAAAAGGGCCTCTCGGCTTTTGTCAAAGACGGCGTCTCGGTCGTCGAGTTCTTCACCGGCACCAAGTGGGACCTGGCCAACACGGCTAAAAACGGCCTGCCCTATACCGGCGCCCTGCCCCTGATCGTCACCTCGTTTGCGGTCATGGTACTCTCTACGCTCATCGCGCTGCCCATCGCCATCGGCTCTGCCATCTTTGCGGTCGAGATCCAACCCAAATTTGGCTCCAAGGTCTTTCAGCCGCTTATTGAGCTTTTGACCGGCATCCCCTCGGTCGTCTTTGGCCTGATCGGCTTTCACGTGGTCGTCGGTCTTATGAAGAGCGTTTTCCACGTGAGCACGGGCCTGGGCATCTTGCCCGGCGCCATCGTGCTGGCCGTCATGATCCTGCCGACCATGACCACGCTTTCGGTCGATGGCCTGCGCGCTGTGCCCGATAGCTACCGTCAGGGCTCGCTCGCGCTGGGCTACACCCGCTGGCAGACCATCTGGCACGTGGTACTCAAGTCCGCCATGCCGTCGCTCATGACCGCAGTCATCCTTGGCATGACGCGCGCCTTTGGCGAGACGCTCGCCGTGCGCATGGTCATCGGCGGTATCGAGGCCATGCCGACGTCGCTGCTGTCGCCGGCTTCGACCATCACCACCACGCTCACCACGTCTATGGCGGTCTATGCCGAGGGCTCGGCCCAGGACGACGTCCTGTGGGCGCTCGGTCTGCTGCTGATGGGCATGAGCCTCATCTTCATCCTGATCATCCATCTCATTGGCCGCAAGGGGGCGAAGGCTCGTGGCTAGCACGCGTATCCACATCGACGAGGCGAGGCTCGGGCGTGTCCAAAAGCAGGACCGCTTCGCCACGGGCGTGTTGACGGCGATCGTCGCCATCGTCATGCTCATCGTCGTCTCCATGGTGGCCTATATCCTGTTCGAGGGCATCTCGACGCTGTTCCAGCCGGGCTTTCTCACGGAGCCGTCGCGCGCCAACGGAACGCAGGGCGGCGTGCTCTACCAGCTGTTCGACTCGTTCTACCTGCTGCTGATCACCCTGATCATCTCGGTGCCCATCAGCCTGGGCGGAGCGGTCTTTTTGGTTGAGTACGCGCCGGACGGACCCATCCGCGACATCGCCTCCACCGCCATCGAGACGTTGTCCTCGCTGCCTTCCATCGTCGTCGGCATGTTCGGTTTTCTGGTGTTCTCGGTGCAGCTGGGCTGGAAGTACTCCATCATCTCCGGCGCCGTCGCGCTCACCATGTTCAACATCCCCATCCTGGTGCGCGTGATCCAGCAGGCGCTCGAGGACGTGCCGCAGGCCCAGCGCGATGCGTGCCTGGCCATGGGCCTCACTCGCTGGGAGGCCACGCTGCACATCCTGATCCCCGAGGCCATGCCTGCCATCGTGACGGGCATCGTGCTTTCGGCCGGTCGCGTGTTTGGCGAGGCCGCAGCACTGCTTTTTACCTCGGGTATGAGCTCGCCGGTTCGCCTGAACTTCTTGAGCTTTAACCTGTCGAGCCCCACCTGCGCTTGGAACGTGTTCCGTCCCGGCGAGTCGCTCGCCGTGCACATCTACAAGATCTATGGCGAGGGCAGCCCCGAGGCCCAGCAGATCGTCTGGGGCACCGCTGCACTGCTGATGATTTGCGTGCTGCTGTTTAACGTAATCGCCCGCATTGTGGGCAAGCAACTGGCAAGGAAGATGACGGCCGAATGAGCGAGATGAAAGCAACGCCCGCAACCGAAGCGGCATCGTCCGAGACCCAGGACTTCCTGTCGAGCGTGGGGGAGAGCGAGAGGCGCGTGCGCGTAAGCGGCAAGGCCGTGAGCGACGAGGTCGTGCTCTCCACCAAGGACGTCAACGTGTACTATGGCGACCACCATGCACTGCACAATACGTCGCTCGACTTCCACAAGGGCGAGATCACGGCGCTCATTGGGCCTTCGGGCTGCGGTAAGTCGACCTTCTTGCGTAGCCTCAACCTTATGAATCGCGAGATTCGCGGCTGCCGCGTGGAGGGCGAGATCAACTATCGCGGGCGCAACGTGAACACCAAGACCGAAAACACCTACGAGCTGCGCCGTTCCATTGGCATGGTGTTCCAGCAGCCCAACCCGTTCCGCAAGTCCATTCGCGACAACATCACGTTTGCGCCCAAGCGCCACGGCATCACCGACCGTGACGAGCTCGACCGCATGGTCGAGGAAAGCTTACGCGGCGCGGCGCTGTGGGACGAGGTCAAAGACAAGCTCGATAAGAGCGCCTATGCGCTTTCGGGCGGTCAGCAGCAGCGTCTGTGCATCGCGCGCACGCTGGCGCTCAACCCCGACGTGATTCTGTTCGACGAGCCCTGCTCGGCGCTCGACCCCATCTCGACGCTGGCGATCGAGGACCTCATGTCATCGATCGTGGCCGACCGCGCCATCGTTATCGTGACGCACAACATGGAGCAGGCGTCGCGCGTGTCCAACCGCACGGCGTTCTTCTACATGGGCGATATGGTCGAGTACGACGAGACTGACGAGATTTTCCAACGGCCCAAGGATAAGCGGCTGAATGATTACCTCACCGGCATGTTCTCCTAGTCCGGGACATGCTTGAGGCCTGCAGCGGCCACGGTTGCCGCAGGACTGATTGGAGAGGCGGGTCATCTCTTGCGGGAGATGGCCCGCCTTTTGCTCTGCGACCGAAACGACCACCACAAAGGGGACAGGCGCCTTCGTGGTGGTTTGGGGTGGGGCTCGCTGCTATCATGGACAACGTTGAATTTCTACGAAGGAGCAGGGCATATGGCGATTCTTTTGGGATGCGATTCCGTCAGCCTAGAGTTTCCCACCAAGCATATTTTCGATAGCGTGACGCTCGGCGTGGGCGAGGGCGACCGCATTGGTATTGTCGGCAAAAACGGCGACGGCAAGTCGACGCTGCTGAGCGTGCTCGCCGGCACGCTGGAGCCCGATGACGGGCGCGTGACGCACCGTCGCGGCACCACGATCGGTCTGCTCGGCCAAAAGGACAACCTGGTCGATACCGACACCGTGCATCATGCCGTCGTGGGCGACACGCCCGAGTATGAGTGGGCGTCGAGTCCGCGTACGCGCCAGATTCTGGCTGGCCTTATTAGCGATGTGCCCTGGGAGGGCACGGTGGGCGAGCTTTCGGGCGGCCAGCGCCGTCGCGTGGACCTCGCGCGCCTGCTGATCGGCGACTATGACGTGCTCATGCTTGACGAGCCCACCAACCACCTGGACATGCGCACCATCAACTGGCTCGCGCGCCACTTAAAGGCTCGCTGGCAGCGCGGTCAGGGCGCCATGCTCGTGGTCACGCACGATCGCTGGTTCTTGGACGAGGTCTGCACCAGCATGTGGGAGGTCCATGACGGCCAGGTCGATCCCTTCGAGGGCGGCTATTCGGCATACATCCTGCAGCGCGTGGAGCGCGACCGCATGGCCGCGGTTACCGAGGAACGCCGTCGCAACATGGCACGCAAGGAGCTTGCGTGGCTGAGCCGCGGTGCCCAGGCGCGTTCCACCAAGCCCAAGTTTCGCGTGGATGCCGCTCGCGAGCTCATCGCCGACGTGCCGCCCGTGCGCGACGAGCTGGAGCTCAAGCGCCTGGCGGTGAGCCGCCTGGGCAAGCAGGTTATCGACGTGGTCGACGTGGACGCCGGCTATACGGATACCGATGGCGCGCCCAAGCAGGTGCTCTCCGACGTGACCTGGCTCATCGGCGCGGGCGACCGCTATGGTCTTTTGGGCGAGAATGGCGCTGGCAAGTCGACGCTGCTCGACGTGATCCAGGGCAAAATTGCGCCCACGCGCGGCCGCGTGAAGATTGGCCAGACAGTGCGCTTTGGCGTGCTGTCGCAGCAGCTCGAGGAGCTCGAGCCCTTCATGGGCGACACGATTCGCGAGGTGCTCAGCAACTATAAGAAGTACTACGTCATCGACGGCAAGGAGACTTCGCCCGAGAAGCTCTGCGAGCGTCTGGGCTTTACGACGCAGCAGCTCTGGAGCCGCATCGGCGATCTTTCGGGCGGCCAGCGCCGTCGCCTGTCGCTGCTACTGACAATCCTGGACGAGCCCAACGTGCTCATCCTGGACGAGCCCGGCAACGACCTGGATACCGACATGCTGGCGATTGTCGAGGATCTGCTCGACGGTTGGCCCGGCACGCTGATCCTGGTGACGCACGACCGCTTCTTGATGGAGCGCGTGACCGACCAGCAGTGGGCGCTGCTCGACGGCCACCTGACGCATATGCCCGGTGGCGTGGACCAGTACCTTCGCCTGTGCAACGCTACCGCCGAGGGCGAGCCCGTGGGCGCGCCGAGCGCCAAGACCGGCACGTTTGACACCGGTGCCGCGGCTGCTGCGGCCGAAAAGCCCAAGTCGAGCGGTCAGCCCAACGGCCTGTCCAACGCCGAGCGTCAGAAGCTCCGCCGCGAGGTGAGCTCGCTCGAGCGCAAGATGGAGACGCAGCGCGCCCGCGTTGAGGAGGCCGAGGCCGCGATGGCCCAGGTCGACCCCACCAACTACACGGCGCTGGGCGAGCAGCAGGCAAAGATCGACGAGGCTCACGCCGCCATGGACGAGTTGGAGATGGCGTGGCTCGAGGCGAGCGAAAAGCTCGAGGGCGAGGAGTAGACGAGGATGATCAAAGCCGCGTTTTTCGATATCGACGGCACGCTACTGAGCTTTAAGACCCACCGGATTCCGGCGTCGGCGCAGCAGGTGCTCGACAGCTTTCACGAGCAGGGGATCGCGTGCGTGATCGCCACGGGCCGTCCGACCTACCAGATGCCCGATTGGCTGTTCGACCTGGGCTGGGATGCGTACATTACGCTCTCGGGCCAGCACTGCTTTGATGCCGAGGGAGCTTACCGCAGCTGTCCGATTGATCCGGACGACGTTGCGGTGATCGTGGACCAGGTGGCGCAGGGGTGCTATGACTCGCTGTGCATGCAGAGCGAGAACTCGTTTGTGAACCGCCTGTCCGAGCGCGTGGTGACGGCTGGCAGCAACGCGGGAATCGTCTACCACGAGGAGCCGTTTGAGCACGCCTTTGACGCGCCGGTCTACCAGTTCTGCGCCTTTGTGGACCCGGCCGACGAACATATCGTGACTGACGCCGTGTCGCATTCGCTCACCACGCGCTGGTGTGACCTGTTCTGCGACATTATTCCCGCTAACGGCGGCAAGGACCTGGGCGTTGCGGCGACGCTGGAGCGCCTGGGCATCGACGCGAGCGAGGCGATTGCCTTTGGCGACGGCGAGAACGACCTGTCGATGTTCTCGGCCGTGGGCACGAGCGTGGCCATGGGTAACGCACAGGACACGGTGAAAGCTGCGGCGACCTATGTGACGACCGCCGTGGACGACGACGGAATCTACAACGCCGCGAAGCACTTTGGCCTGTTATAGCTGCGGCTCGGCACTTGGGGACGTTCCTTTTCTGCCGGCACCCGGGGACACTCCTTGCGGGGCGTCCCCATTTTGTTTTCATCCCGCACGTTTTGTGAAACACGGCTAACTTTTAGACAAAGTAGTAAGACATGGGCAACTTTTGCGGTAAAGTTAGCCGTGGAAAGTATCCAAAGGCTAACTAGCAATCATCGCGAAAGGCGGCCCATGGCCCTACGTGAATCCGGAGAAGACTATCTCGAATCGATCTACGTTCTGTCGGAACGTCAGGGCGTCGTGCGCTCGATCGACGTTGCGGAGTACCTCGGTGTAACTAAGGCGAGCGTTTCCAAGGCCATGGCGACGTTGGAAAGCAACGGCTATGTCGAAATGGGCAAGCGAGATGTTCATCTGACGGAGCGTGGTCTGGAGGTCGCTCGTCAAATGTGGGAGCGTCACTGCTTTTTCGTGGGGCTGCTAGAGGATGCGGGTGTTTCGGCTGAGGTCGCGTCGCAAGAGGGCTGCCACATGGAGCACTGCCTAAGCGAGGAAAGCTTCGAGAAGTTGAGGGCGATGCTGGGACGGGAAGATGCGGCGGGCCCAACAACGGAAGCCTAACTGACTTACAGTGGCGCGGAGTTCGCGCAAAGCGCGAACCAGCGACCGGGACCAGTAGCCCCGCCAACCAAGTCCAACTCAGACAAGGAACCCCGCCAGCAAGCGATGCCCAAGAACCTTCAGCTGTGTCAATGCAGGCCGGGACCGGGCTTGGCTTTGAAAACACTCCGCAGCGCGAGGCCCGCCTTTCCGTTGCTCCGCAGGAGCAGGAAAGACGGGCCTCATGCGCGAGGACGTTTTCAAAGCCAAGCCCGGTCCCGGCTGGAGGGGCCACGAGTGCTACAGGTTCTTGACACCCATCGCGCGCATGGCGTTCAGGATGGCGATGATCGCCACGCCTACGTCGCCGAACACGGCAAGCCACATGTTGGCGATGCCCAGCGCTGCCAGCACAAGGATCAGCAGCTTAACGCCCAGCGCAAAGATGATGTTCTGCCAGACAATCGCCATGGTCTTGCGCGCCACGCGGATCGCGCGGGAAATGTTGGACGGCTTGTCATCCATGAGCACAACATCGGCGGCCTCAATCGCGGCGTCGGAACCCATAGCGCCCATGGCAATGCCAACGTCTGCGCGGGTGAGTACGGGCGCATCGTTGATGCCGTCGCCGACAAAGGCGAGCTTGCCCTTGCCCGATTCGGCTGCCAGCAATGCCTCGACGCGCTCGACCTTGTCGCCCGGCAGCAGCTGCGCGTGGAACTCGTCGAGCCCTAGCTGCTTGGCCACCGCGGCAGCCACTTCCTCGCGGTCGCCCGTGAGCATGACGGTACGTTTGATGCCAGCGGTGTGCAGGTCACAGATCGTCTGTTCGGCATCGGCCTTTACGGTGTCGGCAATTACGATGTGGCCGACATACACGCCGTCCACGAGTACGTGGAGGATTGTGCCGACAACCTCGCAATCGGGCGCTTCGACTCCGGCCGCGGCGAGCATCTTTGCGTTGCCAACGACGACGTGCTTGCCGTCGATGGTTGCCGTCACGCCGTGGCCCGCGTCGTTGGCGGAGTTGCTAACGCGCTTGGGGTCGACCTCGCCCTGGTAGGCGACACGTACGGACTGCGCGATGGGGTGATCGGAGAACGACTCAGCAAGGGCTGCGACTTCGAGCAACGACTGCTCGGTATAGCCGGCCTCGGGGTGTACCGCGACCACCGAGAACGTGCCGTTGGTGAGGGTGCCCGTCTTGTCAAAGACGACGGTGTCCACGTCGGCGAGCGTCTCGAGGTAGTTAGAACCCTTGATGAGAACGCCCAGCTTGGACGCGCCGCCGATGCCGCCAAAGAAGCTGAGCGGGACGCTGATCACCAACGCGCACGGGCAGCTGACGACCAGGAAAGTCAGGCCGCGCAGGATCCAGTCGGACCAGGCGCCGGTGATTAGGCCGCCGCCGAGCGCGAGCACCGCGGCCGCGCCGGTGACGGCGGGCGTGTAGACGCGGGCAAAGCGCGTGATGAAGTTCTCGGTACGCGCCTTCTTTTCGCTGGCGTTTTCTACGAGCTCCAGGACGCGCGCGACAGTGGACTCGCCAAATGGCTTGGTGGTGCGCACGTGGATGAGCCCCGTCATGTTGATGCAGCCGCTGATGATATCGTCGCCGGACTTGGCGGGGCGGGGGACTGACTCGCCCGTGAGCGCGGCGGTGTCGAGTTGCGTCTCGCCCTCGACGATGACGCCGTCGATGGGCACGCGCTCACCGGGCTTGACCACGATCACGGTGCCGACGGCGATGTCATCGGGGAAGACCTGTTCGAGCGTGCCGTCGGGCTGCTCGACGTTAGCGTAGTCGGGCGCGATGTCCATCATGGCACTGATCGACTTGCGGCTCTTGCCCACGGCGTACGCCTGGAACAGCTCGCCGACCTGGTAGAACAGCATGACGGCGGCGCCTTCGGCCATGTGCGGGTCGGTATCGGGGAAGAGCACCATGGCAAACGCGCCGATGGTCGCGACTGCCATAAGGAAACTCTCGTCGAAGGCCTTGCCGCGGCGGATGTTATTGAATGCCTTTTGCAGCACGTCGTAGCCGGCAATCAAAAACGGTATGAGGAACAGCATAAAGCTGGCGTAGATGTCGCCCGGGGTACCGAATGCGGCGGTGAGGGTGCCGAACTCATCGAGGGCGTACACCACGGCAAAAATGCCCAGCGCTACCAGGATGCGGTTGCGCTTATGCTCGAGTGACTCTTTCTTCTTGCGCTTCTTCTTTTTCTTCTTGGGGTCGGCGGTGGCCATGACTCGTATCCTCCCATTTGAATGTATGAACACTCGCTCATATAATTTCGCGAGCAAAGGCCGCGGCAATCGCGGCCTTGCAGGTTGGCGTAAACCTGGGCTAGAGAATGATCTCGCAGTCCGGCTCGGCGTCGGCCGTAAACTCTACAACGCGGTTGAGCACCTCGTCGAACTCAGCATCATCAGCCTCGAGCGTCAGCTTCTGGGTCATAAAGTTGACGGACACGGATTTGACGCCCTCGAGCTTGGCCAGCTCGTCCTGAAGCTCACGCGCGCAGTTGGCGCAGTCGATCTCGTCGAGTTTAAACTGCTTTTTCATGGTGGGTTCCTTTCTCTGTATTTGCGGCTTGGGTGCAGGCCGCGCTGGTACCGTGGTTGGTCGCTATTCGCAGATGTGGCTCATGCCTTGGTTGAGCATGGTGTAGACGTGGTCGTCGGCGAGCGAGTAGAGGATATTGCGCCCGTCGCGCCGGAATTTAACCAGGTGCGACTGCTTGAGTGTGCGCAGCTGGTGCGACACCGCGGACTGCGAGGTTTCGGTCGCTTCGGCGATGTCTGCCACGCAGAGCTCGCGGCCCATGAGGGCATAGAGGATCTTGATGCGCGTGGTGTCGCTGAAGACCTTGAACAGGTCGGCGAGGTCGTAGAGAAGCTCCTCGTCGGGAAGGTCCTCGGGCGAGCAGGTGGTCGGGATCGCGGGTTCGGTGGCCTCGATGTCGGGTTTCGTTTCATCAACGCGGATGCTCATTGCAATATCCTTTCATATGAACATGCGCTCATATAATTTACTTTCGATTATATGAGTGCATGTTCATATGTCAATGACGTTCAGGTAATTCGTTGTACAAAATGATGGGGAATAGTGGACGAGATCCCGGACTGAGCGTTTTTTGATAGTCGATGCCAAGGTGGGCACCCTCGTGCCGTGCAAAAAATGGAGTATTCTGCAACTATAGGGGGTCCGCTAATTTATTGCAGGTCATATAATGCAGTTCAAGAGTTATCTTAGGGTGTTAATCCGATGAGTTCTTCCTCAAATGTTGCCAAACGTTGCCGTTCTATAGCGATTTTGCTTCTTACTTGAATTAACTTGTGGGTGCTGGAGGGCCGACCCTGCTGAATACTCGCAATTTTGCACATCGCTAGGGTACCCACCTTGTTAGCCGGCCTAGTTTCCGGCCCCGAAGACCCTGCCCTCGGGCGTGAGGCTGCTTGTTTGGGCAAATGATGGGTTGTCGGATTCGACAGTCTGCATGTCATCGATTGTCGGAACTTCATTAATTGTCGGGTCATCCAGCGTGATGCCTTCGAGCGTTGCTTTTTCGAGGTCGATTCGTTGACGCTCTTCGGAATCCTGGCGAAGCTGCTTCTGAATTTGCTTTTTCTCTTCTATAAACCTTCTGAGCACAAACTGTCTCAGGTCCTCTTGCATGATTTGAAAGTCTTTTGGCAGACGCGAGGGGCGTACGCCCTCTTTCCGCTGGATTGCTTCCATGACCCTAACAAAAGAGCTGGCATGCATAAAGGAATAACGGCTGACGGTGATGATTCCGTACCCCATGGACGCAAGTGCATTCTTGCGCTCCTCATCGATGGCGCGGTCTTCTTCCGCGTCATGATAAAAACCGTTGTATTCAATGTCTGTGCGAGATTTCTTTAGATACGCATCCATAAAGAACTTTTTGCGTCTCGTGAGATTCTTTGCGGCAGTGGTGACCTGCACCTCGTAATCGGTCTCAATTCCCTTAATACCAAGCCCTCCTTCGCTTTTGGGCAGCGTTAGCATCATGACAAATGCCGTTTCCATGGGAGACCGGCATCCGTCGCGTACACATTGGATCGCCTTTCGGGCAAGGGCCAGACCGTCGCATCTGGTAATGGAATTAAAGAACTGCTTTAACCTCTCGGTCGAGGTGAGCGCGAAACGCTCGGTATAGGAGGTGGAAGAGTCGGTTCCAAGGGAATAAGCGCCGCACAGTTCAAAATAGTACTCCACTAGTTCGCGAAAAGAAAGATAGGTGGCGGCCTGAAGTGCGCAAAGCTCAACGCCAACAATGAAGATGCCATCTTCAAGCTCTATAAAGCGTGAGTTCGAGAATCGTTTTGAAGACACGTGGCATTGACAGTTCATTGCATAGCGCGCATTCCTGCGATGAAACACCATCACCTCGAGGCAATCATTTGCATCGAGGGAAACATCATGTTTGGTGAGCCATTCTGCGGCTGCGTCAAGGAGCGTTACGGTGGGACATGATTCGTAAATCGCGGTAGGGTTACAGGACTCGATGCCTTTCGCAGACACCGAATGCGCGGCCTGGTAGACCGCTTTTGCAGTGGTATGTGACAATACGATACTCATGGTATATATCGTGTCAGCTAATGCCGTGTTGACGGCGCTGAGTGGAAAAGCCGTTTTAGAGGTCTAACCAAATGCTGTCCAAAAGCTTGACGCAATTATGAGTTGGTATGCCCTAAATAAACGTTTTCGCAGCTCGGCTATAGCATAGAAATACTCAATTGCTGCACATTTGATAGTGATGCATCACCATCCGACAACGAATTACGTGTCGGGAATTGGCCGAAATCGTTCGCAATGAGTGTTCAGAATTTGTGATGGCAGATCTATCTGTGGAACGTAGGGCGGCCCCGCTGCGGGGTTTTCCGCTGCGAGGCCGCTCGTGATCTACCCCCGGGGTTTGTCGCAGGCGTTTCTACTTGGCAAACAGGTTCTTGAGGTTGAACTCGGCTTGGACGGTGCGGAGCATGAGGTCGGTGTCGTCGAGGCCCAGATGCTGCTCGTTGGCGTCGGCGGCGAGGGTGCCACGGCGGCGCGCCCAGTTCTCGAGCGCGGCGGGCGCGGACTCGCGGGGGAGCGAGCGCACGTCGGCGTCCAAGCTGCGGCAGATCTGGCGCGAATCGATGACGATGATCTTGCCGGCGCGGCGTGCCTCGGCGTAGCCGTCCAGGTGGATCTTGAACCAGCTGTCCTCAAAGGCGGCGTTGTGTGCCATGTACGGGTACTTCTTCATAAGCTTGAGCAGCTGCTTTTGCAGCTCTTTGTTCTCGCGGAAGGGCGTTTTGCCGTCGATGTCGTCCCAGGTGATGTGGTGGATATTCGACAGCGGCACATCCTCGCCGCGGTAGATATCGGGCAGGCCGCAGTAGTGTGCCTCGGCGTCGTGCGGGACGGCGTCGCTGGTGAGCTCCATGATCTCCCAGCCCACGTTGATGATGTAGCCGCGCTCGGGTGCACGGCCGGTGGTCTCGATATCGATACCGAGCACGGTGCCTTGGATGGGCTTGCGCGCGTAGGCGACGCCGAGCGCGTCGCGGTCGCCGCGGATTTCGCGCATGACGGACGCGGCGGTGCGTTTTTGCATCTTGCCGATGGCGGCGCAGGTGTCGGCATCGGACAGGCCGCGCGAAAGCGTCGCGGGCGTCACGTTGCGCAGACGTGCCTCGCCAATCTGGTCGCACAGGTCGCGGTTGCGGTCGGCCAGGTCGCGCACGGTGGCAAAGTCGAAGCCGGGGTCGCCCTCGGCGGTAAAGTACTCGGTCTCGAGCACCTTAAGGGCCTCTTCGCCCTTCTGGCGCTCGGACTCCATGGCGCCGTGATCGCCATAGATAAACATGGGGATAAACGGCTGGCGCTCGTATTCGAGTGCTTGCGAAACGTTCATAGACTGCTCCTTGGACGGGCCGCGTCGCGCGGCTCGGTGGCATTGAGTTATGGCGAGATGATAGTTTACCATGGGCAACTATTGGCACCACGCCTAGGTCAACTACAATACCCTAGTTGACCGCTAGGACTTTTACAATGCTGCCGAAAGACACGAAAGGTTCCATCCTTCATGGATTTGCTGATTGATATTTTGCTCGACGCTGGCACGGACACGCTGTCGCTGGTGCCGTTTTTGTTGGTGACGTATCTGGCCCTCGAGACCCTGGAGCACGTCGCGGGCGACCGCGTTAACGGGGCCATCAAGCGTGCCGGTGCCGCGGGCCCCGTGGTTGGCTCGTTGCTGGGCATGGTGCCGCAGTGCGGCTTTTCGGCAATGGCGGCAACGCTGTACGCCGGTCGTGTCGTGACCTTGGGCACGTTGGTGGCGGTGTTCCTTTCGACCTCCGATGAAATGCTGCCGCTGTTGCTCGCCGAGCAGGTGCCCGTGCAGACCATGGCGATGCTGTTGGCTTCGAAGGCACTGATCGCGCTGGTCACGGGCTTTATCGTGGACGCCGCCATTCGCGGCCTGCGTCGTAACGCTCGCGCGCATGCGGCGATTCGCCGTACCGTGCTGGGAACCGCGGCCAACCAGGCTCACGTGAACTGCGCGCACGACGACCACACTGGCGGTGACATCATCGACGAGGTGGCCGAGGCGGGCGTGAGCGCCGACCACATCCACGAGTTGTGCGAGCGCGACCATTGCGGTTGCGATGATGATGAAGATGAACACGAGCGCGACCACGGACACAGCCATGATCACGGTCATGAGGGCGAGCATGAACACCATCATGACCACGGTCACTCCCACTCCCATGAGGGCGCGCCCGTCCTGTCGATCATCCGCAGCGCGATCTCGCACACCGTGCAGGTCTCGGTATTCATTTTTCTGGTGACGCTGATTCTGGTCGCCGTGCTCGAGTCGTTCGGCGAGTCCGCAATCGAGCAGTTCCTGCGCGGCAACGAGACGCTCGCCGTCTTGGGTTCGGCGCTTGTCGGCCTGATTCCCAACTGCTCGGCGCGCGTGGTCATTACGCAGCTAT
>CATXXF010000051.1 GCA_958403395.1 uncultured Collinsella sp.
TTTCATTATACCACGGTGGCATCACCTATATGTCAATTCTGGTCTAACAGAGCCTTTTCTTTTAGGTAGCGGAGGTATCGACGACGCCGGTCGCATTGGCAACCGCGACTATGACAATCATGCATAGGAGCAGCACACCCAATGCCTTGAGCCAGAGTTTCGCGAGTTTCTTGCCGCGATAGCTGTCGAGCAGTGCGAATCGCCGACGAAGACGGCGCTTATCGAGCAGTGCGAAATGCATAAGCACCATAAGGCCATCGACAAAGAAAAAATACTCGATTATGAGAAGCCACGTCGGGTAGCTTTGGTTTGCTCCGGTGGGGTGAAAGACGGCAAAGTGACTTCCGGCAAAGAACACAAGCAGCGAGAAGCAGACGAGCGTATTCCAAATGCGGCCCAGAGACTCCGGAACGCGAGAGAGCAGGCCGCATGCAGCGGAGGCGGCAGGGCCAGGAGGCCCTGCGGGGTTCTGGAGCCCTTGGGGCGTCAACACCGTCTCCGAGGCCGGAGTTCGGACAGGCGGCGCAGGAGGCCGCACGGGGCGACTCAGATCGTATGCCGCGCGCGTCGCCCGTCCCAACGCTTCCGCACTCGCAAAACGCTTGGCCGGGTCGAGCGCCATCGACATGCAGACGGCATCGGCAAGTGGAGTGGGAATGCCGCGCGCCTCGCATTGCTCGCGCATGTCGAGCCCTAGCTTAGGGTCGACTCCCGTCAAGCAGAAGAACAACAGGGCGCCAAGTGCGTAGACGTCGCTTCGCACGCTCGTCTGCCCAAACCCATACTGCTCGGGCGGCGCATAGGGTCGCGTGCCAAACTTGACGGTGTCGGCATCGGCGCCATCGTGCCATACGCGCGCGATCCCCAGGTCGATAATCACCAGCGATGAAAACGTCAGGCCGTCATCAGGCGTATAGTTGGCACCTGTCACGATGATATTCGACGGCTTGAGGTCACGATGGATCACCGGCGCCGACGTCTCCCCCGCCATTGCAAAACCGGCATGGAGCTCGCCCACGGCGTCGCAAAGGACAGGATACAATTCACGCGCATAATCGGGGGTGGCTCCCAGACGGTCCACCAGCGCCCCGAGCGTCTCCCCTTCGATGTATTCCATAACCACGTTGAGCTCGTCGCCCACACGACGACAATCGACGATTCTGGGCAGGTGCTCAAAACGCCTGCCTGCCCGCTGAACGGCAAACAGACGCTCGTATGCCCCGCCGATTTGAGCCGAAGCATCGATGCGTTTACGGACAAAGGGGCCGAGCGAGCCACCGCCGGTTCCTTCAAAGTACACGAGCTCGGTTGTTTCAACGGTCGAGCGCTTAAGTACACGCTCCACGCGATAGCTGTCGTCGCAATCGAGCGACGCCAGGTGCTCGGCAAGCGCTGCGGTCAGCTCGTCATCGGAATATGTTGGGGTCTGAGTATCCATAGCCTCCATCATAGCGCAGGGCGCAGACACCCCATGGCATCCGCGCCCCGTTCGTTTGCGTCGTTGTTCGGCAGCTCCGCCGGCTCAGATATCAGCCGCTAACTCACCGTCTCCTCGCCAAAGCGATACAGCTCCTCGTTGACCTTTTGGAGGCTGCACCCGCGATCGATGCAAAAAATGATAATCGCATCGCGGCGGTCCTTGCAGTTAAGGACGCTTACCCCGGCAGCCGTCAGCGCACGGTTGGTTTCTTTGAGCGTCAGCGCCATCGCAAAGGCAATCTGCAGCACCTTATTGCGGCTCGGATGCCGCGCACCGGTAAAGATCTGATAGCCAAAGGTCTCATTGAGATCGGCCATACGAACCACGCGCGAGCGCTCCAAGCCCTTTTCCTGCAGTAGCTGCTTCAGGTAGTTCGAAAGCGACGGGGCGGCAAAGTCGTGTTTTTTGATATAGCCATCGATGTTTGGCGCGTCGAGAAGCTCATTGAGCAACTCGTCAGTCAGCTTTTTATCGGGCATACGACTTCACCTCCCATACGGCGCAACGGTAGCGACATGCTAGGCCAACACCCAGCTTGCAGTGGTAGACTTATCAAACATGTTGGCAAAATACAGTGCCTTCTTGATATCGCCATCAAAGTAGATATTGCCCGCCACAGAGCCACCAGCGGCAAGGGTACCAGACTGCAGCTCATCGGAGCCCTCGCTGTAGTAACCCTGATTCTGCTGAGCGCCGTTGGCGTCCTCGCCCTTCCAGTCGTAGATGTTGTAATCTGCGCCCTCATCACCATTGTTGACGTACGTGACGTGAATGCCCGTCATGGTCGAACCGTCATAATTTGTGAGGCCGGGCTGGACGGAATCGACAACGACGGAAAGACCGGCAGCCGTGGTCACCGTCGCACCAACCGCCAGGTCAGTCGTAGACTGCTCTTCCTTCTTCGCCTCTTCCTTCTTGTCGCCATCGCCAGCGTCCTCGGTGACGGTCGCCTTATCGCTACCACAACCGGTAAGAAGACCGGCAGTCCCCAAGGCGACGGTGGCGAATGCGCCCAGTGCAGCGCGACGGCTCAGCAGCACTTCGTTTTCAAGCTTTTTCATCATGCATCCTTCCTACGATCCGGCTACCGTGCCGGCACACAGCACATCGTAGGAAGGATTAAACTTGAATTCATTAGCTGAGAGCTAAGGCTGCGGTAAACGGCCAATGCAGTTATCCAAACGCCGAGCAAACGCACTTTGCGCAACCGTCTGCTGGCAGTGCATCAACCCACCGTGACGGATTCCCCGGTAAAGGTGCTCACAAGCAACAGGATAAAGAAGGCCAAATAGCTGATGCTCAGCAGGTAGGCGATGACCAAAAAGGCAATCCATCCTACATTGGTCTTACCGTCGGCGCGGCGCTGCTCACGACTGCGATAAAGCCAAATCGTCACGCCGATAGCAGTGATAAACAGTACGAGTGCCGCCGTAGCCAGCCCAGCAAGCACAAACATCACGCCAATGCCCACAGCGATGACCGGAAGCAGCAGCAAACCGCACCCGCATCCACCCGGACTATATACGGCAGACTGTCGGCGTCGCCTCATCGCCGCGCCACCCCCATCATCTTTGAGCACTACAGTGCGATAGCCTGCTGAACAGGAACGATCTTGTCGAGTTCCGGTTCGATCCGCCTTTTCTCGGCCTCAAGGTCAAACGCCACCTGAGCGCGCAGCCAATAACCATCCGTCAGGCCAAAATAACGGCAAAGACGGAGGTCGGTGTCGGCCGTCACGCGACGTTTTCCCAAGACAACCTGCCCGATACGCTGAGCCGGAATCCCAGTCTCTTTCGCAAGGCGATATTGAGAAATGCCCATGGGAACAAGAAACTCCTCTTTGAGAAGCTCACCAGGAGTCACCGGCGACAGCAAATCGGCCGAAGTCTCATCACTTGTGATAATCGACGATTTCGACATTCCAAGCCATCTCCTGTCTCCACTCAAAACAGACCCGATAGCGCTCGTTAACACGGATACTATATTGACCGGCACGATCGCCCTTCAAAGCTTCCAGGCGGTTGCCCGGTGGAACGCGAAGATCATCAAGCGAAGCACAAACCTGCAGTTGGCGAATCTTCCTCAACGCAACACGCTCAAAGGGCACGAACCTCCTGACCCGCACACCCATGGCAAAGCGTTCGGTATCCTCATCTTTATACGATGCAATCATAGTATCGCCTTACGTTAGTAACGTCAAACGTTTCTATAGACTTACATCTCTATTATATCGTACGTTTGTTCGTGTTTTCTAGAACAAATAGTCCTTTGCGCCTTAGTCAAGCAAAAGCAATCGTTTGTAGACATCGAGGCCTTTGAGAAGGATTTCCTCGTCGAAGAGCATGCTATCGGTATGCAGAGCGCTTGTGGCATAGGCGGGACAGCCATCCGAATCACTCGGGTTGTCTTGGTCCTCTGGCATACCCGTGCCCAGCAGGAAAAACACGCCCGGCAGATGGCGTTGATAGAACGCGAAATCCTCGGCGATCAGCAGCGGTTCCTCCACAAGCTGCAGCCCGGGCAAGGCAGACGCGACGCTGGCAAACAACTCGGGGTCGTTGTCGACCGGCGGATAGCCCTCGGCAAAGTCGAGATCATACGTGCAGCCCGTTGCGGCACAGGCATCGTCCAGCACGCGGCGCACGCCTTCGCGCGCCCGGTCGAACATGTCGTCCGTAAACACACGTAGGCTTCCGGCCACATGGGCCTCCCCTGCCACCGCGTTGCAAACCGTACCGGCCTGCAGCAGACCAAACTTACCGATACAGGGCTCGTCGGTGCCCAGCTCGTCCATCAGTTCGCGCTCGGCAACCAAGAACTTGGCAGCCGCCAGCGCCGCATCGTGCGACTCCTCGACCGGAACGCCATAGGTCTTAGCGATATGGATGCTCGTCCCGTGAATATGAATGTGTGTCTCACTCGAACGCGCCAGCAGCGGACCGGAACAACTCGCCAACGTGCCGGCAGGCAGATCGGGCCACACATGGAAGCCAAAAATGCGGTCAGCCCCATAGCGCTCGAACACACCGCTCTCGCATACCGTCTTGGCACCACCGGTCGTTTCCTCGGCCGGCTGGAACACAAAGAGAACGTTGCGCCTAATGACGCCCGGCTGCTCGCGAATCGTACGGTCGACATACGTCGCGGCGGCAAGTGCCATGGCCATGTGTCCATCATGTCCGCAAGCGTGCATCTTGCCGGGATGCGTCGAGGCAAAGGCCGCTCCCGTCGCCTCCGCGATGGGCAGCGCATCCATATCGGCGCGAATCGCTGTGGCATGCGCGGCACCAACGCCGGCGTCGAAGAAAGCGCAGACGCAGCTGGGGCACGGATGGGTCACCTCGCAAGCGAGCGGTGCCAACACGCCCTCGATATAGGCAATGGTTTGCGGAAGATCGAAATCGAGCTCCGGAATGCGATGGAGATCGCGGCGATAGCGACGGAGTTCTTGGAGCTCGGTCATAGAGAATCCCTTCGTAAGGCACATCTGTTGCAACTTATTGTGATACAGGATTGTGGCACACATGTTTCCAGCATATTGCTGCATTTTTTAAACGTTATATACAAATACTCTTGTTTGGTAAAGTGCAACGTGATAGGGTCTTTACCACTTGATAGAGGCGCGGGCACGAAGAACCGCGGGCGAGCCGGCAGGCTTTGACCCCGTGGGGAGGCGAAACCCGCCGAACTGGGTTTTTCGGGCACGAACAACCTGGTGGGCCTGTGGGAAACACCCACAGGACTGTCTGCAGCAATGCGGGAGCGCTATCCGGACATTGGGTCCACGCTATGCGGATTCGATGCGCAGATGGCGCCGTCTGGATAGCGAGGTTTACGGGACATGGCATTGACCCCCAACGAGGCATATGCGGCCAAGCAGCCGTTTGTGGACAAGGAGACACTCGAGCATATCGTCGAGCAGTTCCCCACGCCGTTTCATCTATACGACGAGGCAGGCATCCGCCGCAACATGCAAGAAGTGCGCGACGCCTTTGCATGGAACCCGGGCTTTAAGGAATACTTTGCCGTCAAGGCCAACCCCAACCCGGCGCTCATCTCCATTCTCAACGAATACGGCTGCGGCTGCGATTGCTCGAGCTATACCGAGCTTATGATCGCCCGCTCACTGGGTATCACGGGACACGACATCATGTTCTCGTCCAACGACACGCCGGCTGCCGACTTTGAGCTCGCCGACAAGCTGGGTGCCATCGTCAACTTTGACGACATCAGCCACATCGAGTTCTTTGAGCGCGTTGCGGGGCCCATCCCCAAGACGGTCAGCTGCCGCTTTAATCCAGGCGGTCTGTTCCAGCTCTCCAACGGCATCATGGACAACCCGGGCGACTCCAAATATGGCATGACCACCGAGCAACTCTTTGAGGCCTTCCGCATGCTCAAGGCCAAGGGCGCCGAGAATTTTGGCATCCATGCCTTCCTTGCCAGTAACACCGTCACTAACGACTACTATCCCAAGCTCGCACGCATCCTCTTTAAACTTGCCGTGCGCCTGGAGCGCGAGACCGGCGCACATGTCGCCTTTATCAATCTGTCCGGCGGTGTGGGTATCCCCTACCTGCCCGAGCAGCAGGCTAACGACATTCACGCCATCGGTGAGGGCGTACACGCAGCCTACGACGAGATTCTGGTCCCCGCCGGCATGGGCGATGTGGCGATCTGCACCGAGATGGGTCGCTTTATGATGGGCCCCTACGGATGCCTGGTCACCAAGGCCATCCACGAGAAGCAGATCTACAAGGACTATATCGGCGTGGACGCAAGCGCCGTCGATCTGATTCGTCCTGCCATGTATGGCGCTTACCACCACATTACGGTGATGGGCCAGCCGGGTGGCGACGACAAGACCACAGCGCCCGTCACGGACACCTATGACATCACGGGCAATCTGTGCGAGAACAACGACAAGTTCGCCATCGATCGCGAGCTGCCGCATATCGACATGGGCGACCTGCTTGTGATCCACGATACCGGCGCGCATGGCTACTCCATGGGCTACAACTACAATGGACGCCTGCGCTCCGCCGAGGTCCTGTTGCGCCCCGATGGCTCGGCCGACCTCATCCGCCGCGCCGAGCGCCCGGGCGATTACTTTGCCACGCTCGACGTGCTGCCGAGCGGCCGAGAGCTGCTGGCCAAGTCGCGCGCCGAAAGTGCCCGCCGTCGCGCCCAAGACGAACGCCTGGCAGTCGCCGCCCAATGGAATAAACGCATCCAGATCGCGGAAGCGAAGGAGAAGAACATGGATATCCGCAACCTCGAGGGCTCAATCGTCGCCCTTGTCACGCCGTTTAAAAAGGACGGCAGTGTCGACTTTGACGCACTCGAGCGCCTTATCGATTTCCACCTGCAAAACGGCACCGACGCCATCCTCACCCTGGGCACAACCGGCGAGAGCGCCACGATGACCGATGACGAGGACAACTCCGTCGTCGCCGCCGTGGTCAAGCATGTTGCAGGACGCGTCCCCGTCATCGCCGGCTCGGGCTCCAACTCCACGCAAACCATGCTCACCAAGTCTCTCACCTACCAGGGCTTGGGAGCCGACGGCCTGCTGCTCATTACCCCCTACTACAACAAGTCCAATGAAGAGGGCATCTATCAGCACTTTAAGACCGTCGCCGACGCCGTGGACATCCCCTGCATCCTGTACAACATCCCCGGCCGCTGCGGCTGCGGTATCAGCGAGCGCAATGTGGAGCGCCTGGCCGCGCACCCCAACATCATGGGTATTAAGGAAGCCTCGGGCAACGTCGCCTACGCGGCCAAGATCGCCCACCTGCTGTCCGACGACTTCCGCATGTACTCGGGCGAGGACGCCCTCACCGTGCCGCTCATGAGCCTGGGCGCCTCGGGCACCATCAGCGTGTGGGCCGATGTTCAGCCGCAGCTCGTACACGACATGTGCCGCGCCTATCTGGACGGCGATGTGGCGCGTGCCCGCGATATCCAGATTGCCGGCCAGCCGCTCATCAATGCCCTCTTTAGTGAGGTCAACCCCATCCCCGTTAAGGAGGCGCTCGCCCAGATGGGTATGATCGAGGCAAACTACCGTATGCCGCTGTGCCCCATGGCCAACGACACACGCGCTGCACTTACCGATGCTCTGAAGGGAGCTGGTCTGCTTGATTAAGACCGTCATTATGGGAACGGGCCGTATGGGCTCGCTCATCCGCACTACCGCCGAGGGCGTTGTCGACGCCGCCGGTCAGCCCGTTTTTGATATCGTCGTCCAGATCGGTTTTGATCTGTCAGAGCTCGGGAGCGCCCCGGCAGCCGACGTCATCATCGACTTCTCGAACGTTGCGACCTTCGATGCTGTCGTCGCCTATGTCGAACGCACGGGCGCCGCGTTGGTCTCGGGCACCACGGGCTACACACCCGAGCAGATGGATCGCCTGCGTGAGCTGGGTCAGAACGCCCGCGTCATGCACTCCGGCAATTACTCCATCGGTATCGCAGCCCTGCGTCATCTGGTGGCCCAGGCCACACGCGAACTGCCCGGCTTTGACTGCGAGATCGTCGAGACGCACCACAACCAAAAGGTTGACGCCCCCAGCGGCACTGCCAAGTTGTTGCTCGACGCCGTCGTCGAAGCTGAGCCCGAGGCAGGCTACCACCCCGTCTACGGACGCGAGGGCATGTGCGGAGCGCGCGACCCCAAGGAAATCGGCATGCACTCGCTGCGCGGCGGCACCGTCGCCGGCGTGCACGAGGTGAGTTTCTTTGGCCAGGATGAGGAGGTCACGCTCACTCACCGCGCCACGAGCCGTCAGATCTTTGTCAACGGCGCCTTGGCAGCCGCGCAAAAGCTCGTCACCCGCGAACCCGGCTTCTATACGTTCGACCAGGTCATGTTTGCCTAACCAGGTATCAACCGGATCCACCCAAAGGAGAGACAGCATATGAGTAACGCAGCCGAGATGGATGCACAGGAGATTATCAACTACATCGCCACCGCGCCCAAGAAAACGCCCGTCAAACTGTACGTGCGCGAAAAGCCGGGCATGAAGGTCCAGTGGGGCAATGCACACGTCTACGGCGGTCGTCGTGGCAAGACCGTCTTTGGCGACTGGGACGAGCTCAAAGCCATCCTTGATGCCAATGCCGATTCCATCGATTACTACGATGTGGAGAACGACTGCCGCAACTCCGCCGTGCCCATGCTCGACCTCAAGGGCATCAACGCCCGCATCGAGCCGGGCGCGATCATCCGTGACCGCGTCGAGATCGGCGATCGCGCCGTCATCATGATGGGTGCCATCATCAACATCGGCTCCGTCATTGGCGAGGGCTCCATGATCGATATGGGCGCCGTGCTGGGCGGCCGCGCCACCGTGGGCAAGAACTGCCACATCGGCGCCGGCACCGTGTTGGCGGGCGTCGTGGAGCCCGCGAGCGCCACGCCTGTCATCATCGAGGACGATGTCATGATCGGCGCTAACGCCGTGGTCCTGGAAGGCGTGCGCGTGGGCAAGGGCGCTGTTGTCGCCGCCGGCGCCGTGTGCGTCGAGGACGTCCCCGCCGGCGCCGTCGTGGCCGGTGTCCCCGCCCGCGTCATCAAGATGCGCGACGAGAAGACCGACAGCAAGACCGGTCTGGAAGAAGGTCTGCGCCAGCTTTAATAGTTACGGCGTTTTACCAAACGCCGTAACGACTCGACGCTGCACCTTTGGTTCCGTCGTTCTAACGAACGACGGACCGCTCGACGCTGCAAACGCCCCAGGAAACTAAGGCCGAGGCCCCAACAAGGGCTTCGGCCTGCTTTATCTCAGGGTTCCGTCGTATTCGACCATGGCCGGTCGCTTTGACAGGCGCGCTGCGGCCGTCTTGTAGACCTCGAAATGATCGCGCCGTCCTATTGCCACGATCTCTGCTATCTCCACCGTTCCATCCTCTCGGATTCGGAACACCATTCGGAGTCCTGCCTTTCGCCATTTAATCTTTTTGCAGCCGGCAAGCTCACCGTGAAGCGGCGTTCCGATTTCATCGGCGCGCGTCTTTAATTTCGCCACCGCAATGCGGACGAGCCTTCGCTGAGAACCGTCTAGTTTTTGATATTCCTTCTCGACGTCTCGATTCAAAAAGCCGACGACAAATTGCCCGCTCATTCGAAAAGATCCTCATCCGAAATCGCATCGGGATCCATCGACTCAAACTCCTCGAGTTCCTCTGGGGTCAAAGCATCTTCAAACGGAATAAACTCGTGCGGTCCGTTTTTGATTCGATCCGTCGCAATGCGATCAAGCTCAAGTTCGCGAAGGTACTGCAGTGCGCCGAACATCTCCTCATAGGCAGCGTAGTCGATAATCACAGTATCGATGTCGTTATGATCGGCGATAAACTGCGGCGCGCGCTTAGCACGCTTGCGAATGGTAGATAAGGACTTGCTCGCTTCGGTGGCAGAGACAACCTGGTCTTTTGTAAACACCGGTTTTTCCAGAACACGTGGGGACATCTGGACCTCCAAAAAATAATCTGGATTATATTTCAAATTATACTTCAAAATATTTTCAGTATTTATTTCCAAATTAGAATTTGATTAATTTTGATTTATTGAACTCTCTGTCGGACGCATCACTATTCACCGATGCCCCCAGCAATAGCAAATATACGAATCAAAGAGAGAGCAATGAGCTACACTAAATGAGTTAGCGTAGCTTAACGGCACCGTTAAGCCGCTTGATTTCTTTTAGCGAGGTTACCGATGCCCTTCTGTCCTCATTGCGGCAAGCCACTCCATGGTCCTGAATCATATTGCAGCTATTGCGGAGGCCCTATACCAATCGCGCCGGTCCAGCCTGAACAACCGAAATCGTCCAAACCAAAAAAGAACAAGACTAAGGACGACACCAAGCTGTTCATTAAAGGCAAAACCGATCTGTCTTCGTTTGACGCGTTTAATAAAACTCGCTCTTACAAAGTAATAAATTCAACCAAAGGCCTCGTATATCACGTCACAGGAAAACGAAACGAAGATGAGTCCGTCTACTCGTTCTTAACTGAAAGTGGATATCCCCAAGCAACACTTACATTTATGCATAAAGCTATAGATGGAAACATATTTGATCCTGACGACTTGGGCAGCTATGACAGTTCGACCCAAATGCGCATCTCTCATGAGGACATTCGTGAAAGGGAGCGAAAAGAAGCGCCGAAGCGCCCCAATTCTCTGCTTGAACGCCTTGTTACGCCCAAGCCAAGGTTCACTCAAGATGAAAGCTATAGATTTGAGGAGAGCTTTAACCCACTTGGCTTCGTTTCGGGCGAACAACAACATGTAGCCGGGCCATACATCGCTAGGAGCAGCAAGCCTTTCGGGTGTAAAAAGCCAACGAAAACTGAAATTTACCGGGATGGAATCCTTGTCGCAGCTGTCAAGCCAAAGGACGACAAGACCATCGTCGTGCTGTTCGACAAGAAGTCCCATAGAGAGATCGCCCTTTTGTTTGCTTTCGCATTATATCTACCTTATTAGAGTTAGGCCTAGAAGATGAAGTACTGCTATTACTGCGGAGCCGAAATGCGCGAAGGACTTTCCTTC
Organism: uncultured Collinsella sp.; assembly: GCA_958403395.1. Classification (GTDB taxonomy): domain Bacteria; phylum Actinomycetota; class Coriobacteriia; order Coriobacteriales; family Coriobacteriaceae; genus Collinsella. The sequence continues at coordinate 11,043 of CATXXF010000051.1, forward strand.
TGCACAAAATGCGGCAAAGCAGCGCCCTCTCCAATCCAACCGAACTCGGATAAGGCTAATGCCCCAGAGGCCGTTGAGACAAAGTCTGTGCACCTCGACTCCAGTCAACAGTCGCAAACCAACAAAGTCACCGACGAAAAAATACAGACAGCTAAACCAAATACGGTCCGCAATGTCGAGATAAACCAGTCGCCTGATTCCGACGAACTGTCCACGGCGGTGAATTCGACCTGTCGTGAACTCGCAAACCTGGCTGCATTGGGATTCAAGAAATGGAAAACCCTTAACACCAAGGGAAAAATCGCAGCCGTTATCACAGCCCTGGTCATCTGGTCCATGCTTCGCAGGATGTTCTTCCTGTTTTAAATCAAACACCTACTGATACGGAATCTGACAATGCGCTATTGCATAACCTGCGGAAATAAACTAGTCGATGGCGATATCTATTGCGGTCACTGCGGCGCGGCCGTACCGGATTGGCTGCGCGAAGCTCCCAGCGATGACGAGGGCCTACCCAATGAAACCCCAAAATCCGCTCCGTACGGCGCCAAGCAGCCCTCTGAGCCAAATCAGCCACGGGGCAAGTCTGATGAAAATAAACAGGAAGCAGAGGAGAAGCATAAAGGACCACTAAAATGCCCAGCATGCGGTGAGTTGCTCTCGCCCTATGAGAACACGTGTCCGTCATGCGGCTACAAACTCAAAGAAGCTTCCGAAGGAGCCATAGGACGGCTCTATCAAACCATCAGTTCGATTGAAGAGAAGCGTCCTAAGAAGGAAAAAACCGCGTCGACAGACATAAGCCCCACTGACAAGAAGATCGCAAGTGCAATCAAGTCATTTCCCATCCCCTCTGAAAAAGAGGATCTTATTGAATTCCTTTCTATCGCCAATTCGAACATCGATCCCTATACAGATGTTCACGATGCATCGAAAATCAGCGAATCAGAGCGACTTATTTCCAAAGCGTGGAAGTCACAGTTTGACCAAGCATATACAAAAGCAAAACGTCTATTCGGAAATACCAGGGACTTTGAGCAGTTCAAGCTGATGAAGGAAAGTAAGGAAAAGGAACTTGAAGATCGCAAAAAAACCGCTGCAATCATAACGTCGATTCCCTTCATTATTTCGATTGCACTCTTCATGGGCTTATTGGCTGTCCTATTTGCCCTACGCGCCTGCGGAGCAGACTAATTCACCAACGCATCCGCCGCATTTGTAGCCGCTAGCAACGAACTCGGAGGTCAACATGTCGTCAAAAATAATAAGCGCAGGAATGATGGACCAAATCAGATGCGATCAAAAGGATTATTTGATTTGGAAATGGCGCCCCGATAATGACGCTCGTCGCGAAAACGCGATTCGATGGGGATCGTCGCTCCGCGTAAGAGAGGGATCCGTTGCCGTTTTTGTCTGCCGGCAAAGAGACGGCAAACT
>CATXXF010000052.1 GCA_958403395.1 uncultured Collinsella sp.
GCTTGCAGCGACGAACCTCAGGACACTCTTACACCACGTCTGCGCGCGCCACCATTTCGACTTGTTATTTGGTCTGATTAGCCCAAAATTGCTGCTACCAAATCGGTAACAGTACTCATATTTGACGTTTTTTGACCAGCAGGTCTCCCTGCCTTAGCAAATCTAAGGCAAAACGGGCTCCAGACCGCTGAATCGTGCCGCATATGGCACGTCCGCAGTCCGGAACCCGCTCCAAATTGCTATGCCTGATGGCGCTAGGCCAAAACACCCGTCAGGATCTCGATTAGGCTGTCCACGTCGGCCTCTTCGCACACGAGCGGCGGTAGGAAACGCAGCGTATGAGATCCGGTCGCGTTAATCACGGCACCGGCCTCCAGCGCTCGGGCAACAATGCCATGCGCATCGCCCGCAGTGTCATCCAGTTCGCAGCCGAGCATCAAGCCGCGACCACGCGCCTCGGTAACGTGCGGTAACTTGGCGAGCTTTGCCTCCATATAAGCACCCACCTTGGCGGCATGCTCAGCGTAGTCGCCGCGCACAAGCGCGGAGAGCGTCGCGGCACACGCCGCGACGGCCAAGCAGCTACCGCCAAAGGTCGAACCGTGGTCGCCGGGCTTAAACACGTCGGCGATCTCCTTCTTTGCCACCACGGCGCCCATGGGGACGCCGTCGGCGATGCCCTTGGCAAGACTCATGATGTCGGGCTCCACGCCATAGGTCTGGTAAGCAAACGGCTTGCCGGAGCGGAACAGGCCGCACTGGACCTCGTCGGCAATGAGCACGGCACCCACCTCGTGTGCCAAGTCGCGCGCCGCGGCCATAAACTCCTCGGTCATGGGATGCACGCCACTCTCGCCCTGGATCGGCTCGAGCATCACGGCACAGATTTCACTTCCCAGCTGCTTAAAGATTGCGCGAAGCTCATCGACATCGTTGGGCATGCAGGCCACAAAGCCGCCCGGCAGCGGGCGGAAGCTATCCTGCAGCCAATCCTGCATGGTAGCGGCAATGGTCTCGAGCGTTCTGCCATGGAAGCCGCCGCGCATGCACACGATGGTGTTGCCACCGTTACCGGCACGCTTGGCGTACAGGCGAGCAAGCTTCATCGAACCCTCATTGGCCTCGGCGCCGGAGTTGGCAAAGAACGTCTCCCACACCTGCTCGCCCGCCGTCGGAGCACCGAGCGCAGCTGCCGTGGTCTCATCGCCAGCGGCGATGGCATCGGCAATCACGCGTGCACTGTCCTCGTCGTCGTTAGCGAGCTTGGACAGCAGCGCCGCGACCTGGCCACGCTGCTCGATGTAGAAGTAGTTAGACACATGCAGAAGCTTTTTGGTCTGCGACTCAAGTGCGGAGAGCACCGCAGGATTACCGTGGCCTAGGCTACACACGCCAATACCAGCCAGAAAGTCGAGATACTCACGGCCATCGTCACCGGTGAGCTTCATACCGTGACCTTCGACAAATTCAACCGGCGAGCGGCCAAAGGTATGCATAACGTAGTGGGATTCGAGCGATTGTTGAGCAGCAAGTGACATGAGATGCCTTTCGTTGGGCGCCGTACGGCGCAGGGCTATGGGTGCAGGGACGCGATGACCGCGGGTCAGCTAAACCGTCTGGAGCCTCTCGACCTCGTCGAGGTTCTCGGTCAGGCGCGCCGCAAAGGTCGAAAGCGGGTGCGGGTGCGTATCGAACTCGTAAGCCGTCTCGGTGGAATGGATCACGGTGCCGACGCCGGCATCGGTCAGCAGCTCCAGGAGCAGCGAATGCGGCGTAGTACCGTTAATGATGTGGGCACGAAATACGCCGCCGGTAAGCGCATCGACAGCGGCGCGTAGCTTGGGAATCATGCCTTTGTCGACTTCGCCCCCATAGAGCATCTCATTAACCTCGTCGAGCGTCAGGTTGGAGATGAGCGAATCCTTGTCGCTAAAGTCCTTATACAGGCCATCGACGTCGGTAAGGAAGATTGCCTTATGCGCGTGGAGCGCCGCCGCAACGGCACCGGCGGCGGTGTCGGCGTTGATGTTGAAGAAGCCGCCGTCCTCCCCCGCTGCGACGGTAGCAATGACGGGAATGTACTCGCTATCGAGCAAACGCTCGATATAGTCGGTGTTGACGTGCGTCACTTTGCCCACGCGACCGAGCTCGGGGTCGAGCGGCTCGGCAATGAGCGTGCCGGCATCGCTGCCCGACACGCCCACGGCCAGGTTGCCGTGCTGGTTGATGGCAGCGACCAGCTCCTGGTTGACCTTGCCGCCCAGCACCTCGCGCACGATATCCATGGTATCCGGCGTGGTCACGCGCTGCCCGTTCTTAAACTCGACAGGGATGTCATAGTGGCTGAGCGCCTCGTTGATGGCCTTGCCGCCGCCATGCACGATAACGGGGCGCATGCCGATGATCTTGAGCAGGACGATATCGCTCATCACGTCGCGGCGCAGTTGCTCGTCGACCATGGCGGCACCGCCGTACTTGATAACGACCGTCTTGCCGGTCAGGTTTTTAATCCACGGCAGCGCCTCAAACAGCAGCTGCGCGGTTGCTTCGTTGGATTCACTCGAGCGACAATCGCGTGCGAATTTCATAGTCTGCCTCGTCTTTCGTATCGTTATCGCGCCGTGCTCCGCCGTCCGCAATCGCGACGAGATGCACAGCACGCCTGGAGTTTAGGAACGGTAGTCGCCGTTGATGGAGATGTACTCGTGCGTGAGGTCGCAGGTCCAGACGGTCGTCGCCGCATCGCCTGCGCCGAGGTCGGCCGAGATCACAATCTCGGGCGCCTCAAAACGTCGCAGGGCCTCGTCCTCGTCGAAGGGGACCGTCAGGCCATCGCGACAGACGGGCATACCCATCATGTCGATGGAAACATCTTCCTGATTAAACTTCACGCCGCACTTACCGAGCGCCATGGCAACGCGACCCCAGTTGCAGTCGTGGCCGGCAATGCAGGTCTTGACGAGCGGAGAGTTGGCAACAGCGCGCGCCGCGATATCGGCCTCGTCGTCGTTGGCGGCGCCGGTAACATTAACCGTCACGAGCTTGGACGCGCCCTCGCCGTCGGCGGCGATGTTGCGCGCCAGGCTCTCGCACACCTCGTGCACGGCAAAGGCCAGCTCATCGAAGGCATCGGTGCCCTCGACGATATTCTCGGCATCTGCAGCAGCAGCGCCAGAAGCAAGCATGATACAGGTGTCGTTGGTCGAGGTATCGGAATCGACCGTCACCTTGTTGAAGGTCTGTTTGACGGTCGAGAGCAGTAGGGCGTGGAGCGCCGCCGGCTCAACGGGGGTATCGGTAGTTATGACCGCGATCATGGTGGCCATGTTGGGCATGATCATGCCCGAGCCCTTGCACATACCGCCCACCGTATAGGCATTGCCTGCGTGTCCCGCGGCCTCGCTGCGGTAACACACGGCATACTCCTTGGAGTGCGTGTCGGTCGTCATGATGGCGTGGGCAGCATCGGCACCACCATGAGCGGAGAGCGCCTCATAAGCTGCCGGAATCGCCGTCTCAAACGTGTCAATCGGCAGAATCTGGCCAATCACGCCCGTGGAGGCGACCAGGATTTGCTGAGGCTCGCAGCCGATGACCTGCGAGGCGATGTTGCACGTCTCGCGCGCGCAGGCAAGGCCCGTCTCACCGGTGGCCGCGTTGGCGTTACCGGAGTTGACCGAGACACCGGCGATGATGCCATAGCCCTTATCGGCACCGCCCAGATTGGCGCGGCTCACCTGCACAGGCGCTGCGCAAAAGCGATTGGTCGTAAACACGCCGGCGCCGGGACAGGGCTTATCGGGCACGACGAGCGCGTAATCCAAGCGCTCGGGATTCTTGCGAAAACCCGCATGAATACCCGCGGCCTTAAAGCCGGCCGCTGCCGTAATGCCACCCTCGACGGCACGAATCTTGATATCGAACTGCTCTGTATTCATCGTCCTTACGACTCCTTATATCAAACAAAAAACGGGCATCGGATGGCACGCCACACCAGCCACAATCACTAGACCAGCTTAAAAGTGGCGCCCCACTCGATGCCCGACTACCAAATCGTCAACAATCGAATGTGTTACACCGGGCACGCCACTGTAGGCAAGCCTCGTCGCTCATCAAATCCAAAGACGATATTGGCACACTGGACCGCCTGGCCTGCAGCGCCCTTGCACAGATTGTCAATCGCGCCCGTCGCCACCAGCACGCCCGCGCGCTTGTTAAGCGCAAGGCCAATCTGGGCGGCATTGGTGCCGACGACCGAGGCCGTCTTGGGCTGCTGGCCGGCATCGAGCACGCGTACAAAGGTGCGACCGGCGTAGAACTGCTTGTAATGGTCGACGACGTCCTCAAGGGTCAGCGTGTCGAGAGTCTGCGGCGCGAGCGGCAGCGTCACCGTGGAGAGCAGGCCGCGCTTGAGCGGTGCCAGATGCGGGGTGAAGACGATGCGGTCGGCCAGGTCAAGAATCTGCTCGATCTCGGGCGTATGACGATGCTTGCCCACGCCATAGGCTTCCAGGTTCTCGTCCGCGCTGCAAAAATGGGTGCGGGCGTTGCAGGACTTACCGGCACCCGTCACGCCGCTAATGGCATCGACGATCACGGGGCCGCTCTGGGCAACCCAGCCGGCACGCACGGCAGGCGCGGCAGCAAGGCTCGTTGCGGTGGGATAGCAACCGGCGCAGGCAACCAACACGGACTTGCCGTCAGCATAATCGGATGCGGCGGTCTCCAAGTCCCGACAGAACAGCTCGGGCAGGCCGAAAGCACGCGTCTTGAGCAGCTCGGGGCTCGTGTGCTCGGCGGCATACCACACCTCGAACACGGCCGGATCGCTCAGGCGGTAATCGGCAGACAAGTCAAAGCAGGAAACGCCTGCGGCAAGCAGGGCGGGCACCTGCGCCATGGCGGCGGTGTGCGGCACGGCCAAAAAGACAGCGTCGCAGGATGTAAGCTCGGGAGCATCGTGCGTCGTGAAGACAAGATCGCTCACGCCGGCGAAACTCGGATACACCGCGGACAGCGGTTGGCCGGCATCGGCGTTGGACGTGATGGCAACAAGTTCAAACTCGGGATGGCCGAGCACGAGGCGAATGAGCTCGGCTCCGGCATATCCAGCCGCGCCGACGATTCCAACCTTCAAAGACATATCAGACTCCTTGTCTGCGATTTATGCACCGATGCGCATTTCGCAGTGGTCGTTATGAAGTGGGTTGAAACTTTAGCACCAAAAGATGCATTTATACGCAAATCTTTTGCATATTCATGCATTGAAACAAACCAGACACATTCACTCTAAGGAATTGACAAATAACAATGGGCCCCACATAGCCCGGTGCACCTTGCGGTGCCGTTGCGATGTGGGGCCCGATATAGACGGTTATTTATATTGTTGGGGCCGGCGGGAGAACTCTTTTAGAGCTCGACCGACACCCATTCGTCGTGGTTGCAGATGAAGGCCTCCGGCTCCTCGACGCTAAAGAAGACGAGCGTGGGGTCGCCTACGCCCTCATAATGCTCGCCCAAGCGCTCCAGGTGCTTCCAGCCAGCCTCGCGTATATCGGGGGCAGCCTGGTCATCCAAGCCGGCGCGCCCGCGCAAAATGAGCCAGCCATGACCCGGCCACCAGCTCGTGGCCTCAAAACGCTGGTTTTGCAGTAGTTCCTGCCACACGTCTTTGGTGCGTGCCGTCACAAACCACAGCTTGCCATCCTGGATCTGCGCAAACGAAAACGGACGCACATGCGGCTGTCCATCAACGCTCGTCGCCAGATACCACGCCGGCACCGACGTCAGATACTTCAACACCGTATTCAATCCATCCATGCGTCCTCCTGGCACTCGTCTTTTTGGGTCGGGGCTGTTTTAGCTGCCTTAGGGTTAAAGCTCCAGGCGCTCCTCGCTGCCGTCGATATCACAGAAGCGGGCGGCGATATTGCGCACCGAGAAAAACGCAAGGCGGCCGTCGTTGGCGCTCTCGTGATTCTCGCCGATGCCCACCATGTGCTTAAAGCCGGCTTGGCGCACCCGGTCGCTCACGACTGCATCGTCCTCGAGCGCGGCCTCGCCGGTCAGCACAATCCAACACTCCCCCGGTTTCCAACCCGAAACCTCAAACTTGGGGTTCGCGCTAAGCTCGGCCCACACGTCCTTATCACGCGAGGTGCAAAACCACAGCTTACCGTCATCGACCATGGCAAACGAAAACGGCCTCACGCGCGGCTGATGCCCGTCGGCCACATCGGTCGTGGCCAGATACCACGCCGGAATGCGCCTGAGATATGAACAGGCGCGCTCGAGCTGCGCCGTGCGGTCGTTGTCGGTCATAGGGGCCCCTTTCCTGCGCTCGAATCGCGCCTAAACAAGTTGAAGATTGATGACGATGACGCAGATGAGCAGCAACGCCGTCACCACCGCCGCCAACGCATCGCCGCGGCCAAATGCAAGCGCATTCAGACGCGTGCGGCCCTGCTCGCCATGATAGCAACGGGCATCCATGGCGGCAGACAGCGTTTCGGCATGACGAAACACGCCCGTGAACAGTGGAATCGCCACACTACCGAGCATACGCACGCCACCGAGCGGGCCTCCCGTCACGCGCGCACCGCGGCTCGCCTGCGCATCGGCCGTCTGCTTCATCTCAGTGGCAAACTGCGGCATAAAGCGCAGCGCGATACCCATGATCATGCCGAGCTCGTGTGCCGGAAGCCCCACGCGCGCAAGCGGCGCGAGCAGACGCTCAAAGCCCGCGGTGAGGTCGAGCGTCGGTGTGGTGAGCGTGATAGCGCTCATACCGGCCATCATCAAGGTCAGGCGGCACGCCATAAAGGCAGCGGAATGCAGCGAGCCCTCGCTTATCTGCAAAAAGCCGAGCTGCCACAGAATGCGCCCGCTCTGGTCGGAAAACAGGTTGAGCACCGCGACCACCGCGACAATCGCCAGCAGCGGTGCCATCGATGACAGGACGCGACGAGCCGGCACCCGGGACACGGTATAGATCAGGACAACGAAGATTGCGACCGGGACCAGTCCGCGGAAGCTGCTGACCGTAAGCGTCGTGATCAGAAACACAAAGCCCAAGAGCAACTTGGTTCGCGGGTCCAGGCGGTGGATTGCACTATCGCCGGGATAGTAGCTACCAAACGAAAACGCCTCCATTAACAGCCCTCCTCTCGCGTGACCGTCTTGGATTTGGCCTTGTCCGAAACGTTAGAAGAACCGTCTGAGCAACCGATCAGCAAATCTGCCAACTCGTCTGCCAGCGACTCAACCGTATAGAGGCCGTCAAAGCGCAGCGACACGCCTGCCTTCGCAAGCGCCAGCGCCATGCGCTGAGCGGCAGGTACGCCCAAGCCGATTGATTTAAGCTCATCCGCATGCGCAAAAACCTGAGCGGGTGTGCCCTCGGCAAACACCGCACCTTCGTTCATTACGACGATACGGTCGCAGCAATTGGCCAGGTCATCCATACTGTGCGAAACCATGACGACGGTCAGGCCATCGCGGTGAAGTCGATCGATGAGCTCCAAGAAATCACTGCGCGCCGCCGGATCGAGCCCCGCCATGGGCTCATCGAGTACCAGGACCTCGGGCTCCATGGCAAGCACGCCAGCAAACGCCACGCGCCGCTGCTGTCCGCCCGAGAGCCCAAAGGGGCTCTTGTCGCCCACCGTTGCCAGGTCGAGGCCTACGCGCGCGAGCGATGACGCAACGCGGCGGGCGACCTCGGCCTGCGACAAGCCAAGGTTATGCGGACCAAATGCCACGTCCTGTGCCACGGTCTCGGCAAATAGCTGACGCTCTGGATACTGAAACACCACGCCGACCTTCGCCTTAACCGCGGCGGCATCTTTCTTGTTTGCCAGGTCGAGCCCCAATGCGCAAACGGAACCCTCCTGGGGACGAATCAGGCCGTTAAGATGCTGAACCAGCGTCGACTTACCCGAACCGGTATGACCCGCAAGGCCCAGGAACTCGCCACGACGCACCGTTAGCGACACATTTCGCAACGCCCACGGACTGCTGGGGTCGTTGCCCCAGAGAGCCTGTTTGTTCGATGCGCCCTCGACGGCTGAGCGCTTGTGCCAACGGCGACGCTCGCGGGCGCTCAGCGAATAGCTATACGAAAGGTGCGAAATCTCGATGACGGGCTCCAGCGCGTCTGCGCCATCGATTGCAGAGGAGACGTTGTCGGGAATACGAGGATCGGATGCGAAAGGCCGCCCGGCGATGCCTGTCCTACTCCGCTCGGCATAAGTCTGCGCGATCTCGGCGACCATATCCGCCTCGCGCACCCGTGCGCAAATGGGCACGCCCTTCGCGCGAAGCGCCCTGCCAAGACAGCACGATGCCGGCATATCCAGATTCAGCCGCGCGAGTTCGTCCGCCCGCGTCAAGATCTCCTCGGGCGTGCCGAGCATGGCAACGCGCCCCGCTTGGAAGACAGCAACGCGATCGGCCTCAGCGGCCTCTTCCATAAAGTGCGTAATCATCACGATGGTCATGCCGCGTTCGTGCAGCGCGTGACAGGCCTTCATAAGGCCCTTGCGCCCGCGCGGATCGAGCATCGAGGACGCCTCGTCCAAAATGAGCACGCGTGGCTCCATGGCGAGCACGCCGGCAAGCGCCACGCGCTGCTTTTGTCCGCCCGAGAGAGCGTGGGTCTCGTGGCGCTCAAAGCCCACCAGACCCACGGCCTTCAGCGCCTCGCGCACGCGCTGCGCGATCTGGGCCGATTCGACCCCTAAGTTCTCGGGACCAAACGCAACATCGTCCTCGACAAGCGTCGCCACAAGCTGGTCATCGGGATTCTGGAACACCATGCCCGCAGTCGAGCGGATGTCGTAGACCAGCTCGGGATCGGACGCGTCCATGCCGTTGACGCACACCGTTCCCGTATCGGGCTGCAGCAGCGCGTTCAAATGCTTGGCAAACGTCGACTTACCCGACCCGTTTCCGCCGAGGATGCAGAAAAACTCCCCATCCTCGATGTTCAGATCGATGCCATCGAGCGCCGGTGCAGCGCCGTCATAGCTAAAGGAAACGCCCCGACACTCAATCATGCGCGGCCTTTGACCTGGTCCTTTTTAGGCGTGATGAGGTTGGAGACCGCCTTGTACACCGCCAGCGTCAACACCGAGTTGAGCACGGTCTTGATGAGGTTGAACGGCAGCACGGCAGGAATCATGAGCGGGGCGATCACATCGACCGAGCCATACCAGAACCATACGCCAATGGTAAGGTTTGCAACCATAGACAACGCCGTAGCGGCAATAACGCCCAGCGCCAGGCCAATCACGGCACCCTTATAGGTGTGCATCTTCTGGTAGACGATAGCCGCAGGCAGAATATAGCCCAGCGTAGCCACCAGGTTCATAAGCGCACCGACCCAATCGCCCGTGGTAAGCGCATGGATAACGATCGCCATAGCGGCAACAGCGGTGCCGGCACCAGGGCCGTACGCAAATCCACACACCATCGCCGGCACCAGCGACGGGTCATACGTCAAAAACGGTGCCGAAGGAAGGATGGGCAGCTGCACGTACATAAACAGGGCACCCAAGGCGCACATCAACGCCATGGTAACGAGCTGTTTGGTGCTCCACCTATTCGTGTTCTCAAAATGGATATGCTGCGACTGTTCAGACATAAGATCACCTGCCTCTTTCATCCGGACTCTAACCGTTGGTACTGGGATCTCACCAGTTCAGCCGGCATGCGAACCAACGCACACACGGGTCGCGGACTCATCGGCTCGGCCGCAGGCATCTCACCTGCGCCACGGCGTCCCTTTGACACCGCCCGATTTACCGCCAGTGGGGAATTTCACCCCGCCCTGAAACAGCAATTGCAAGTGTAGCACCAGCAGGCTTTCGCGCAAGTATGCCAAGGGTAATTTATGGTGAGGTTCAGTTGCCGTAACAACCACGTTCCCCACCCATCCCAAAGTAACGCGCCTTTCGCGCAAAGCGCGAAACAGCGAAAGGGACACGTATCCCCATCAACCACATCCTTCTCCGCGAGCCGACCTCAAGGCCGTAAACGCAGGGAATCCGGGGGCGTGACGGGGGTTTCTCTCCGGAACATTCCGCAGGACGCAAAGAAGCTCCGCAGCGCGAAGCGCGATGCGGAGCCTCTTTGCATGTCCGAGGACGTTCCGGAGAGAAACCCCCGTCACGCCCCCGGATTCCCGGTGGGAGTTCTAGACCTTGTCGGCCTTAGTACATACCGCCGCCCTGCTGACCAGCGGTGGCAGCAGCGATAGCGTCCTCAAGCTGAGTGTTCTTGGGCACATCGGAGACGGTGGCCTCGGTGATGAGGATCAGGCTGGCGACAGAAGCAGCGTTCTGCAGGGTGACGCGGCTGACCTTGACGGGGTCGAGGACGCCCATCTCGATCATGTCGCCCCACTCGCCGTTGGCAGAGTTGAGACCCTGGCCGGCGGGCAGCTCGGCAACCTTGTCGACCACGACAGCGCCCTCAAAGCCAGCGTTCTTGGCGATGGTAGCGACCGGAGCGGTCAGAGCCTTCTTGACGATATCGACGCCGATCTTCTCCTCGGGGTCGTCAATCTCAACAGCGTCGAGCGCAGGAGCAGCGTCCATGAAGGCGACGCCGCCGCCAGCGACAATGCCCTCCTCGACAGCAGCGCGGGTAGCCTGCAAGGCGTCCTCGACGCGGTGCTTGATCTCCTTGAGCTCGGACTCGGTAGCAGCGCCGACCTTGATGACGGCAACGCCACCGGAGAGCTTAGCCAGGCGCTCCTGGAGCTTCTCGCGGTCGAAGTCAGAGGTGGTGTTCTCCATCTCGCCCTTGATCTGAGCGATGCGAGCGTCGATGGCCTCCTTGGAGCCAGCGCCGCCGACGACGACGGTGTTGTCCTTGGAGATGGTGACGGACTTAGCGGTACCGAGCATATCGGCGGTGATGTCAGCGACCTTCACGCCCAGCTCGTCCAGAGCGGCCTGGCCACCGGTGAGGACGGCAATGTCCTCGAGGATGCGCTTGCGGCGATCGCCGTAACCCGGAGCCTTGACGGCGCAGACGTTGAGAGCGCCACGGATCTTGTTGAGGACCAGGGTCGGCAGAGCCTCGCCGTCGATGTCCTCAGCGATGATGAGCAGGCCGCGGCCGGCGCGCTGGACAGCCTCGAGAACAGGCATGATGTCCTGGACGCTGGAGATCTTCTGGTCGGTGATGAGGATGTACGGATCCTTCATCACGGCCTCCATGCGGTCGTTGTCCGTGACGAAGTAAGCGGAGACATAGCCCTTGTCGAACTGCATGCCCTCGACAGTGTCGATGGTAATGTCGAACGTCTGGGAATCCTCGACGGTGATGACGCCGTCCTTGCCCACGACCTCCATGGCCTCGGCGATCTTCTCGCCAACCTCGGGGTCACCAGCGGAGATGGTGCCGACGGAAGCGATCTGCTCCTTGGTCTCGACCGGCTTGGCCTGCTTCTTCATCTCGGCGACGGCGGCGTTGACGGCCTTGTCGATGCCGCGACGGATGGCCAGCGGGTTAGCGCCAGCGGCGACGTTGCGCAGACCGTCGTTGACGATAGCCTGAGCGAGCAGGGTTGCGGTGGTGGTGCCGTCACCCACGGTGTCGTTGGTCTTGGTGGCGACCTCCTTCACCAGCTGAGCGCCCATGTTCTCGATGTTGTCCTCGAGCTCGATCTCCTTAGCGACGGAAACGCCGTCGTTGGTGATGGTCGGGGCACCGAACGTGCGCTGCAGAGCGACGTAACGGCCCTTGGGGCCCATGGTGACGGTAACGGCATCGGCCAGAGTGTTGACGCCCTTTGCGAGCTTGGCGCGGGCATCGGTGTTGAACGTAATGTTCTTTGCCATGGTAGGTAATCCTCCAAAAGAAATGTGACTCGCGTCGCCGCTTCCGAGTCCTATGCGGCAGGCGCGTTCAAAGACGAATCAGAGATTCTGACGAGGCTAGGCCTCGACGACGGCGTAGATGTCGTCGGCGCGCATCAGCAGATACTTCTCGCCGTCGACCTTGACCTCGTTGCCACCAAACTTACCGTAGATGACAACGTCGCCGACCTGAACGTCCATGGGAATGCGCTCGCCCTTGTCGTTGACCTTACCGGCGCCAACGGCAACGATGGTGCCGCGCTGCGGCTTCTCCTGAGCGTTGCTAGCGATGTACAGACCAGAAGCGGTCTTCTGCTCGGCCTCGTCGGGCTTGACCAGAACACGATCTGCAAGCGGCTTCAAAGACGACATGCTTGTCTCCTCCTTTTTGGGCCGCGCGGTTATACCACGCGAATTAACCCTTTTTGTTTGCGTACGCGTTGAATGGTACCCACGAATGGCGGGTTATACAACACGGAGTCAAAAAATCTTATTTTTTGGCACTTAGATTTTCTGAATGCCGGGGGATAACTTAGCGGTGGCTCCCGTGTGGCTCCGGAGGGGCGGGGCATAAGGTTTCCTGCTCGGGCAGTCCTGCT
>CATXXF010000053.1 GCA_958403395.1 uncultured Collinsella sp.
GCAGGGCTATGAGGTTCCCTATGTCCCCGGTTGGGACTGCCACGGTCAGCCGATCGAGCACAAGGTCGAGGAAAAGCTCGGCACCGAGAAGTTCAACCAGACCTCCACGGCCAAGATCCGCGAGCTCTGCAACGAGTTCGCTGTCGAGAACATCGAGCTCCAGAAGGCCGGCTTCCGTCGCTTGGGCGTGCTTGGCGACTGGGACAACCCGTATCTGACGCTCTATCACCAGCACGACGCCGCCGACATCGAGGTCTTCAAGGCCATGTTCGATAAGGGCATGATCTATCGCGGTCACAAGCCGGTTCACTGGTGCAAGCACTGCCACACCGCGCTGGCCGAGGCCGAGATCGAGTACTCCGACGAGACGAGCCCGTCCATTTTCGTGCGCTTCGAGATGACTTCCAAGCCCGCCGGCCTCGAGAACTTCGACGGCCCGGTTGACTTTATCATCTGGACGACCACGCCGTGGACCATCCCCTCCGACCAGGCCGTTTCCCTCAAGCCCGGCGCCGCCTACGTTGCCGTTGAGCACGATGGTCGTGCCGAGGTCATGCTCGAGGACCTGGCTCCCAAGTGCTGTGAGGAGTTTGGCTGGGAGTACACCCCGGTTATGGTCGACGGCAAGCCCTATGTGGTTCCCGCCGAGACCTTCCACCACATCCACTACAAGCAGCCGATCTTTGACGGTGTTGAGGGCGTGGCGCTGCTGGCCGATTACGTCGGTGTCGATGACGGTACCGGTATCGTCCACAACTCGCCCGGCCACGGCGTCGACGACTATTTTGCCTGCCTCAAGGAGGGCATCACCGACATCTGCATGCCGGTCGATGACGACGGCAAGTTCTACACCGGTGAGGAGTTTGGCACCGGTGGCCCCTTCAGCGGTATGGATACCGACGAGGCCAACCCGCATATCATCGAGTTCCTGCGCGAGCGCGGCACCCTGGTCCTCGAGAAGAAGATCACGCACAGCTATCCACACTGCTGGCGCTGCAAGCACCCGGTGCTCTTCCGTGCTACCGACCAGTGGTTCGTCTCGATGGACAAGACGGGTCTGCGTGAGCAGGCTGGCAAGGAGGTCCGCGAGAACGTCAAGTGGTATCCGGCCCATGCCGCCAACCGCATTGGCGCCATGGTCGAGCAGCGTCCCGACTGGTGCATCAGCCGCCAGCGCAACTGGGGCGTGCCTATCCCCAGCTACACTTGCGCCGACTGCGGCGAGAAGGTCATGAATGACGCCACGCTCGACGCTGTCATCAAGCTCTTCCACGAGAAGGGCTCCGACGCTTGGTTCACCGACGCTCCCGAGAGCTACCTGGGCGAGGCCTGTGTCTGCCCCAAGTGCGGTGGCCATCACCTCAAGGCCGATAAGGACATCCTCGACGTGTGGTGGGACTCCGGCGTCTCCTGGAAGGCCGTCTGCGAGTACCGTCCCGAGCTGGAGTATCCGGCGGATGTGTACCTCGAGGGCTCCGACCAGCACCGCGGTTGGTTCCAGAGCTCGCTGCTCACTTCGGTGGGCGCCAACGGCCATGCTCCCTACAAGGCGGTCGTCTCGCAGGGCTTCACGCTCGACGGCCAGGGCCGCAAGATGTCCAAGTCGCTCGGCAACGTCATCGACCCCAACAAGGTCTGTGACGAGATGGGCGCCGACATCATCCGTCTGTGGGTTGCTTCTGTCGACACCAGCTCCGACGTCTCCATCGACCACGAGATTCTCGCTCGTACGTCTGATGCCTATCGCCGTTTCCGCAACACGCTGCGCTTCCTGCTCTCCGAGCTCGAGGGTCAGTTTAAGCCCGAGACCGACGGCGTCGCCTTTGCCGACTTGCTGCCGCTCGACAAGCTCATGGTTGCCCGTCTGACCCAGGTCCAGGCCGAGGTCGACGACGCCTACGCCAGCTACGAGTTCCCGCGCGCCTACCGTGCGCTCTACGACTTCGTGGTGACCGAGCTTTCTAACGTGTACCTCGACGCTCTGAAGGACCGTCTGTACTGCGACAAGCCCGGCTCGCTCGAGCGCCGCAGCGCACAGACCGTGCTGGCCGAGCTCTTCTCGATGCTCATGCGCGACCTGCAGCCGATCCTGTCCTACACGGTCGATGAGGCCATGGCATATGCGCCCGCCGGCTGCGTCGACCACCAGAAGTACGCCGCGCTGCTCGATTGGTACAAGTCGCCCATCACGGTCGACGAGGCCAATGAGTTTGAGGGCGTGCTCGAGGCTTCGCTCGAGCTCCGTAGCTCCGTGACCAAGGCCCTTGAGGATGCCCGTTCTGCCGGCACCTTTACTAAGAGCCAGCAGGTCCGCGTCAAGGCGGTCGTTCCCGCCGAGATGTACGCGCTGCTGACCGGCGACAAGGCCGTCGACCTGGCCGAGTTCTACATCGTCTCCGATGTTGAGCTGACCCAGGGCGAGGAGCTCTCCGTTGCCATCGAGGCTGCCGAGGGCGAGTGCTGCGACCGTTGCTGGAACTACCGCACCACCGTCGGCGAGTACAACGGCCATGCACATATTTGCAAGCGCTGCGCCGGTGCTTTGTAGGTTACGGCGTTCGTAGAACGCCGTAACCTACCGACGCTGCAAACGCCCCTAAGCGGCAATCTGACGTTCAATCGTCGGTCGCGTACCAAAGTACGCTTCCCTCCTCTTTCACGTCACCTTGCTCGCTTAGGGGCGTTTTCGCTGTTGGTGACGATAGCGTGGCGTTTCCATTGCTGGAGCTAAAGGCTTTCTTTCGCTTTCGCTCTTAGTCGAAAGCTATCAAGCGACATTCCGTTATTCGGAATGTCGCTTTTGTTTTGTGCTGGTTATTTCGCCAGCGTTGGTGAATATGCTGCGTGTTTGGCGTTTGTCACTATAAGATGGTTACTTACGTTAAACGTAATTCGATGATCTTGAGGGTAGGGGATTGATTTGGGTCGTGCTGGGGATATGACGCCGCCTTTGCGTTGGCGGTTGGGTGTTGCTGGCGGGGTGGCGCTCGTTGTGCTGCTTGTTGACCAGTTGACCAAGCTTGCGGTTCGTGCCATGGGCGATGCACTGCGTGTGACCGTCATCCCCGGCGTGATCGACTTCCTGTTTGTCCGCAATATTGGCGCTGCCTTTAGCATGGGCGAGGGGCATGGCATCGCGTTTGCCGTGCTGGCGTTGGCGGTCATTATCGCTATTGCCGTGTACTTGCTTCGCGCGCCCCAGCTTGCTCGCTTGGAGGTGGTGGGCATGGCTATGGTCGCGGGCGGCGCCATTGGCAACGCGATCGACCGTCTGACTTTTGGCTTTGTGACCGATTTTATTGCCACCACCTTCATCGACTTTCCCGTCTTTAACGTGGCCGATATCGGCATCACCGTAGGCGTTGTGCTTGCCCTCATCGGCTACATGTTCTTGAGCCCTGCGGCCCGCGAAGTCGATGCGACTGCCGAGCTCAATGCCCGTGATGAGGCCCGCGCCAAGCGCAAAGCCAAGCAGCGTGGGGAGCGTGCCCGCAAGATTCGCGAAAGGAATGAGCGTTAATGGCCGACATCCATATTCTTGTTGCCGACGATTGCTCTGGTCAGCGTCTTGACGCCTATTTGGGCGCCAACGATGGCTGTCCCACGCGCTCTGCCTGCGCGCATCTGATCGAGGGAGGCGCCGTTGCCGTCAACGGTGAGACTTGTCTCTCTAAAAAGTACGCCGTACGCGCCGGCGATCGCATCTCGGTCGACTTGCCCGAGCCGCACGACCCGACCGATGTGATTCCCGAGGCCATTCCCCTCGATATCCGCTACGAGGACGACTACCTTATCGTGCTCTCCAAGCAGCGGGGCCTGGTGTGCCATCCCGCCCATGGCCACGAGAGCGGCACGCTCGCGAATGCCCTGGTCTATCACTGCGGTATCGACCATCTGGGAACCGTGCAGGGCGAGGATCGCCCCGGTATCGTGCATCGTTTAGATCGCGATACCTCGGGTCTCATGCTTGCGGCAAAGGACGACGACACGCAGCGCGCGCTTCAAAATCTCATTCGCACGCGCACGCTCGATCGTCGCTATATCACGCTCGTTCACGGTCACATCGCCATGGACGAGGGCACCATTAACACCGGCATTGCCCGCTCTACGCGTGAACGTGTCAAGATGGCGGTTTCGGACGATCCTTTCGCGCGCCAGGCCATTACGACCTTTAAGGTCCTTGAGCGCTTTGATTCCACGCGTTTTGATGACGGCTATACGCTCGTCGAGTGCCACCTGTTTACGGGCCGCACACATCAGATTCGCGTGCATATGCGCCATATCAACCATGCCTGCGTGGGCGATCCGCTCTACGGCAAGTGCGATGCACGCGCCGATCAGGGTCTGACCAGGCAATTCCTTCATTCCTGGCGCGTCGCATTCGACCATCCCGTGACGGGGGAGCGTATTGAGTGCCGCGATGAGCTGCCGTGGGATCTTGCCGCGGTTCTCGACGACCTGGCTCCTCGCTCACTCGGTCGTACTGCCGCTGGCGACGAAATCGTTCCGCAGCTCGGTCTTCTCGAAGTCTAGCCAGTATTAGGTGGTTTCTTGAACTCGATTAGCCTGCGGTAAGATATACGGTTGTTTACGTAACGCGTTCTCGGGAGCCTGCATGCTCGCCTTTTTACAAACCAACACACCCATTGTGATCTTCAACCAGATTGTCGTCACGCTGCTCACGGTCTGCTTTCTGTACCAGGTGGTCTTCTTTGTCATTGGCGCTCTTCGTGGCGAGGTCGCGCCTCCTAAGGCCAAAAAACTCCATCGCTATGCTTTCTTTATCGCGGCGCATAATGAGGAGGCCGTGATTGCCAACCTCGTTCGCTCCATCAAGGACCAGGATTATCCGTCCGAGCTTATCGAGGTCTTCGTGGTCGCCGATGCCTGCACCGACAACACGGCGCAGCTCGCGCGCGAGGCGGGCGCCATCGTTTATGAGCGCAACGACCTGGCCCGCAAGGGTAAGAGCTGGGTCATGGACTTTGGTTTTGACCGTATCCTTAACGAGTATCCCGACACGTTTGAGGGCTACTTTATTTTCGATGCTGATAACGTCATATCCCGCGATTACGTGTCCAAGATGAACGATGCCTTTGACCAGGGATTCCATGTGGTCACGAGCTATCGCAACTCCAAGAACTTTGGCAGCTCGTGGATCTCGGCAGCTAATGCTACCTGGTATTTGCGCGAGGCGCGCTTTCTCAACAACGCGCGCAACATCTGCAAGACGTCTTGTGCCGTCTCGGGTTCGGGCTACCTTATCTCCGCCAGTGTCATCGAGGGCATGCACGGCTGGCAGTTCCACACGCTGACCGAGGATATTCAGTTCACCACGTTCTGCGCCATTCACGGCATCCGCATCGGTTATGCGCCGGCGGAGTTCTTTGACGAGCAGCCGGTGACGTTTAAGGCGTCCTGGAAACAGCGTATGCGTTGGACTAAGGGCTTTTACCAGGTGTTCTTTACCTATGGTAAGCACTTGGTCAAGTCGACCTTCCGCTATCATCGCTTTGCCGCCTACGACATGTTTATGACCATCGCTCCGGGCATGCTGCTGTCCCTGATCTCCATGCTTGCCAACGCGACCTTCCTCATCGTGGGCGGGCTTTCGCACGGCTTCTTGGCCACCGAAGTCGAGATGCAGGCGTGCGCCGCTTCGCTCATTATGACCTTCGCCATGATGTATCAGACCTTCTTTATCCTGGCGCTGCTCACGACTATCTTTGAGTACAAGCACATTCACTGCGCGCAAAAGTGGCGTCTGGTGACTAACCTGTTTACCTTCCCGATCTTTATGTTCAGCTATATCCCCATCACGGTGGCCGCGCTGTTCCTGAAGGTCGACTGGGTGCCGACGCAGCACGCCGTCAACGTTACCCTTGACGAGGTCATGCAAGGCGCCAAATAACCACCACCAAAACCACCGCAAAGGGGACAGGCACCTTTGTGGTGGTTTTTGCTTTTGCGATGCAGCTCGAGGAGGTGCTCGATGGTCTATATCCCGTTTTGGATTTGCGCCTTTGCTGGTGTGGCGATTGATGCCCGTGAGCGACGCTTTCCCAATGAGCTTGCCGGCGTGTGTGCGGTGGCGGCGTTGGCAGGCGTCTGGCTCGACAAGGGCGTTACCACGGCGCTTGACCACGCCGGTCTTGCGGTCATCGTCTACCTTGCCCTTGTGCTTACTGAGTCGCTCTGGCGGCGCCTTCGCCAAGCCCCGGGGATTGGCATGGGGGACGCCAAAGCACTCTTCGCGCTTTGCACGCTCGACCCTATGGGCGGCATCGTGGCATTTGCCGTCTCGCTCCTGGTCCTGGCCCTCTCCTGCCTCTTCATAAAATCGCGTTCCCTGCCATTGCTCCCGTTTTTAGTGCCGATTTTTGCCATAATCGAGGTCGTGGGCTGCACATTGTAACTAATTGCGCATCCTTTTTAAGGAGCATGCCATGGCAACTAATCAAGAAACGGCCGTCATTAAGGCGCGCATGGACCGTATTCCTTCGGCGTTGTCGCCCGAGCTGGTCGAGCGCATTTCCGCCGATCGTGCTTCGGGTGCCGTCAACCCGTATCGTTGCAACGACGATCAGGTCATTCGTCGTATTGATCGCGCTGCCGACAAAGGCACGCTTATGCGTCCGGCCTTTATGCGCGATACCGAAAAGATTTTGCATCTGCCCGCATACACCCGCTATGCAGGCAAAACGCAGGTCTTCAGTTTTCGCAGCAACGACGACCTGTCACGCCGCGGTCTGCACGTGCAGCTTGTCTCGCGCATCGCGCGCGATATCGGTCGCGCCCTGGGGCTCAACTGCGATCTGATCGAGGCGATTGGTCTGGGCCACGACTTGGGACACACGCCTTTCGGCCATGCTGGCGAGCGCTTCCTCAACGATATCTATCATGAGCGTACGGGGCGTTATTTTTTCCATAACGTGCAGTCGGTCCGCGTGCTCGACGCGTTGTATGGCCGCAACGTGTCGCTCCAGACGCTCGACGGCGTGCTATGCCATAACGGCGAGTACGAGCAGCGTGTGTTTGAGCTCTCGGACATGAGCTCCTTTGACCAGTTTGACCAGACGGTTGAGGATTGCATTGCCACGGGCTATAGCGCAATTGAGCATCTGCGTCCCATGACGCTCGAGGGCTGCGTCGTTCGCATTTCGGATATTCTTGCCTACGTCGGTCGTGACCGTCAGGATGCGATCGCGGCGGGCCTGCTGTCACCCGACGCTTTTGATGATGGCCGGGGCGGTGCCTACAACAGTTGGATCCTTACGCACGCTTCCGTCGATATCGTGGAGCATAGCTATGGTAAGCCGCGCATCGAGATGAGCGAGGACCTGTTTGAGGAGATCCGCCGTGCCAAGCGCGAGAACTACGAGAAGATCTATAGCAAGGGCGGTATCGAAGGCGACTCCGAGGCGGAGCTGCGCGAAGCCTTCGAAAAGCTTTACGACCGTTGCCTGCAGGATATAAACGAAGGTGACGAGTCCTCGTATATCTTTAAACACCACATTTCTCGCATCGAGCAGCAGCTTTCCTACTACGATCGCGCCTATGCCTGGCAGAACGATAAGGACCAGGCGGTCGTGGATTACATTGCGAGCATGACGGACGGTTATTTCTGCGAGCTCACGAGCAAGCTGTTTCCGGGATTGAAGTTTCCGCACCGTACCTATATTAACGAACGGTAGTTCGTATAAATTCGGTATACTGTTAGTGGAAAACGTTTTTGATTGATACACGGGATGGCTATGGACGACCTTTTTTCTGCTTCGACGCGCGAGCGTTCCTTTCAGAATGCGCCGCTTGCGGTGCGTATGCGCCCCAATTCGCTCGACGAGTATGTGGGCCAGCAAAAGGCCGTCGGTAAGGGCTCATGGTTGCGTGCCGCGATCGAACACGACGTGCTTTCCAGTGTGCTTTTGTATGGGCCGGCCGGTACGGGTAAGACGACGCTGGCCCATATTATCGCCAACCATACTAAGAGCGAGTTTGTCGAGGTCAGCGCTGTGACGGGCACCGTGAAGGACTTGCGCCGCGTGATCGACGAGGCCAAGACGCGTCTGAATACGTATGACCGTCGCACTATCCTGTTTATCGACGAGATTCATCGCTTTTCGAAGTCACAACAGGATGCATTGCTACATGCGGTTGAGAACCGTACCGTCATTATGATTGGTGCCACGACGGAGAACCCGTACTTCGAGGTCAACTCGGCGTTGCTCTCGCGTGGTCGTGTGGTGGAACTTGAACACCTTAAGGACGAGGACATAGCCACGCTGATCGAGCGTGCGCTCGAGGCTCCGCATGGCCTGAACGGTAAGTTCTCGGCCGATGTTGATACGGTTAAGACCATTTGCACGCTGGCAGCGGGTGACGCTCGCTCGGCGCTCACGACGCTCGAGCTTGCGAGCGAGATTGCCGTCACACGTCCCGATACCGAGGGAACGCCGGCGCCGGCGGTGGGGGAGCGCTATCCCATTACCGTGGATGACGTTAAGATTGCCAACCCGCGTCGTGGCTTTTCGTACGACAAAAACGGTGACATGCACTACGACATCATCAGTGCATTTATTAAGTCCATGCGCGGTAGCGACCCCGATGCCACGATCTATTGGCTCGCGCGCATGATTGACGCGGGGGAGGATCCTAAGTTTATCGCTCGTCGTATTATGATTCAGGCTTCTGAGGATGTTGGCAACGCCGACCCGCAGGCGCTTTTGGTGGCACATGCCGCGTTTAAGTCTGCCGAGGTCATTGGCTATCCCGAATGTCGCATTAACCTGGCTCAGGCTGCGCTCTATGTTTGCCTGGCGCCAAAATCCAACGCGTGTGAGGCTTCGATCGATGCGGCGCTGGCCGATATCCATTCTAGTGGGCTTCGTGAGGTGCCGAGTTATTTGCGCGATCGTCATCGCCCAGGTAGCGACGAATACGGTGTATATAAGTATCCACATGATTATCCCGAAGGCTGGGTCGATCAGCGCTATTTGCCCGAGGGACTGGAGCGCGGCGCGTTCTGGCAGCCTGCCGGCCGCGGTTGGGAAGAATGGCGCGTAGAGCAAAGTGAACGCGACCGCAGCGGGAATGCACCGAAGTAGCTGCTGATAATTTTGTCCCACGTTGCTGCTCTTGGCATGTTCGGTCCCCTTTGGGGTACCATGGAAACCGTCTGTATATCGATTCCTTTGGGAGGCTTGTATGAGTCCCATTCAAATCGCCCTGCTGCTGCTCGCCGTTGCCGGCGTGTGGGCCATCGCTGAGCTCGCGCTCACCCTGCGCAAGACCCGCAATGTTGTCGACTCGCTCGATAAAACCGTGAACGACCTCAACAACACCATCGCCGAGGCTCAGCCTGTGGTGGCAAAGCTCGATGGCGCTGTCGACGAGCTTACGCCGGCGCTTGCCCAGATGGAGCCGCTCCTCAAGTCGAGCAAGACCGCCGTCGACGCCCTTACCTCCAATCTCGTAGAGGTCGAAGCCGTGGTTCGCGACATTTCTGAGGTCACCGGTAGCATGGCCGAGGCCAGCAATGCTGTGTCGAGCGTGACTGATTCTGCGGCAGGTGCCGTGCAGAAACTCTTTAACAAGGTGAAGGCTCCCGCGGCCGACGCCGAGCGCAAGCTTTCCGCTGCCGAAGAAGCCGAGCAGCCGACCGAGCGTGTCCTGATTGGCGAAGCCGGGGACGATGTTGCTGCTGGTGACAATGATGCACAGAAGCCTGCTGCTAAAGCAGCCCAGTATTACACCTACACGCCCGCCGAGACCTCTGAGGAGTCCTGCGATGAGTAGCGAAGCAACCTGCCCCATCACGCTGACCGTTGCCGGTGACCCGCGTCTCGCTCGCCTTGTGCGCATGACGGCAGCCAACGTTGGTGCCCTGTGCTCTATGTCTGTCGATCGCATCGAGGACATCCGTATGGCTGCCGAGGAAGCCTTCATCTTTGGCTGCATGGCTGTTGATTCCGACGATATCTCGATCAAATTCGATGTCGACGAATCGCACGTGGGCATGACCTTTACCTTTGGCGATCAGGCGACTGTCGATGAGGATGACCAGGCAGCGGTATATGCCGAACTCATCCTCGCGAGCGTGTGCGATTCCTACGAAAAGACTGCGGCGCCCCTGACGCTTTCCCTCGACCTCAAGGCGGATATCTAATATGACCGAACGTTCCCGGAGCGGCAAGACCGCTTGGGACAAGGAGAAAACCCGCGAGCTGTTTCGTCGTTACAAGGAGACCGGTGATCCGGACGCCCGTGAGCAGCTCGTCATGTCCCATATGAACCTGGTAAGGTTTCTTGCCAACAAATTTAAGAATCGCGGCGAGCCGCTCGACGACCTCATGCAGGTCGGCTATCTGGGTTTGCTCAAGGCTATCGACCGTTTTGACCCCGAGCGCGGGCTCGAGTTCACGACGTTTGCAACACCCACTATCCTGGGCGAGATCAAACGCCATTTCCGCGACAAGGGCTGGAGTGTGCGCGTTCCGCGTCGCCTGCAGGAGCTCTCTGCCAAGGTCAACCAGGCTACTGACAAACTTACCAACGAGCTGCAGCGTTCGCCCAAGGTTGAGGAGATCGCTGAGTATCTAGATGTGACGGTCGATGAGGTCCTCGAGGCTATGGAATCGTCTTCGGCCTATACCTCGGTGCCCATCGAGGCTCCTGGTGCGTCCGATTCCGACGATGCCCCCTCGATTCTCGACCGTTACGCCGACGACGACAACGAGCTCGACTTTACCGATGACCGCCTAGTGATCGAGGAAGCCATCCGTGATTTCTCGCCGCGCGAGCGCGAGGTGATCGAGCTGCGCTTTGTGAAGGGCATGACCCAGATCGAGATCGCCAAGAAGCTGGGTATTTCTCAGGTGCAGGTTTCGCGTCTGCTGCGCCGCACGCTTAAGAAGATTCAGGACAAGATCGACCCCGACGGAGTGATGATTCGTTCATGAGTGAGCACCCCCAACAAACCGATCGCGTGCTGCGCGACACCCGCATTCTGACGCTGCGCATTTGGGCTGTTGTCGGCTGCATTGTCATCGCCGCTGTCATCTTTAACCTTATGGGCATCCTGGCGCCGGTTATTGAGTTTCTTGCCGTCGGCTCCATCATTGCTTTTGTGATGTCCCCGATCACCAACTGGCTCGAGCACCATGGCGTGAATCGCGGCATCGGTTCGCTTATCGCGCTTATTGTTGTTGTTGCCGTGCTCGTCGGTGTCGTTTGCATTTTGTCGCCGATTCTCTTTGGTCAGATCATGGAAGTCCTGAGCCGCCTGCCCGAGCAGCTTCGTGTTGCAGGTGGCGATCTCAACGAGATGATCTCGCATGCAAAGACGCTCAACAACACGCCGCTCAAGGAGTATTTGGACGATAATCTTTCGTCGCTGGTTGCCGTGGCATCGAGGTATGTGTCTCAGATTGCCGCCGAGCTTGGTCGTGGTGTGTTCCCACTCATCACCAATACGGCCTCGCAGCTGTTCGTTATCTTCCTTGGCCTGGTGCTTGCCTACTGGATGGCCTGCGACTACCCTCGCATGCACCACGAGATTTGCACCATCATCGGTCAGGAGAAGGAGACCTCGTACCGCTTTATGGTCGCCATCCTTTCTCGCTCTGTCGGCGGCTACATGCGCGGTATGGTCGTGACGTCCATCTGCGGTGGTTTCCTCGCCTTTATCGGTTTTATGATCATCGGCCATCCGTATGCGGCGCTCATGGCTATCTTTACCGGCATCATGCATTTGGTTCCGGTCGTCGGTCCCTGGGTGAGCGCAGCAATCGCCACGGTGCTCGGTTTCATGTTCAGCCCCATGTTGGCGTTATGGACGCTCATCGTGACGATGGTCGCGCAAAACGTCACCGATAACGTCATTTCGCCCAAGGTCATGCAGAGCTCGGTGCAGGTGCATCCCATCATGAGCCTCACGGCGCTCGTTATTGGCTCGGCACTCATGGGCCCCATCGGCATGATTATTGCCATCCCGCTTTGTGCGGCCCTCAAGGGTATCTTCGTGTACTACTTCGAGAATGAGACCGGCCGACAGCTTGTGGCCTATGACGGCGCCGTGTTTAAGGGCACGCCGTACCGCGATGCCGATGGCAACCCGGTCGCCGCCTACGACGCGCTCGGCGACGACACCTTCATCTACGAGTCCGAGCTCATCGGCAACGAGACTGCGCCCGAGGCCAAGGCCATGCCCAAGCCCGAGCTCGATAATCCCTGGATCAAGCTCTCAGGTCTGCAACCTGATGCCACGGGCCTC
>CATXXF010000054.1 GCA_958403395.1 uncultured Collinsella sp.
AAGGGCGGAGGCGGGGCATGCCCCGCCTCTTACACCACATCTCTGTGCGCTACCGTTGAAAGCCGTCAAACGCCCTTTAAAGGGGGCTAGATAAATTGATTATGAGCCCATTTTCGCTCAGAGCAGGCCGAAAAATATGACACCTCTTTTGCAACAGTACTCATATTTGGCATTTTTTGACCACAGGGTCCAAAACATGTCTCAAAACACAAAAGGAGGGGCCCGAAGGGCCCCTCCTTAGGAAAGGGAATCAAGTTGTTCCTCAGCTGTGAATAAATCCCAGCTTCTACTCCATCATGTCGAGAACAGACGGACGCAGCTCGCTCTCGGCAGCCTCGGGATCGGTCTCGCGCAGACGGTTGATATAGCGGTTGTACCACATCACGGCAAGGCCCAGGAAGACAACCACACCGCCAACGTTGTAGACCAGCGTCAGCCACAGCGGCTGATCGAGCGGAATGGTGCCGCAGATAAGCACGAAGCAGAAGACCACAAGCAGGAATGCGGCAACGACCAGGCCAAAGCTGCGCGAGCCCATGCGGAAGTCACGGGGAGCGGCGTCGAAGTTCTTGCGCAGCATAAAGGAGGCAAGCAGAATCAGCAGCGGCGGGAGCAGAGCGGTGGCAGCCGTCATGTTGGTGACGATCATGAGCAGGTCGTCGAGGTTGCCGGAGCCCAGGGCCGGGATGATCAGGATGGGGACGACGATGGCGAACTGCAGCCAGGCAGCGCGGGCAGGAATGCCGTGCTCGTTGAGCTCGACGATCTTGCTACCAAAGACGCCCTTGGGGATCTCGGTGAAGAACACCTTGATGGGAGCGGAGGTCCACATCATGAGGGAGCCCAGCGTAGCGGCGAGTAGGATCAGGCCGATGACGCGCGTAGACACTTCCATGGGAATGCCAAAGTGGGCAAAGACAGCGCCGAACACGTCGAAGATGCCGGTGGAGATGGCAACGCCGCCCTCGGGGATGAACAGGTTAACCAGCAGCGAAGCGCCTGCATACAGAAGGCCGATGGTCAGGCCGGCGATAACGACGGTGCGCACGAAGGCCTTGACGCCACCCTTAAGGTCATTAAGGAACACGCCGACAGACTCAGCGCCGCCAACGCCCTGGATGATCCAGGCAAGCGTACCGAAGAAGCCCCACGCAGTTGCGAAGTTGCTCATGTCGGGAGCCATGTTAACGGGAGTAGGAGCCGTAGCGAACTCAACGCCGCCAAAGGCAGCAGCCAGGGACAGCAGGATGAACACGGCGGTCAGGCCGAAAGCCGCGGTCGAACCGAAGGAGGAAATGGAGCCGATCCACTTAGCGCCCTTGGTCGAAACCCACGTGGCGATAGCAAAGACGACGATCTCGATAATGGTGATCCACAGCTGCGAAAGCTCGGCGTTGGCACCAAAGAACACGTAGCTCGCGTAGATGATGACGTTGGGCAGGACGGACGCAAAGAAGAACAGGTTAACGAACCAGTAGCTAAATGCCGTCAGGAACGCCCAGCGACCACCCATCGAGGTCTTAACCCATGCGTACACGCCAGACTCGGAGTCCTTGTTGAGGCCGACGAACTCGGCAGTAACCAGGGTATAGGGGACAAAGTACAAAAGCGTGGCGAAAAAGAACGACGGCGCTGCTGCCAAGCCGATGGCCGCGTTGTTGTTGATGATGTTCTTGATACCGAACACGGCGGCGACCGTCATGCCCAGCAGAGCAAACGAACCAATCGTTCCTCGTTTTTCAGAGCTCATAAGCCCTCCCAATCATCTGTTAAATGTCATCTAAACCCGTCCGAGCTGCAAGTGCAAACACGGACGGCGCACCTGCTAAGGGGAATGGGGAAAAGGGAGTCAACAAAGCCATCCCCCTTAACGGCGCGAAGCAAACGTCCAGGCGGACGAATACTACTTGTTGGGGAAGGAATAACCTTCGACCGTCACGTGCAGTACCACGACGCGGGGATCCGCGGCATCGGCCACGACACGGTAGGCCTCGTCAATTTCGACGACGGCAACGCCGCCGGCGGGAATCGTCACGGTCTCCCCCGTACCCTCAAAGCGCTCGCGATCATCGATATCGCTGTAGGCGCGCGTACAGGTAAGATCGGCCTTGGAAGCCACCTCAACGGTCAGATTGCCGTCGAGCGGGGCGAGCACGGCATGGTAGCGACGGTGACCGACCAGATCGGCAGTAGCCGCCTCGTGGGCGTTCACCCACCAATACACCAGCGAGTCGCCGATAGAGTACGCCACATCGTGCTGCAGTTCAGAAACGCCGTCGAGTGCCTGACCGGTACGCATCCACTTCTTGACGGACTTCATCTGGGCGTCGAAATCGGCACGCGAGTTAAAGATATGCATGACTTATGCCTCCTTAATGGGTGCCAGCGCCTGAGCCAGATCGGCAGACGTCAGCGGTCGCAGGGACACCTCAAAGCTGAAGCTCTCAAAACGGGTGCGATAGGAATCGAGCACCTCGGAACCCCAAGAGTTCGAGCCAAGGCCGAGCAGCTGGTCGTTGATGTTGACCGTAACCGTTTCGCCCGGGACAAGATCGTAGACATGCTTGGCGTTATCGATAGCCTCGCAGCTATAGGGCCATGCGGAGAACGAGAACGGATTGGAAGCGGCGTCGCTCGGACGCGTCACGACCAGACCGTCACCGTGGCTGGAGCGCAGGGCGACCCAGCGGGTACCCTCGCGGTTGGCGCAGTCCTGGGGCATAACGTAGGGCGTGAACATGTCGTCGACCGTAGTGCGGTAATGACCGACCGGGTTGGCGCGCAGCGAGTCCGGATAGTTCTCGCCCGGGCCGTGGCCATACCACTCGACGGCACGATCACAACCGGGAACCTCGAAGGAGATGCCGATGCGCGGGATAATGTCCGAATAGTCGCCGTAGGGCTCGCCGGAAACCTTGAGGTCGACGCGGCCACTCGGAAGCACGGTATAGACGAGCTCGACGCGCATGCCGAACGCGCGGACGGGAGGAGCGATACGCTGGCTCACGGTAACGACGACCGCATTGCCGTCCTGCTTCCAAGAAACCTTGCGGGTGGACGTCTGCATTACATCGATGAAGTTATCCTTCCACAGGGAGTCGTACTCCTGAGCGTGGTTATCGACGAGCGGATGCCAAAAACCAACCTGGGGACCAGAGGCCATGACGTCACGGCCGGATG
Organism: uncultured Collinsella sp.; assembly: GCA_958403395.1. Lineage (GTDB taxonomy): Bacteria > Actinomycetota > Coriobacteriia > Coriobacteriales > Coriobacteriaceae > Collinsella. Next base: position 3,181 of record CATXXF010000054.1, read on the forward strand.
CCTTCCACTTGCTCACGGTGCCGTTTACCTTGCTGAAGGTCAGCTCGCCGTTGAGGGAGTGAATGCGAATCTCCTGCTCGGTCTCCTCGACCGTAAGCTCAGGACGAGCTGGGGCGGCGATGGCCGGCGCCGGATGGTTTGCGATGGCAAACTGGCTTGCACCCAGCTGGAACATCGGCTCGCACCAGACGTGAGCGGCCATGGTGTAGGCGCGCACGGTCAGCAGGGTCTCGCCTACCGCGGCCTCGCGAATCACCAGCGGAAGCTGGACGGACTCGCCGGGGGCAACCGCACCGGGCATGAGCGTCTTGCGGCAGACCACGTCGCCGTCCACCAGGGTCTCCGCCGACAGGCAAACATCCTCGAGGGTGGTAAACCAGCGCTTGTTGGTGACAGTCAGCTCGCCCGCCTCGGCGTCATAAGCCATGCGAACCGGGCAGATGACCTGGCCGTACTCGGTAAGGCCCGGGCTCGGCTGCTGCCAGGGGAACACCATGCCATCGATGCAGAAGTTGCTGTTGTTGGGGTAATCGCCGTTGTCGCCGCCATACATATCGTAGGCAATGCCGTCCTCGGTCACAGCAGCCAGACCGTGGTCGCACCATTCCCAGATAAACTGGCCTTGGATGCAATCCCAGCGATCGAAGACCTCCTGATACTCGGACAGGCCTCCGGGGCCGTTGCCCATGGAGTGACCGTACTCGCAGTTGATGCGCGGCTTGGGGAATGGATGCTCACCAAAGTCGTTCATCTGCGACACGCGGGAGTACATGGTGGAGATAACGTCGACGGTATCGGCGTTGCGATCCTCCTCGTAATGGACCGGACGACCATCGAGCTCGTGAGCCTTGGCGTACATCGCGCGGATGTTGCAGCCATAGCCGCTCTCGTTGCCCATCGACCACATAATGATGCAGGCGTGATTGCGCTCCTGCATCACCAGGCGCTCAATGCGGTCGACGTAGGCCGGCTCCCATGCCGGGTCGTCGGTGACCAGGGCGATATTGCCGATATTCTCGAAGCCGTGGCTCTCCATATCGGTCTCGGCGACCAGCATGATGCCATACTCGTCGCACAGCTCGTAAAAGCGCGGGTCGTTGGCGTAGTGGGACGTGCGCACCGCGTTGATGTTGTGCTGCTTCATGAGCTCCAGGTCGCGGCGCATGCGATCGAGGCCCACGGCGCGGCCCTTGTGATCGTCGTGATCGTGGCGGTTGACGCCATGCATCTTAAAGTAAGTGCCGTTGAGGTAGATATGATTGCCCTCGACCGTCACCTCGGCAAGACCCTGGCGATGCGGGACGTACTCGCTGACCTGGTCACCGTCGTAGACCTCAAACGTAAGGTCGTAGAGGAAGGGGTCCTCGGGATTCCAGAAGTGGGCATCGGTCACGCCGCACTCGGCATGGCCGTCGACGCACTCGCCCGCAGCCACCACGTTCTCGCCATCGCTGAGCGTAAACACAACGCGGGAAGAGCCCTCGGCAACCGTATCGAGCGTAATCAGAGCGGTATCGCCCTCGCGGTGCGTGCGAAACCTAAAGTCGACCAGGTGCGCGGCGGGACGCTGCATAAGGTACACATCGCGGAAGATGCCCGAGGCCCACCACATATCCTGGTCCTCGATATAGCTGCCATCGCTGTACTGCAGGACCTTGACCGCAAACAGGTTGTCGCCCTCGACAAGCGCGTCGGTCACGTCGAACTCGGCAGACAGGCGCGAACCCTTGGTCATGCCGATATACTGACCGTTGACGTACAGCTCGCCATAGCTCTCGATGCCGTCGAAGCGAATGATCTCGCGAGCGCCAGCAGGAACGGCGGGAAGGTTGACGATGCGCTGGTAGACGCCCGTGGGGTCGTCGGAGGGAACGAACGGCTGATCAACCGGGAACGGGAAACCCTCGTCGGTGTAGGCAAGGTTGCCATAGCCGTCCACCTGCCACAGGTGCGGAACCTCCACGTGATCCCACTCGGGCTTGTACGTGGAGAGTTCCTCGTTGGAGACGGTAGCGGGGCCCTCAAAGAGGCGGAACTGCCACGAGCCGGACAGCTGGACAAACCCGCGCGACAGCTCGCGGCTGTACGTTGCAGCGAGATCGGCGGTCTCGTAACCCATAAAGTACGCATGGGGTGCCAGGCGGTTCCTGTGGGTGAGCGCTTGGTTTTCCCAATCGTTAATGGCGTCCATGGTGATGCTCCTTCATCATCGTAGTGATTCTTGTGCAACCGGTTGTCCTTATCTTACGGGCGATGCAAAAAACTGTGCAACCGGTTGTCCGCTGAACGGTCGATTTGGCCGGGTTAACGGTGCAACCGGTTGTACAATCGCAACACTTATGTCACCCTGAGTATCGAAACTCAGCACAAGACATCGTTCTTAAGCTCGTAGGCAACCTCCACGCCCGCTGATATCTCACCCACACGAGACGTATTCGATTTCGGCTTGGTTGCAAAACGACACCGGTCACCGGATATCATGAACGCTGTTCAGGCGCACTATAGTAAGCTGTATCCGCACTAGCCCGTATCAGTGACAACATCGACCGCATTTTCCAGGAGACGCCATGACACAACCAGTTCGCACCGCACCTACGCTTGCCGAGGTTGCCGCAGCTGCCGGCGTGTCGCGCTCCACGGCATCGCGCGCCCTCAACGATTCGCCCCGCATTAGCGAGGAAACCAAAAAGCGCGTCCGCGCGGCGGCCAAGGAAGTCAATTTTGTCCCCAACGCTCGTGGCCGAGCGCTCGCTGTCGGGCGCACGGAAATCATCGCCGTGCTCGTGACCGAGCCTCTGAGTGAACTCTTCAGCGACCCCACCTATAGCGAGTTTTTGAGCGGCATTACCGAGGAACTGTCGGAGTCGTCCTATCTGCCCGTTATCTTGCAGGCGTCTTCTACGCATGAGCGCAACCGCGCACGCGAGCACTTTGAGCGCCGCTCGTTCGACGCCGTGATCGACGTCTCTCCCTACAAAGGCAGCGAGCTGCTCGAGGTGCTGCGCGAGCTGGGCGTACCCACCGTGTTGTGCGGCCAGCTCGAGGGCCACCCCTATCGCGATGTGTTCTCGACGGTCTACTCTGACGACGAAGAGGGCGGACATTTTGCGGCACTCGCCATGAAGGATCGCGGGCGCAAAGATATCGTCGCCGTGTTGGGACCGCAAGACAACCCCGCTGTTGTCGACCGCCTGCGCGGCTACCGCGCCGTCTTGGGCGAAGACCTCCCAGACGCAAACGTTATCTATACCGGCTGGAACAGCGGAGACGGCTATCAGGCCATGCACCAGATCCTCGCGCGCGAGATTGCTTTCGATGGCGTGCTCTGCGGATCGGACCGTATCGCGGCTGGCGTCATCACCGCACTCAACGAGGCAGGCCTATCCGTTCCTGCGGACGTTTCTGTCGTCGGCTTCGACGATCACGAGATTGCGGCGCGCTGCGTCCCCGCGCTCACGACCGTCCGCCAGCCTCTGCGCGAAGAAGGACACATGGCCGCCAACATTGCGCTCGACATGATCAAGGGTGCCGAGTCCACCACCACCGTCATGCACATGCAGCTCGTTCAGAGAGACTCGCTATAAGAAACTGGGGCAGGCTTTCTGCCAGACAGTTGTTGCGGAAAGCCTGCCCCGTTTTGAGCGCTCATTCTGGGGCACAGTTTCCGTTAGACAGCTCAACCGGAAACTGTGCCCCATTATTTGGCTGGATTCTGGGACGCAGTTTCCCAAAGGGGCCTGTTTGGGAAACTGCGACCCGTTCTGGACGCAAATTCCGGGTCGTAGTTTCCGCGACGCCCAGTCAACCTATGCCCTCGCAACGCCCGCGCATAAAAAACGAGGGAAGGCACGCGTCCTTCCCTCGTTGCGGGCAATATATAGCCGCTCGCCTACATCAGGCGCAGGCTGACGTCCTTGAGCTGGGCGCCACTAACGGTACTCGGGGCACCCGACATGAGGTCGGAGCCGCTGGCCGTCTTGGGGAACGCCATGACGTCGCGGATGGAGTCGGAGCCGGTAAGCAGCATGCACACGCGGTCCAGGCCCAAAGCGAAACCGCCCATCGGGGGCGCACCAAACTTGAGGGCCTCCATGAGGAAGCCAAACTGCGACTCGGCGCGCTCCTCGGTAAAGCCCAGGAGCTTGAGCATGGACATCTGCATCTCGGCGTTGTGGATACGCATACCGCCGCCGCCGGCCTCAAAGCCGTCCATGACAAAGTCGTAGGTGCAAGAACCGGCTGCCAACGGGTCGGCCTCGATCTTGGCGATGTCGGTCTCGGTCGGCAGGGTAAAGGGCTGGTGCTCGGCAGCGTAAGCCTTGCGGTCCTCATCCCAATGGAACAGCGGGAAGTTGACGACCCACAGGAAGTCGTGACCCTCGCGCTTGATCTCGAGCGCATTGGCCATGTGGGAACGCATGCCGCCCAGGATCTCGTCAGAGAGCAGGCGCGGGCCGGCGGCGAACATCACAAGGTCGCCGGGCTCGACGTCCATGCGCTCGCGCAGAGCCGCCATCTCCTCGTCCGAGAAGAACTTGACGATGGGGCTGTTGATAGAGCCGTCCTCGCGGAAGGCGATCCAAGCCAGACCCTTGGCGCCAAACGTGGAGGCCACGCCGGCGAGCTTATCGATCTTGGCACGTGCCCAGGCACCGGCGCCCTTGGCGTTGATGGCCTTGACGACAGAGCCCTCCTCGTTTGCGGCAGTCGCAAAGACCTTGAACTTGGAGTGGGCGAAGATGTCGGTCAGGTCGACCAGGTGCATGCCATAGCGGGTATCGGGCTTGTCGGAGCCATAGGTGTCCATGGCCTCCCAGTAGTCCATGCGACGCAGCGGCGTGGGCATCTCGACACCCATGCGGCCGAAGGCATCGGCCAGGACCTCCTCGAGCGCGCTCATGACATCGTTCTGGTCCACGAAGGACATCTCGATATCGACCTGAGTGAACTCGGGCTGACGGTCGGCACGCAGGTCCTCGTCGCGGAAGCACTTGGCAACCTGGTAGTAGCGCTCGACGCCACCGACCATGAGCAGCTGCTTCAGGAGCTGCGGGGACTGCGGCAGGGCGTAGAAGTTGCCCGGCTGGATGCGGCTGGGAACGATGAAGTCGCGGGCGCCCTCGGGCGTGGACTTAAACAGGGAGGGCGTCTCGACCTCCATGAACTCACGGTTGTGCAGCGCCTCGCGAATGGCAAAGGTAAAGTCGGAGCGCAGCTTGAGGTTGGCCATCATCTCGGGACGGCGGAGGTCCAGATAGCGATAGCGCAGGCGGGTGTCCTCGCTGGTCTCGATGCCGTCCTCGATCTGGAACGGCGGGGTGACGGACGTGTTGAGCACCTCGGCATGGTCGGTCAGGACCTCGACCTCGCCGGTCGCGAGCTTGGTGTTGGTGGTCTCCTCGCCACGGGCGCGCACGACGCCGTGGATCTTGATGGGCCACTCGGGACGCATGGTCTCGGCGATCTTAAAGGCATCGCCGTCGGAGTGTTCGGGGTCGAAGGTGAGCTGCGTGATGCCCTCGCGGTCGCGAAGGTCGCAGAAGATAAGGCCGCCGTGGTCGCGGCGACGGCTCACCCAACCGGTGAGGGTGACCTCTTCGCCCACGTTCTCGAAGCGAAGCTCGCCGCAGGTACGGGTGTGCATGGAATGCTCGTCAATGGGACGGGTCTGGCTCATACCAGTGATCCTCCTTTATGGATCTGTGCCGCCCCGTGTCGTTCCGGGCGGCGTCGTACAGATTTGCCCAGCCTGCGTAAACCGCGCAGCCAGACATGGCGTTCTATCTTATCGCACCTGCGTCGATGTGCCGCGGAAAAGTAGCTCCTGCCCAAAGACTTGACGGAGACGAAACAATTGACGCACCGTGACCGTCGCCGACGCGCGCCACGTGCGACAATGTGCCCCAATACAACTGCACTCGGAAAGGCCCGCCATGACTGCACGCCTCATCGTTATGGATATCGACTCCACGCTCATCAACCAGGAAGTCATCGACCTGTTGGGCGAGGAGGCCGGCGTAGGCGAGCAAGTGGCGCAGATCACTGAGCGCGCCATGCGCGGCGAGCTGGACTTTAAGCAGGCGCTCGAGGAGCGCGTGGGGCTGCTTGCCGGCTTGGACAAGAGCGTGTTCGAGCGCACCTTTGAGCGCGTGACGTTTACCCCCGGCGCGCTGGAGCTTGTGCGCTCGGCACACAGCAAGGGCTGGAAGGTTGGCGTCGTGAGCGGCGGCTTCCACGAGGTCGCCGACAAGATCGTGGCCGCCGCGGGCATCGACTTTTGCCTGGCTAACCGCCTGGAGGTCGTGGACGGCAAGCTCACGGGCAAGCTGGCGGCAGACATTGTGACCAAGGAGTCCAAGCTCATCCAGCTGCTGGACTGGGCAGTTGAGTGCGGTGTCGACATGGCCCATACCGTCGCGATCGGCGACGGAGCCAACGACATCCCCATGATTCAGGCCGCGGGTACTGGCATCGCGTTTTGTGCCAAGCCCAAGACGCGCGAAGCCGCCCCGTTTGCCATCGACGAGCGCAACCTGATGCTCGCCATGGACATCATCCTGCGTGACTAGCCGATCCGTCTAACAATTGAATCAGTCTGTCCTATAGTTTCCGAACAATTTTGTCTTAGTGTTCGGAAACATACCCTTTGAGTGCTAGACTTTGCGCCGTCGAAGGGAACATATATGGATAAGCAAGATCTTGAGCAATTGCTGAGCGATGTTGCCGGCGGAGCAGTCACCCCGGCCGTCGCCCTCACACGCATCCAGACGGCGCCGACCGCCGATCTGGGTTTTGCGCAGCTCGATCTTTCGCGCGGGGTGCGCCAGGGAGCCGGCGAGGTTGTCTACGGTGCCGGTAAAACCGCCGAGCAGATTGCCGCCATTATCGAAGCGCTGCGCGATGCCGGCCAGGAGCGCATCCTGGTCACGCGCCTGGATGCCGAAAAGGCAGCCCGCACCTCGGAGCTTCTCGTCAACGACATCGACCTGGGATATGTCCCGGACGCGCAGCTCGCCCTCGTGGGCGGCAAGCCCTCCCCTACCGGCAACGGACGCATCGTCGTCGCCTGCGCCGGCACGAGCGACTTACCCGTCGCCGAAGAAGCCGCGTTGACGGCCGAGTTCTATGGCAACGAGGTCGACCGCCTCTACGACGTAGGTGTCGCCGGCCTGCACCGCCTGCTCGCGCATGCCGAGGAACTTGCCCAGGCGCAGGTGGTCATCGCCATCGCCGGCATGGAGGGCGCGCTGGCGAGCGTTATCGGCGGTCTGGTGAGCTGTCCGGTCATCGCCGTTCCCACCAGCGTTGGCTACGGCGCAAGTTTTGGTGGCGTAGCCGCGCTGCTCGCCATGCTCAACTCCTGTGCCAGCGGCGTTTCGGTCGTCAATATCGACAACGGCTTTGGCGCCGCCTACCAGGCAAGTCTTATCAATCATCTGAGCGCCGGCACACCCCGCGCCCGCTAAGGAGCATTCCATGTCCAATCATCAGCACACGCTTATCATCGACGGCACCTCGGGCATCAGCGGCGACATGACCGTCGCGGCCCTGCTCGATCTGGGCGCCAGCGAGGAGCACCTGCGCGAACAGCTCGCCACACTGCCGGTTGACGGGTTTGAGGTTGCCGTTACACGCGTAAACAAGCATGGCATCGACGCCTGCGACTTTGACGTTCAGCTGGCAGAGGAGCTCGAGAACCACGATCACGATATGGCCTGGCTCTACGGCAACAAAGCAGCTGCCGAGCACGAGCACGAGCACCACCATCATGACCATGGTGAGCACGAACACTGCCATGAGCATGATCATGAGACCCACGGCCATGGCCATGAGGGCCATCATCACGCCCACCACCATCACCATCGTTCTTTGGCGGACGTCACCGCCATCATCGACGGCTCGCAGCTAAGCGATGGCGCTAAGCGTCGTGCGCTCGCCATCTTTACCGCGCTCGCCGCCGCCGAGGCCAAGGCCCACGGCAAAACGCCCGAGACCGTCATGTTCCACGAGGTAGGCGCCGTCGACTCCATCGTCGACGTCTGCTCTGTCGCCATCTGCCTCGACGACCTGGGCATCGAGGATATTGTCGTCGAGTCGCTCTCCGAGGGTCACGGCACCATCCACTGTACCCACGGCCTTATGCCCATCCCGGTGCCCGCCGTCGTCAACCTATGCCAAGCAGGCAATATCGCCCTCACGCCCGCACCGGTCGCCGGCGAGCTCGTGACGCCCACGGGTGCCGCCATCGTCGCCGCACTGCGCACGTCCGAGCACCTGCCGGCCCGCTACCGCATCGAAGCCGTCGGCTACGGCGCCGGTAAGCGCCCCTACGAGGGCTGCTCCGGCACGCTCCGTTGCCTGCTTGTTCACGTGGACGCATAGCCATGGATGCCCGCAAAACCAAAAGCCGCGCCGCCATTGTCACGGCGTTTTCCGAGCTCCTTCGCGAGGAGGACTACGGCAAGATCACCGTCGGCGACATCATCGCACGCGCTCACGTAGGCCGCGCGACATTCTACGGTCTCTTTAAGAGCAAAGACGACCTACTGTCCGAGCTCGTGAGCGACATCTGCACCCACGCTCTCGACGACGATGGCACACCGCTCGATGATCCGCTCGTACAAGTCGAGCATATCCTCAACAACCTCTGGGCGCGCCGCCAGGGCGTTCGAGCCCTCGTAGCCGGCGCCGGCTCACGCGTTTTCGCCGACTGCTTACGCAAGACCATCATGTCACGAGCAGCCGAAACCGTCCCCGTCGACCCCGCAGGCCCCGCCGGAACCATGGACCGAAGCTTCCTACTACACCACATAGCCTCAAGCTTCGTAGGAATGGTCC
>CATXXF010000055.1 GCA_958403395.1 uncultured Collinsella sp.
CGCCGTGCGGGCTATCAGGAGCTTGCCGAGCGTATTGGCGAGGAAGAACTGCATGCCCTGCTTGCCGAGCGCGACCCAGAATCTGCTGCTGTTATTCATCCCCATAACGTGCGCCGTGTGATTCGTGCGCTCGAGATGCATGATGATGGTATCTCCTATGCACAGCAAAAAAGTCAGTTTAGTGTTCCGCGCGAGCATTATCATGCTCTATGGTTTGGTCTGACGCGTAATCGCGAGGTGCTCTACGAGCGCATTAACCTGCGTGTCGATCTGATGTTTGAACAGGGTCTTGTTGATGAGGTTCGCGGTCTTATGGACCAGGGGCTGGGAGATGCCCTGACTTCGATGCAGGCAATTGGCTATAAAGAGATCATCGATGCTTTCAATGGCGTGATTTCTATGGATGAGGCTCGCGAACTCATCAAGATGCGTTCGCGTCGCTATGCCAAACGTCAGCTTTCGTGGTTTAAACGCGATGACCGTATCGTGTGGTTCGATATGGACGAGTTTACGATCGATGAGGTCGTTGAGGACATCCTGCATTGTATTGAGGCTGCCTAATGGCTCGCTTCCCCCTTGTTCCCACGGCACCCGAGCCCGAGCGTGCCATATTAGTTGGTGTTGAGTGGCGCGACAATGCGTGGCCGCTCGATCGTTCGCTTGACGAGCTTGAGCGCCTGGCCCATACGGCTGGCGCCCAGTGCGTGGCGCGTTTGTCACAGCGTCTGGTTAAGCCGTATCCAAAATCGTTTATCGGTTCCGGTAAGGTTGAAGAGCTGTGCGGCCTGGTGCATCGCATGGATGCCGATGTCGTTATTTTTGACGACGACCTGACGCCCTCGCAGCAATCCTATTTGGAGAAAGCCGTGGGCGAGCCGGTAAAGATTATCGATCGTACGGCACTGATCTTGGATATCTTTGGCCTGCATGCTCAGACGCGTGAGGGACGCCTACAGGTACAGCTGGCGCAGCTTCAATATCTGTTGCCTCGTCTGCGTGGCATGTGGAGCCATCTTGCCAAGGAGCAGACGCGCGGCGGCATCGGTTCGCGCTTTGGCCAGGGTGAAAGCCAGCTCGAGGTTGACCGTCGCTTGATTCGCAATAAGATTGCCGCGCTTCGTCGTGAGCTTAAGCAGGTTGAACAGCGTCGCGATGTCCAGTCCAAGAGCCGCATTGAGTCACCGGCGTTTCGCGTCGCGTTAGCCGGTTATACCAATGCCGGTAAATCGACGTTGCTCAATCGCCTGACCGGCTCTACGGTACTTTCGCAGGACAAGCTGTTTGCTACGCTCGACCCGACGACGCGTTCGTATCGCCTGCCCGGCGGTCGCGGCATGACTATTACCGATACCGTCGGCTTTATTCAAAAGCTACCGCATGGTCTCGTCGATGCCTTTAAATCGACGCTGTCCGAGGTGTTGGGTGCCGATCTAATTCTCAAAGTCGTAGATGCGTCTGACGAGGACTATGAGCGACAGCTGGAGGCTGTCGACCGCGTGCTTGATGAGATCGGCGCTGGAGAGCGTTTAACGCTGACCGTATTCAATAAAATCGATCTTCTCGATAGCGTTGATCGATTGAGTTTCCGTCGTCGCTATCCCGAGGCCGTGCTGTTCTCGGCCCAGACGGGCGAGGGGCTCGACGATCTCGTCGACCGTATTGCTCGTGAGGCGGCTGCCACCGATGTGTTGCTCTCCGCTGATATCCCGTATCGCGAGGGCGCCCTCATCACGCTGGTACATGAACAGGGAACCCTTTTGCACGAGGAATATCTTGAAGACGGCGTTCGTATTGTGGCGAAGCTGCCGGCTCGTATCGCGCCGCGGCTCAAGCGTTATCGCACCGAGTAGACGAGCTCCAAAAAGCCCAAAATAATGGGCTGATGCAGCAGATAAAAGGGGAGTGCATGACGTCCAAGGCTGGCGAGCGCCGGGATGGGATTGGCGTAGGCCCAGCTAGGGACGGTCTTATCGATTCCCTGCGCTATATGTGCGGCGAAGTATCCTGCAAGATACATAAAGATAAACGGGATGATGGGGTAGTAATCACCTGAGACAAACCCAGGGCCTGGAAATCCCAGCCACGCCAGGTAGGGGACAGGGTAGATCGTTTTGGGGATGCTCCAGGTGAGGGCAAACAACACAAGGCATAGGGACATGCCCCATCTCGCCGATATCTTCTTAAGGACGGGATCGGTCAACGCCACGATGCCGGTACATGCGGCCATGCAGTAGATGATGCCAAAATTAACCGAATCGTCGACTGAGACAAGTGTTGTTGCCAGCCAGACGACGAGTGCTGCTAAGGCGTATTTGGCGGCACGTTTGATATTGTTGCGTGAGAGCGTGCACATCCAACCCGCGATAAACAGGAATACCCAGCTGATGCTGGCACGCCAGATGTCTTGAAAGACGGTCTGTGTAAACCAGGGCATATCCCAACCGTACAGGTAGGCAAGATCGTAGCAAGCGTGAAAACCTGCCATTGAAATCATCGTAAACCCGCGGACGGTATCAAAGATGGTGATGCGTTTCTGCATTACGAGAACCGGCGCATCAAGCCGACGACTTTGCCCAAGATAACGGGATTCGTTGCATAGATAGGCTCCATGGTGTCATTCTCAGGCTGCAGGCGTACGCGTCCCTGCTCCTTGTAGAACGTCTTGACGGTCGCTGAACCATCAATCATGGCCACGACAATTTCGCCGTTCATGGCACTCTTTTGTTCACGGACGATGATGTAATCGCCATTGAAGATGCCGACATTGATCATTGAGCTCCCATGCACCTCAAGGATAAAGGAACCCTGATCAGTGGCGATTTCGGTCGGGATAGTAAAAGTATCTTCGATATTCTGTTCGGCCAGAATGGGAATCCCAGCCGCGACGCGACCAACGAGCGGTAGCGAGACCGTTCCGCGAGGTGCGGTGGGCTCGTCAGATTTAGAAATTGAGACCGAGGAACCGTCCTCGTTAAAGAGTTCCAGGGCGCGCGGTTTGGTGGCATCGCGCTTGAGTAGCCCGCGCGCCTCCAGGGCAGAGAGATGGGCGTGCACGGTGCTGGGGGAGGAAAGGCCCACGGCAGAAGCCATCTCGCGCACGCTGGGTGGATAACCCTTCTCCTGCTGGTATTCCTTGATGAAGTCGTAAATTTGCTGCTGACGCTTGGTAATTTTGCGAGCCATCAGGGCATCCTCTCTACCCATGTCAAACAAATGTTCGAATTTTGCTTGACAGGAACAACTGTTCGAAGATAATAATAACCGAACATTCGTTCTCGCGCTAGACATTTTTGTCCGTGCGGCTTGATAAAACTGTTCTCAGCAAAACACGCGAGAGGAGAACATGATGAACGCAACGAATATGGTCCAGGGAAACCTCGCCCTTAAGCTCGAGACGCCTGCAGAACCCACTTTTACGGTTGTTCAGGGTGGCCGCTCCGGCTTTCAGCCTTTGACCGTAAAGCCTGCTCGCAATCAGCAGGCTGCAGTCGCGCCGGCCCGCGTTGCCCTGAAGGTTCCGACGATTGTCGCCGTTGCCGTTGCGCTTACGCTCTTCGTTGTCCTCGCTACGTCGGTCTTTAGCGCTCGTCACGCCGCATATGCCGAGTCCGTTTCCAACGTTACCTACGAGACCATTCGCGTTCAGCCTGGCGACTCTCTTTGGTCGCTTGCCGAGGAATATCCAATCGAAGGCCTTTCCACGCAAGAGACTTCCGACATGATTCGTAACGTCAATCATCTGGAGCATGGTTCGCTCGCCGCCGGTGCGCATCTTAAGGTTCCTGCTCGTTCGTAATCATTATCGCGCTGCGCATGGTACCCTTGTTATCGTTTAAGAGGAGGTACCATGCGCTGTCCCAAATGCGGCAAGGCACATACCCGCGTCGTTGATTCCCGTATGCAGGAGTCAAATAACACCATTAAGCGCCGTCGCGAATGTTGCTCGTGTAACTACCGCTTTACAACGTTCGAGCGATGCGAAGACCCAATTGAGGTCATTAAGTCGGACGGAACCAAGCAGCGGTTCGATCGCAATAAGCTGCTCGTCGGCTTGATGCGCGCCACCATCAAGCGTGATATCGACACTAAGAAGCTCAATGAGATTATCGACGATATCGAGGTCGAGCTGCGCTCTCGCACGCTGACGGCCGTTACGTCCCATGATTTGGGTGACATGGTACTCAAGCGCTTGGCCAAGATCGACAAGGTGGCGTACATCCGCTTTGCCTCGGTCTACCGCGATTTCAAAGACGTCGATGAGTTTCTGCAAGAGCTCGACAAGCTAAGGTGATTCCATGTCCAACATTACCGTCAACATAAAGCGTCTCGACCCCACCGTCGAGCTTCCCAAATACGCCCATTCCACCGATGCCGGCTTGGATTTGCGCTCCAACGAGGACTGCATTCTGAAGCCCTTCGAACGCCGTCTGGTGTCTACTGGGCTGGCCATCGCCCTGCCCGATGGCTACGCCGGCTTTGTCCAGCCCCGCAGCGGCTTGGCCATCAAGCAGGGCCTGTCTATAGTCAACACGCCGGGCCTCATCGACGCCCACTACCGAGGAGAACTCAAGGTTATCCTCATCAACCTGGATCCCTCCAACAACATCCAAATCAACAAAGGCGACCGCATAGCCCAACTCGTCTTCCAAGAAGTCCCCACGGTCAACCTCATAGAAGTAGAAGAACTAGACGAAACCGACCGAGGCAACGGAGGCTTCGGCTCCTCCGGCGTCGCCTAGTTGCTTCCGTCCGCTCACCCGTGGGAGGACCCTATATATCATCCCATGCTCAAACATTCTCGCTGCGCTGCGAAACTGCGCGTGGGACGATATATAGGGCCCTCCCACGGGTGAGCTACGTTTGCATGCTTGTAACTACCGTGCCTCTTCGCTGGAAGCTGATAGCATTAATCGATTTGTAAGCCGGTGCGACAAGGGAGTTTCTCCTTTGTCGCACCGGCTTTCTAGTCGGATTGCAATTTGTTTTCAAGCAGGAAGCCTCTCGTCCGGGACTCACCCATATCGTTCCACGCGCAGTTTCGCAGCGAGCGCAGCGAAGCGAGAATGTTTGAGCATGGAATGATATGGGTGAGTCCCGGACGGGTGGGATTAGTGCGCCCTGCGAAGCGAGAATGTTTGAGCATGGAATGATATGTGTGGGCGGCCTGCGCCACGGCGGACAGTCCGGTGCTAGCGGATATGCGCGGGCTTTCCTCCCCAGTAGAAGCGGCAGAAGGCTCGTTTGCGCTTTTGGGGTTTGCCAACGAGCTCCATGGTTGCGATGGCGATGTCCTCGGCTGCGTGGGGACGGCGCAGCACTTCGCCGTTGATGAGTAGCGCTTTGAGCGACTCAGGGTGGTCGTGCAGGTGACGAAGCGTCACGATGAGCTCGCGTGCGGTGGTGACGTGCATGCTGGCGCCCATGCCGGTAAGCATCGTGGTGTTGGCCTTTTCCTGACCGTATGATTTGCCCAGCAGGATCATCGGCAGATGAGCGCACAGGCACTCGGTGACCGTGAGTCCGCCTGATTTGAGGATTGCCAGGTCGCAGCCGTGCATGAGGGCCGCCATGTCGTCCACGTAGTCCAGAACCGTGACGTTGTCGAGCTTCATGGCGTCGAAGAGCGTCTTGAGGCGGGTGGCGTATTCCTTATCCTTGCCCGGTAAAAAGACAAAGTGCATGTCCTCAAAGCTGCGTAAGAAGGGGAGCGTGTGGTCCATCGCGGCACGGAAACGCACGTATGGTTGGGGCAAACTGGCACCGGCCATCACCAATACGACGGTTTTGTCTATGGGGAGATTGAACTTGCTGAGTTCATCTTCTCGTTTGTAATCTGAATCGAAACCGGCTCGGATGGGGATGCCCGTTATGCGGATCTTTGACTCGGGAACCTTGCGCGGGCGCAGCGTTTCGGCCATAAACTCGTTGGCTACGCAGAATAGGTCGGTGTCCTTGTGGGGCCAAAAGCCTTCGACTTCATAGTCTGTTGGTACGCAGATGACCGGGTAATCGATACCCGTAATTACGCGGGCGCCCACGGCAACATTGGCTGCTGTGATGTGCGTTGCGACCACGGCTATGGGCCTGCGGCTGCGAATATATTCGTTGAAGGCGGGGAACATAATTCGCGACCATGCCGTGCCGCCGCCCCAGAGAAGATGTCCCGTAAGCGTATATCGCCAGGTCAGGTCGTAAATGGGGCGCGTGGCTCCCGTAAAAGAAGCCGCGGTCTTATTGCCGTCGAATTTAATTCGTCCAAAATCAAGGATATCGAGCACTTCAATCTCAACATCCTCGGGGATGCCATTGGTGCCGCGGATGAGGTCGAATGCCTGCGCAATCGCATTTGCGGCGGCCTTGTGGCCCGAGCCGACCGACGCGTGCACGATGGTCACGAGAGGTTTTTGCTGCGCCAAGAGCGTGGTTTGCTTCGATTGGGGAGTGCTGTGCGTGAGCAGGGGAGCGTCGTCGCTCGTCTGCGTTTGATCCATCGATAACTCCCCTTCGACGTTGTAACACGGATTTATCATTGTAGTGCATGAGTGTCACGTTCACGTAAATTTGGGTATGAGCGCAAAGAACGCCAATCTTTCGACAGGAGGTCTCTTCATGACTACCCATCAGCCGATCGATGTTGCGATTATCGGTGGCGGCCCTGCGGGCTATGCTGCGGCCATTTATGCGGCGCGCTCCAACCTAACGACGACCGTGATTGAACAGGGCATGTCGGGCGGACAGATCGCCACGACCAATGAAGTCGAGAACTATCCGGGCATTCCGCTCTTGAGTGGCGCCGAACTCGGCGAGCGTTTTCAGCAGCATGCAGAGGGCCTGGGAGCGCAGGTCGCATGGAGCATGGTTACGGGTATCGATTACGATGCCGATGCAGCGCTGTTTACGGTGCATCACGACATGGGCGATACGCTGGTCTCGAGCGTTATCGCTTGCATGGGTGCCACGCCGCGTCCGGCAGGTTTCGCTGGCGAGGATACCTATCGCGGTCGTGGCGTTTCATATTGCGCAACATGTGACGGCATGTTCTTCCGCGGCAAACAGGTCTTTGTAATCGGTGGTGGCAATTCGGCATGCGAAGAGGCACTGTTCCTGTCAGACATTGCCAGCAGTGTGACCATCGTGCTGCGCCGCGACCAGTTCCGTGCGCCTGATGGTGTTGTTCAGAAAGTACTCGAAAAGGACAATATTACAGTTAGGTACCAAACTAGTATTGTGGAGCTCTCGGGCGAAGCCATGCCAACGACGATCGCCTTTAAGGACAACTCATCCGGGGAAATTCATACCGAGTCATTTGAGCCCGGCTCTTTCGGTATCTTTGTCTATACCGGGACGCAACCCCATACCGAACTTGTCGAGAATCTAGTCGATCTGGCGCCTGATGGCGGCATTCTGACTGATGAATCCATGGCGACCCGCACGCCAGGTCTATTTGCCGCTGGCGATATCCGTTCCAAGCGTTTACGCCAGGTTGTGACCGCGATTTCTGACGGAGCCATAGCGGCCACCAGCGCATACGCATTTCTCCGTAGATAAGTACGATAATATATCTTATGTAAGGTTGTTATCTATTAACTAAATGCTGGGACGACGCATCAGTGCACTGTCCCGCCATTTTTCTCGGCGGTTATGTGGTATGCAAAACTAGATAACGTAGAATACAATATAGAAAATGAACGGAGGACCTTTATGAATCACGTTAAACACGTTATTCCGATGTCTGATTCGTCGGTCAGCATTAAACCTGAGGATATTCAGCCTACTGTGCTTCCCGATGCATTTATTCAGTCCGATATCGTACGCAAACTTAATACGTTGAGTCTGCCGCGCTATGACAAGTTGCCCAATGTGACGCTCTACCGCGACCAGGTCATTGAGTATGTTGCGCTGTGGATGGAGCCGCTGTCCCTTTGCGTTGAGCAGCCTATCATTACGCCATCGATGATCAATAACTACGTGAAGGTTGGCCTGGTGCCTGCTCCGGTCAAAAAGCAATATGGCCGCGAGCAGATTGCCCGCCTGATCGCTATCTGCATCTTTAAGCAGGTGCTACCTATTGCTGCGGTGCAGGCTCTCTTTAACATTCAGCGTTTGAGCTACGATGCTCCGACGGCCTTTGATTATGTGGTCGATCAGCTCGAGGCATCGATTCATTCGGCGTTTTCTGTCGAGCAAACGCCGGTTCCCGATACGGCGCATCAGGTAACGCGTGAGTCGTTGCTTGTGCGCAGCGCGGTTTCATCCTTTGTTTCGAAGGCTTACTTGATGAGCTATCTCAAGTTCAACGGGTTTAATAGCTAGCCGACGTATAAAACGGGCGGGACAAAGAGCCATCTATCGCTTTTGTCCCGCCCGTATTTTTGCTTGGTTGGACTTTATTTGCCCGAAGCTACGCCCATGCCGTAGCCGATGATGAGGCCGTGCATCTCGGCGTAATAGGAATCCAGGCCGTTGCAGGGCATGATGATGGTCTTAGAGCCGGGCCAATGCTCTATAATGCGATCGGCCAACGCCTGGGCGCTCGATGCGTTCTCCACATGGTCGATGACGACCTCACCGCCCGTAAAGCCCTCGGCTTCCATAGTGTCGATGATCTTGTTGAGCATCTTCTTTTCGCCACGCGTGTGCCCGACGAGTTCGATTTTACCGGCCTCACTCGCCGTGCCTAAAATGCGGATATTGAGCTTGTTGGCAATGGCGCCAGCTGCCTTAGGGATACGTCCGGCTTTGGCGAGGTTTTCGTAATTGCACAAACTGAAGAGGATTTTGCTGTTCTGTTCAAGGCTATCGAAGTATGCGCAAGCATCCTCGAATGAGACATTCGGATTGCTTGCAAGATAGCGGTCGAACAGCAAGAAAATGAGGTCCATTTTGCCGCCAGCTGCGCGTGAATTGACTAGATGAATCTGTCGGTCGGGCTCCTCGGCAAGAACCATATCGCGAGCCGTGGCTGCTGCGTTGTAGCTGCCCGACACGCCCTCAGAGATCGGCATGCAGATGGTCTTGTCTGCCAATTTGAAGAGCTCGGCCCACTCCCCTACGCTGGGACAAGCGCTCGAAGAAGCGTTCGTCTCCGCCTGAACAGCGCAGTTGAGCTCATGAACATCGAGCGAAAGGTCATCGACGAATTCACGCTCCCCCACTCGAATTTTGAGGGGCGCAAATGCAAAGGTGGTATGGGGCGCGGTCGGTTGCCAATCGCGGAGGTTACAGCTTGAATCTGAGATAAGTGCCCAGCTCATAGAGGGTCCTTTCTAATTGTTCCCAAACAATTATAGCCTTCTTGCAGACCGATTGGGCCGCTATCTAGTATTCAAAACTAGATAGCGGCCTGCACGAAAGGCAAAAGAATGGACCCCATGACTAAAAGCCACGAGGTCCATATCCGCTTGCTTTATCTGAATACTTAGTAGCGAACGAAGATGTAGTTATTGTTCATGCCGGCGGCAACGGAGCTGATGATAACACCCGTGTTGTAGTCGGAAGCATGAATCATCTGACCACCACCGATGTAAATGCCAGTGTGGTACGAGTTGACCACAACGTCACCGGGCTGCGGATCGGACACACGCGTCCAGCCCATAAAGGTACCCGTGGTGCCCAGACGGCAATAGCGACCAGTGAGGCAATAGCTAACAAAACCAGAGCAGTCGAAGCTGTTCGGGCCAATTCCGCCCCAGGAATAAGCGCAACCAAGCTTACTGTATGCACGAGAGACAACAGAACCGCCGTCGACGGACTGGCTCGGGGCAGAAGGCGTCGGAGCCGGAGCAGGTGCGGGGGGCTGCGGCGTCGGAGCAGGTGCCGGCGTAGGAGCCGGAGTGTTGCCGCCCTGGTTGTTGTTATTGCTGGTCTGGCCACCATTGTTGGTGTTCTCGGTCGTGCCGGCAGTCTCGTTGCTCACCGTGGTCTTCTCGGCGGTGCTAGCGTTGATGCCAGCCTGCAGCGCGGCGTTGGCCTCGGCCTCGGCGGCAAGCTCGGCCTGCAGCTGTGAATCCAGGGAGTTTACGACGTTCTGGGCTTCAGCCTGCTGGGCGTTAAGCTCGTCGACCTTCTTTTGCGTGGCGGCGACGTTCTTTTCCTGCTCGGCCTGCTTATCGGTGAGCTGCTGCTTAAGCTCCTTGACCTCTTGAATGGTCTGAGCTTGCTTATCGGAAACTTTGCCGTAGTAGAACAGACGGTTGAGCATATCGCTCAGGTCATCGACGCCCGTCAGAACCTGAAGCAGGCTCAGACCGCCGGTTTTGTACTCGCCGGCGACATAGGTCGAGAGCTTGGCCTGACCATCGGCGATCTCCTGCTGCTTTTGCGTGATCTCGCCGGCAGTCTGATCGAGCGCCTGCGTCTGCGTGGCGAGCTCATCGTAAATCTGCTGAGTTTGGGTGCCAATCTGCTCGAGTTTGGTACGAGCAGCGGCAAGGTCGGATGCGGTATCGGCGTAGGCCGGAGCCACGAGGCCCAGGCCCAAAACACAAGCGAGGGTTGCCGTAGCAGCGCAGCGTGCCATGTTTTTGTGCGTGTTTGCTGTGCGCATGTAGCTTCCTTTCCAGTAACTAAGGGTAACGGCTAGTCCACCGTCACCAGGCTAAAGAGCTCCACATCGTCATCAGACGGCGTGAGCTTCTCGCGCGGGTTGAGAAACGCAAGCTCAAGGATACAACCGTAACCGACAAGCTTTGCGCCCATATCTCGCACCAGTTTACCTGTTGCCTCGACGGTTCCGCCCGTCGCGACCAAGTCGTCCAGAATCAACACGGTATCTTTAGAGCTGATAGCGTCGGCATGGATCTCAATGGAATCCGTTCCGTACTCGAGCTCGTAGCTCTGGCTTACGGTCTCGCGCGGTAGCTTGCCCGGTTTACGTGCGGGAACAAAGCCGGCGCCAAGGGCTACAGCCACCGGTACGCCAACCATAAAGCCGCGAGCCTCGGGACCCACGACCTTGGTGATTCCCATGCCGGCAAAGTGCTCGGCGAGGGAATCGGTCATGGCTTTGAGCGCCTCGGGATTGCCAAAGAGCGGCGTGATGTCTTTAAAGATGACTCCGGGCTCGGGATAGTCGGGGATGTCGACGATTTGAGATTCGAAGTCGTACATTGCATGACCTTTCAATGGGTTGCCGAAATTTCGGCAGCGATTATTTGTCCGCGGTGGCGGTGCCGGAGTGTGAAGGGGCGACGACCTTGAGCGGCTTTACGAGAGAATCCTCGTGCGAAGCCGGCGCGGCTGTCTCTTCGTTTTTGGCCTTGGTGGACTCGGAGCGAGTGATTTCCTCATCGAGTGCATCGATGTCGGCGTCCTCGACCACGGCGTTGAGCGACTCAAAAACGCGGTTCTTGAGCAGCGCAGTGTGCACACCTTCTGTCAGGTCGTGAAGCTTCTTAAACGCACGCTCGAGCTTGGCGTCGCGCTCGTCATCGGAGGTATCCATTCCGAGCATGCTCACGAGCACCTGCTCAAACATCGAGGACTCGCGGTTGGCGGAAGACACGTACTGGCGCAGGTTGCGCGGCTCGATATGGAAGCGTGACAGCTCGGAGCAGTAGCGGATGATCGGAAAATCGCGACCATCGACAAGCTCGCGATTCTGCGGACTCTTGATAATACGGATAAGGTCATT
>CATXXF010000056.1 GCA_958403395.1 uncultured Collinsella sp.
TAAAACAATATCTGGAAAATATTGGCGCAGAGATCTCCAAGAGATTTCCAGCAGTATTGTTTTTATTGATGAGGGCAATACTTTTGTTCGATCAAGAGAATTTGCCCATGAAGCAAAGCGTAGCTCAAACTACTACGTAATCGTCGCCAGAGAGTCACTGCGCCAACTGCCCTATAGCGTTGATGAAATCTACGGTCTTAAGAACACCAACCGAGCCACAACGAAGTATCCCGTTTACTCTCGCGTCTACACCTCTACATATCGAATTTACGGTGATACTGATTTTAGAGGCGAGAGGCCCGAGCTTGTCATCGTCGAGGACACAAATTCGGGCTATGAATTCTTCAGTTTGCTATGCAAAAAGAGCAGCATTAAATGCATCAGCGCGGGAGGCAAATCAAATATTTGCAACTGCATTATGGACGCACCGGAAAACGACATCCTCGTGATTGCCGACGGCGCCGCCTTTGGACCAGAAATTGCGGAAGCAGCTGCTCTATTGCGCCGAAAGAACATAAAGCTATTCCTACCGGAATCGTTTGAATGGCTCGTGTTGAAGTCGGGATTATTCAACAGCAAACACATTAAGGACATGCTACTTAACCCCGCTGAACATATCGAAAGCTCAAAGTTCTTTAGCTGGGAGAAGTTCTTTACCGCGGAACTCATCGAATGCTCCCGAGACACACGTTTTCGATATGACAAGAGCCGCTTGAACGAGGAGTACTTGAACCCCTCCACCCTTGCGGCTCTTAAGGATACTTTGCCGGACCTTGGAATTATTTCGCGCTAAAGCGAGAAATACTCACTATCGGCAGATAGGTTTGCCCCAAGCCACGGATCGCCCGTCAAGAAGAACTCAGGCCAGCGCTGCATGAACAGTGCTTGTTCGCGTTTCCAGCGGCGCAGTTTTTCCTCGTTGGTCTCTTCCCTGCCGCGCGAGGTGAACTCGTAGTGGTACAGCTCGGCATAGGGCGTAAAGATGGTGCGGTAGCCCGCCTCCCATACGCGCAGGCAAAAGTCTGCGTCGTTAAAGCCAACGGCGAATTCCTCGTAGTAGCCGCCGACGCGCTCAAATACGTCGCGGCGGACCATCTGACAGGCGCCCGTCACGGCGCTGAAGTTGCCCGGGCGCACGGCACGGGCAAGATAACCCTCGCGCTTTGCGGAGAAATCCTGGTTGGCATGAGCAAGTGCGCCACGCACGCCAACCAAAATGCCGGCATGTTGTACCAGATGATCGGCAAAATAGAGTTTGGCGCCCACCACGCCCGCATCGGGACGCTGCAGATAGCCCATCATCTCTTCGATAAAATCGGGGCTTATGACCTCGGTATCGTTGTTGAGCAGCAGCAGATAGTCGCCCTTGGCATGCTCCACGCCAAAGTTAATGATCTGGGAGTAATTGAACTCGCCCGGCCAGTACACAACGCGCGCGCTACCTTTGCCCTCAGATGCCGCGACCACGCGCTCCGGCAGGGTTTCGTAATACGCAAACGTCTCCGGGGCTTCGCTGTTGTTCTCCACCAAGACGATCTCGTAGTTGGCATACGTGACCTTCTGGGCGATCGACATCGCACAAGCATCGAGCGTCTCAACATGGTCCTTGGTGGGAATCACAATGCTCACCAGTGGCGCAGGCTCCGGCAGCGCATAGCGCATGCGGTAGACAAACGGCGTCTCGGTCTCCTCGACCGTTCCGTGAACGCCCAGCGAGTCAAAGTGGCGCTGCAGAGCCAGGCGCCCGGCCTCGATGGCATACGGTTTGCTGTCGGCGGATCCGTCGGCGGTCGATCCCGGATGAACGCGCCAGTGATACAGCACGTGCGCAACATGCTCAAACCGCGCGTCCGCCGAAAGGCAGCGAAGCGTCAGGTCGTAGTCCTGGGCACCCGCAACGTCTTCTGGGGACGTGCCGATACGATCGATAAGCGTCTTCTCCACCATCAGGAAATGCGTCACGCAGTTATGGCTATAGAGCAGGTCGACGTTGAGTTTGGTCTTAAAGACCGGCTGGCCCCACTTCCCCGTTTTCTGGAACATGTCCTCGTCGCAGAATAGGACCTGGGGACGCTCGTCCTCGGCCGCCTTATTCAGCGCGGAAACATAGTGGAATAACGCGTCCGGCTCCAGAATGTCATCGTGGTCCAAGAACGCGATGTAGTCGCCCATCGCTTGCTCAATACCTGCGTTGGTGTTGACCACAATGCCGCCGTTGCCGGGCAGCCCAATGCGACGAACGCGCTCGTCGTGGGTGCCTGCCGCAAGGTCGGCAACCGCATCCCATTCAGGTGAGGCATCCATAAGGAGCAATTCCCAGTTGTCATAGCTCTGGGCTAGCACCGAGTCCAGTAGCTCGCGCAGGTAGACCCGATCAGTCTTGTAGCACGGCACCACAATGCTCACGAGCGGCCTATAGGCAAAGGCCGCCGAAGCGACACGCTGGCACGCCAGATCGCCCGGCTTTGCGCGATGCTGCTCAAACCAACGTCGATAAGCTGCGTCGTCAGCGCGTGCATCCTTCATGCGGTTCCAGCTGTCGTCGACCATGCCGTTGTACAGGCGACCATCCATGGCGCAAAACCCGCTCTGGATCTGCTCTGTGGAATCGCTCACAATCGCGACAAAATCTCGTATATCCTGAGGCATCTCAACGCTCAGATACGTTTTATTGACACGGCAACCGTTGCGCTGCGGCACATCGACCTGCGATTCAAACACATGCACGATAACATCGATGGCATTCATATGCGTATCGAAGATCTGGAGCTCAGGGGCGCACTGGGGATCTCCCGCCCAGGTAACCTCATAGCGCCACACCGCGCCGGCGTCTGCCGTCAAATAGCGAATGGCATCGATCTCGTAGCGACCGCAGCATTCGCCACGCTGCGCATCGCGGATAAGCGCGCACAGCGCAGGCTTTGCTTTGTAGTTAATCTTGGATTCCAGCTTGGCCACGCGGCTATCGAGGCGAATGGAGCCCAACCTTTGGCCACCGGATGCAAAAACGACATCCATCGACGAGCCATCCAAAAACGGAAGCACCAAGACGGCGAGCTCGCGCTCGTAATCGGAAGCGGAAGGGCAAAGCGCCAGCACACGGCCATAATCGACCGGGAGCACCAGCGACGGCACACAAGAACCGCTCGTTGTCGCGTGGGCAAACGCTTGAGAACCCTCCCGCTCAATAAACGCAGCGACATCCTGACCGGCAAAACGAAGCAGCACAAACAGACGGCCCTGACTGCGGCAAAGTGCCAAACGCTTGATACTCATCTACACTTCTCGCTTTCCCAGGGCGTTCGCTGCCATGCGTTTGCAGGCACCCAGGCGCCCAAACCTCAAGACGTCGTAATCGAACATGAGCTTTTTGCACTCACGGGCATTGGGGGCCTTGCTGGTAAGCGCCGCACGCACCATAGCAGCAACAGAAGGAGCGCATTGTGCGAGCGCAATATCGCTGCCCACGGCAGAGCCGGCAAGCGCCGTGGCAACGGCAGCAAACACCTTGCCGCAGTCCGAGCCCAGCAACCTGAGCGCATCGTACAGCACCAGATCGCATAGGAAGTACGCCAGGTCATCGGCATGCTGTACATCGAGACCGTCGCGCTGCCAGTCAGCCAGCACCGCGGAGTAAATCTTCACGTGCTCCAGCAGTCGCGTCTCGTCGTCATAGCGCATGGTGTCCATAAGTGAGCCCTTGCGCGCCACGCGGTAGTCGTACAGCCTGTTCGAAATAAGCGCGGTCTTGCGCGAGCGACCGTACACGGCAAAATCGAAGACCTGGTCCTCGCCATACTTGACGGTTTCGTCGAACACGATCCCGTTGCCCAGCAAAAACTCACGCTTGCAAGCGGTGCGCCATGCAAAGGGGCGAGAAGCTTCCTTAAACAGCAGGTCAGAGCAATAGCCTTCAAACGACACATCGCGCGGACTCAGCACATAGTTAAGCCACGGATATCCCGCCTCCAGCGGATACGGATTCGCACCAAAGGTCAAAACGTCGCAGTCCTCGCGCTCAAAGGCATCGACGATCACACGGCATGCATCAGGCGTAAATCGGTCGTCGGAATCCAAGAACGCGACGATAGGCGCCGTGGACGCGGCGATGCCTACATTACGTGCACTCGACAGGCCCCCGTTTGGCTTATCGACCAGCGTAAAGCGCGCGTCCTTTTCGCAATAGGCAGCTGCAATCTCGCGCGAACCGTCCGGCGAGCCATCGTTGACCAGCACGCCCTCCCAATCGAGCATGTCCTGCGCAAGCAGGGAGTCCAGGCACCAGGCCAGGCACTCCTCCACTTTATAGATGGGAACGACAACGGAAATCTTGGGGGTAGCCATAGTCACTCGCTCCTACTGTGCGGCCGGAACGTCATCAGGGTGCGGGTTGTCACCGTAGGTGCGCTGATACGTCAGCACGCGCCAGACCAGCGGCAGGCCACCGATCTTAAAGTAATGCTTAAACGTATTGAGCTTGCCCGGCTTCTTAAAGTCAAAGCGCGAATCGATATAGGCGCGGGGTGACTTGACCATTAGGCGCAAGTCGGTCTCGCCACGCGGATCAAACAGCGACAGGTCAAAGCGACCGGCATCCCAATCGGCCTTGAGCTCGGGAGATGCCTTTTCCCAAAACTGCTCACGCAGTTCATCGACCAGACGCCCATCATTCCAACGGTACGTATCGACCTTCATGCGCATTAAAATGCCCTGGAGCTGAGCCTTGAGCTCGGGACGCTCATCCAAAAAACGTTGCATCTCGGCATATTCGTCGCACACGCAAAACACCTTGTTGGGCGAATTAACGGAGCTCTTCTCGTTATCCTGGCGATAGCACAAAATGGGGTCCGCAATAAACGCGGCACGTTCGGCGCAAGCCCAAACCTTAAAGTTAAAGCCTGCGTCCTGATACGAGGCGCCCGGCGTGGGAAGGAACCGAATCTGATTGTCGTTGAGGAACTCGCGCCGATAGATAGCCGACCAAATGGAAGGTTTGCGGTAGAAGATGCCCGGGCGATCGACGGGGCGATACGCGGCGCCCGTCATATGCTCGTCGATGATCCCAAACAGCTCACGGCGTTCGTTGGGCGTGGACCAATACAGGTAAAAGTCGCCCTTTACCACATCGGCATGCTCAGCATCGGCCTTGGCGACCAGCTTTTGGAGCGAATCCTCAAACATAAAGTCGTCGGACTCAAGGATGCCCACGTACTCGCCGCGCGCCATCTCCAGGCCGCGGTTCATCGAGTCGCCGTAGCCGCTGTTGGCTTTGTCGATCATCTTTACACGGGGGTCGCGCTCCATGTACTCGCGAATGATATCCGGCGAGCAATCGGTGGAGCCGTCGTTGATACAGATAATCTCGATGTCCTTAAGCGTCTGCGCCACGGCGGAATCGAGGCACTCGCGTAAGTAGCGTTCGACATTGCAAATGGGGACAAGCAGCGAAACTTTAGGGGTATCAGAGTTCTGCAAGAGAACCTCCTGTTGAATAGCGTGTAACAGGGTTATTTTAGCAGCCGCGTTACGGCGAGCGGCAGCGCTTGGAATTAGATAAAGCGCTCCAGGCAGGCTTTGAGACCACGAGTCGAAAGATAGAACAGCGTGGCATCTGCCATCGAAACGCCCGAGGTCGCCGCAACGAGCTTGTGGGCAACACGGCAAACGGCGCCCTTAGCAGGCATATCCGCCCACGCCGTTCCCAAAAACGTCGTGAGATCCATGTTGACGCGAGCCGCCACGCGATGGAAACCATCGGCATCCAAGCGCGCCAGGTCGAACACAATTAGGTCCAAAAACCAAGTTATCAGCTCGCCGGGACACAGGTCCAATAGACCGTAGGCCGCCCAGTCCTCCAAGACCTCCTCGAGCATCCTCATGTGGGCGTCAAGCTTTTTGGCGCGAGCCTCGGCACTGTTGAACTCGTGCGTCGCCGATTCGCTCTCCATCACGTAGTGGTAGAACTTGTCCGGC
Source organism: uncultured Collinsella sp. (assembly GCA_958403395.1). Classification (GTDB taxonomy): domain Bacteria; phylum Actinomycetota; class Coriobacteriia; order Coriobacteriales; family Coriobacteriaceae; genus Collinsella. The sequence goes on from CATXXF010000056.1 coordinate 5,974, forward strand.
ATGACGACGGTCTTGCGGGCAAGCGCATAAGCCGCAAATTGGAAGACGACGTCCTCGCCCAAAGCCAAACCGGGGGCGAAGCGAATACCTTCGCGATTGAGCAGCTCGCGCGAAAAAGCCGCGCGGCAGGCATAGGGCTGCGCATTCGAATGGAACAGCAGTTGGGGATCACGGGCGCCAAAGATACCAGCTTTGGGGCTCATGAGTTGCTGGACGCGTTTGGGGGCAGCATCGGCAGGTTCACAGACGCCGCCATAAACGGCGGCCTCGGCATCCGCAGACTCCATGGCATGCAGCACGCGCTCGACCGTCTGGGCATCGATGTAATCGTCGGCGTCCACAAAAAAGACGGTCTCGCCCTCGGCAGCATCGATACCGGCATTTCGAGCGCACGAGACGCCCGCGTTTTCCTGGTCAATCACCAGTACACGATCGTCGGCCTGCGCGATCTGGCGCAACGCGTTCAACGAATCATCAGTCGAACCGTCGTTGACGCAGACAACCTGAATCGAGCGCTCGGACTGGGCCAACAGCGAATCGAGGCATCGCTGAATCGAGCGCGCAGAGTTGTAAACGGGGACGACAATGGTAGCTTTAGGACACGAGGCCTCTCCCATGCCGACCTACCCCCTCAGCGATTCGATGAGGAAGGCAGCAACCACGCCTGGGCCTCCAACCGAGGCGTAATACTTAGCACGCCCCAAGGCACCATCCGTCGCAAAACTCGGGTGCTCGTCAACCCAGCCCTCAGGATCTTTGAGGATGACAGCGAGATTTGCGCGCTTCCACGGCTTGAGGTCGTCAAGCGAAAAGTCCCCGGCGTCCAAGGCCGCCTGAAATTCCTTGGCCATCTGCACCAGGAACTCCTTATAGAACTTAGGCGCCAGGCGCACGTAGTTCCACATGTACGAATCGTACTTAATGAGCTGATTGAACTTGAGCATGCGCGCGACATCGACGCTTGCGTGGTCGCGGGCATAATCCTCTCGAATCCAACGCTCAATCTCGGCATACTCGGTATTGACGCAAAAGACCTTAGCCGAAGAATTGACCGAGGAATTCTCGTTGTCCTGTCGATACGACAAAACAGCATCATGCAGGTAAACAGCCTTATCGGCGCACGCGATCACCTTAAAGGCGAATGACGTGTCCTGAAAGGATGCCCCCGGAGTCGGCAGGAACGTAATGCCGTTGCGCTCAAGAAAACCGCGACGGTACACTGCCGACCAAATCGACGGCTTTTGCTTAAAGAACTGCGTCGTATCGCTCGGGTGCACTGGCTTGCCACAGTCCTTGGCTTTAAACATCTCGTGCAGCGAACGGCGCTCCTCGGGCTTAGACCAGTAGAAATCAAAGTTCGCCTTCGCAAAGTCGGCATTATTGCTATCGGCGGCCGAGACAAGCTTTTCGAGTGCGTCGGACGCCATAAAGTCATCGGACTCCAAGATGCCAACGTACTTGCCACGCGCCATCTCCAGACCGTGGTTCATCGAGTCGCCGTAGCCGCTGTTGGCCTTGTCGATCATCTTGACGCGCCTATCGCGCTCCATATACTCGCGGATAATCGCCGGCGAGTTGTCGGTCGACCCGTCGTTAATGCAGATGATCTCAATATCCTTGAGCGTCTGCGCCAGGGCGGAATCGAGGCACTCGCGCAGGTAGCGCTGAACATTGTAAATGGGAATAAGCAGCGACAGAACAGGGCTGCCAGAGGCGTTAGTAGACAAATGTGCTCCTTAGGAAATACCTGTCGTTTCATGGTATCAAAGGGTCAGCGCGCCAGCGGGCGTTTATATAATCTATGGAGCCTCTTGCGGGCAAAGCAGCCCCACGTCATGCGGCGGGCCCATGGCAGGTTCCTGCGTTTTATTCAAAGCTTGCCGCTAAGGTGCGCCGAGCCTTTACAATAGGACAGTCCCAAGGACGTATTCGATAGCTTCCGTGCAGCGCTCGCCCGCCGCGCGTGAAAGGATATATTGCCCCATGCCTTCAACCCTTCCCGCTCCCATCGATAAGCTCGCCATCGTCGTCGTTACGTACAAGCGCCAGGAACTCCTGGCCAACTTGTTCGACTCTATGACCGAGCTCACGGCAACGCCCTGGCGCATCGTGATTGTCGATAACGAGAATTCGCGCGAGACCGAGGCCATGTGCACCGCATTCAACGAGCGCCTGGCTAACCTGTGGGGCATCGACACCGAGCAGCCCGACGCGCAGGGCGGCACCGACCGTGTCATCTACGCCCCGCAGCTCGAAAACGGCGGCGGTGCGGGCGGCTTCTCCGCCGGCACCAAATGCGCCTACGACCTGGGCGCCCAGTGGTTCTGGGTGATGGACGACGACGTGCTCGTCATCCCCGAAGGCATCGAGCGTCTTGCCAAGTGGACCGACCGCTACGATGTCATCCAGGGTTCGCGCCTGGACTTTGACGGCGGCGCTTTCTTTTGGCAGTACCAGCTCATCCTTTCGCTCGGCATCCCTAACCCCATCGCCAAGTGGGATCTGGGTCCCGAGGGCTACCGCGCCATGAACCAGCTGTGCTTTGAGGGCGGCATGTTCTCGCGCCGCGTGGTCGACAAGATTGGCCTGCCCGACGCGCGCTTCTTTATCTACGGCGACGATGCCTGCTACGGCTACGTAGCCAGCCAGCACTTCCCCGCCGCCGTGGTCGCCGACGTGGTGCTCAAGCGCGCCCGTGCCGTCTCTAACTGGGATATCGCCGGCAAACGCCAGCTCAACTCTACGAGCGACACCAACCGCTACTACATCATGCGCAACCGAGGCTTCCTCGCTCGCTATATGCAGATCTACGGTGACTACCACCCCATGCTGTTCCGCCTGGGCAATGCCGCGACCTTCTGCAAGGAATTCATTCGCCTGGCCGCGGTCGACAAGTGCTTTAAGACCGGCATTCCGGCGCTGCGCCGAGGCATGAAGGACGCCCGCAAGATCATCAAGGATCCCAACTGGAAGCCCATGCCGCCCATGAAGGACGCGGAGTAGTAAAGGGCTTTCGTCATCCCCTATAACCGCTGGCACACCACGGACACACGCTGCCCGTCAAAGCCAAAGCCCCAGCGCATGCGTCCAATGGCGGGGCGTGGCACACGGATTTCGTCGATGCCGTCGCGCTCTATGTCAAGCAGCGCCTGCACGGCCAGCAATTCCAGGCCCAGCGCATCCACACCGGGGTCATACATCATGTTGATCGTTATCAGCGGACGTTCATCGAGCATACCGATCGTATCGGCTATGTCGAACACGGCGCCCGTGGGAAAAACCTGGATGTCCCAGCGATCCGCGCCACACTTTCGCCTCGAAGCAGGATTGGCATAGCCCGGCAATCCAAAGCAGAGTCCTTGCAAGAGTAGGTGATATGGCAGCGGTGTATCTGGGTCGGTCGCACCGATTCCCGCATCTCCCAAGATGCGGCTTAGCGCCCGCCCCACGGTATCCTCGTTCCCATGGCACAGCCCGTCGCGAAACGCATCGACGTCTCGAATGTCTTCTGCAGCGCACTCAGACCACTCAATAATCACTAGACGCAAGGCCTGGCGAAGCTCGTTATTGGGCAATCGCAAAGCACGGAGACAATCGCCATGCTCTGGCTCCTCAGTCATATCCGTCGTGAGAAAACCGGACAGATACAGCGCTGTCCACATGCCATCGTCAGACGAGGCCTCTAGCCCCACAGCGCCCAAGCAAAGCGGGACCTCAGCACACCCATGGGCCTCGAGCAAATCAAATAAGACCGAAAGGCGGTCGAGATTCCACCCGGCAACTACCCTACTCAGGCAATCCGCATACGCATACAGATCGGCGCGCACAGGCGCCGTGCAGCCTCGGCCCAGAAAACCGATCACACGCGCTGGACTCGAGCAATAGGCCCTGCCAAACCGATACCCCTCGAGCCATTCACGCGCATCATCAAGGTATTCCTCGCGCCCAGCATGATTCAACAGAGCCAGGACCTCGGCATCCGAAAAGCCGAACCAACGGTCACACCACGTCGAAAGCGGCGTCGACAGACAATACGAGCAGCCGCGCGAAGAAAGCGCCGCTTCGGCAGGACCGGGACACTCCCCCATCAGACACGTCAGCCGCAACGAATCGCGCGCAGTGGCAATGGCGTCGAACAGCACGCGATCGAATAGCCCTGCCGGATCGGCGCCGGAAGCGACCCTCGCGCTCGCACGGCCCAACCACGCCGCGTCGTACCCATCAACGAGCAATACAACCTGCCCATCGCAGGCCATCTCCAGCAGCTCAATGAGCACGCCAAGCACCGAGGCGACCTCGTCCTCGCCCGCCGCGCCACGCGCAACACGTTCGATGTGACGCACCTTATCTCGAGCTAAATCCGGAGCCTCCAAAAGCGCCAGCAGGCGGGCGCACTCGCCCGAAAGAGCATCGCGCACGACGTCGGCAATAGCGGCGCCACGCCTCGCAGCGCCAGAAAAATCCAGCGATATCACCGGATAGCAAGCGTACTCATCCCGATAACGCCCGCCGTCCGCATCCCAAATCTGAGCATCGGCAAACGAGCTCCGAACGGCGCGACCGACCGCGGGACGCTCCAGAAAAGCCCTGAGCATCGACAAGTTCATGCTCTTGCCAAAACCCTCGGGTCGACAGCACACCACAACGGACGTGTCGCAGTCCAGCACATCGGCAATAAACATGGTCTTGTCAACCAGCATGCAGCAACCAAGGGCCTCCGCATAGTCGTGTATGCCAATGGGCAAAACAGCATCGTCGGCACAGCCGATCAAGCGCACGCCAAAGCCAGCAGCACAATCAACATTTGCCTGTTCAGACACCAAAACGTTCCCCCTAAATCGCAGCACGGTGCCAATTGTAATGACCGCATCGCATGTACCGATGTCGCCGCGCAAACATATCGGGCAACGGTAGCAACAAGAGGTGTGAGGGGGCACAACTAATCGTTGCACAACAAAACGGGGCCCGACGCATTCGCACCGGACCCCGTCCCGACTCTTTAGTTATCTGGCAATCGAGAGGCTACTCCTCCGAGCTGTCCTCCCCAGAAGCCTTCTTCTGCTGATCGAGCTTATGCTTACCACTTACGATAGACGTAGCACCCAGTGTAGCCAAGCTCGCGCTGGCAAGGCTCGCCATCACGATCAAGTCGCCCGTCTTGGGCATGTTGCCGCCAGATGACTTGGTTGTGGCGGTCGTGGTGGTTGTAGTGGTAACCGTTTTGGAGTCATTTTGCTCCTGGTTCCGGTT
>CATXXF010000057.1 GCA_958403395.1 uncultured Collinsella sp.
TGTAGAACGGGTTGCCCTCGCTCTCCAGGCGGATGGCCGCGGCCAGCACCAGGCTGGGCACAGCGATGACGACGAGCACGGCACCGCTGAACACGATGTCGAATGCGCGCTTCACTGCCCTATATGCCAAGCGCGAGCGGTCCCAGTCCATGATGGATTGCATGGCCTTGTAACGGCCGGCGCCCTCGCGCCGGTCCATGGCCTGGGCAATCAGTGCCGCCCCCGCAGGCGCACAGCTCTTTGTTACTTCTTTAGCAGCCACAGTCAAAAATACATCCCCGTTCCCCAGGGATCCCCCAATCGGTAAATTCAAAAATGCGAACGAATTGCCAGTGCGACGTCTCCCTTACGTTTTGCTGGGAACGTCGAGCGGTAGCAGCTCCCTAAATGCGGAGTTACCTTCGCCCACGTCTACCAGGCACCAGCGTTTATGGCGGTCGATCTTTTTAACGCGGGCCTCTTGCCCCACCAAGGGACCCTGCTCTATGTGCAACACGCCGTCTTCTATGCGCGCTACGCTGTTGCGCACAACACCGTCGTCGTCCAACACGCTGCGGTACCAGTCCTGTGCATCGTCCGGCATGGGCATGTACGCCCGCTCCCTACTGCCGGCGATACGACAGCCAAAGCTCAACTGAGCCAAAGCCCTATCGAGCGCGGCGGCATCGTGCGTGGCGACGAAGAAATATTCCTTGTACATGGGTTTGGTTTGGAGCGACCAGGCGCCATCCCGCTTAAACCAGAACTCCTTTTGCATCACAAAAGCGTCCTGCATCAGGTTGTGCGGGATAATGCGGCGAACCTTTTCGCAGGTCTCGCGCTCTTTTCCATTGGGGGTGTGGACCAGATACCAGCGGACGCGGCCGTGCTGGTTGTTGGTGCTGGCGCCGTTAAAAGCGCCCGGCAGCTGCTCTTGGCGCCGTGCCGTCTGTTCCATGTTCTCGCCCCCTGTTTTGGCGTTGCGATGCACGCAAATGCAGGGGCGTTTAGAACAGGCTTCTCGCTCCCAGCTAGGCGCAGCCGCAAAAGTACAGGTTTTTGTATCTTTCGACAGACGACATTATACGAGCAATTAATCAGCGTTTGCCCAGATTACGCAAAATTTACTGCCAGTAGGTGCATCTCCATATCCCCCTACAAAAACCTGTACCTTTTTGTGCAACAAAAAAGCCGCTCAACCAGCGGCTTTTCTTATTTTGGTAAGAAAAAAGGCGACCGCCCTTTGTGGACGGTCGCCTTTGTTAATTGTTGTGAAGTTCGCCTTAGGCGCGAGTCTTGATCTCCTCGGTCACCTTGGCAACAAACTCGTCAACGCTCATCTGAACGGTCTCGTTGGAGCGATCGCGGACGGAGATGTTGCCGGCCTCGACCTCCTTCTCGCCCAGGATGAGCATGTAGGGCACGCGGTCGATGCTGCGGGCCTCGCGGATCTTGTAGCCGATCTTCTCGTCGCGATCGTCGCAGACCACGCGAATGCCGGCCTCCTCCAGCTTGGCGCACACCTCGTGGGCGTAGTCGCGGCTCTTCTCGGACACGGGCAGAGCCTTAACCTGCACGGGAGCCAGCCAGGTGGGGAACTTGCCCGCAAAGTGCTCAATCAGAATACCGATGAAGCGCTCGATGGAACCAAAGCATACGCGGTGCAGCATGATGGGACGCTTCTTGGTGCCGTCGGCGTCCACGTACTCAAGATCAAAGTTGAGCGGCATCTGGAAGTCGAGCTGCACGGTACCGCACTGCCAGGTACGGCCGAGCGAGTCCTCCAGGTGGAAGTCGATCTTGGGGCCGTAGAAGGCGCCGTCGCCCTCGTTGACCTCGTAGTCCATGTGCAGCTGCTCCAGAGCGGTGCGCAGGCCCTCCTCGGCGCGAGCCCAGTCCTCGTCCGAGCCCATGGAGTCCTCGGGGCGGGTGGAAAGCTCAACGTGGTACTTAAAGCCAAACTTCTGGTACACGGAGTCGATGAGGTTGACCACGCCCACGATCTCGTCGGTCAGCTGGTCGGGACGCACAAACAGGTGGGCGTCGTCCTGGTTAAAGCAGCGCACGCGGAACAGACCGTGCAGGGCGCCGCGCAGCTCGTGGCGGTGCACCAGACCAATCTCGCCGGCGCGGATGGGCAGCTCGCGGTAGGAGTGCGGCTTGGAGGCGTACACAAGCACGCCGCCCGGGCAGTTCATGGGCTTAATGCAGTACTCTTCGTCGTCAATGACGGTGGAGTACATGTTGTCCTTATAGTGATCCCAGTGGCCCGAGGTCTTCCACAGCTGCTTGTTCATGATGAGCGGCGTGGAGATCTCCACGTAGCCGGCCTTGTGATGGATCTCGCGCCAGTAGTCCAGCAGCGTGTTCTTAAGGATCATGCCGTTGGGCAGGAAGAACGGGAAGCCGGGGGCCTCGTCACGCATCATAAAGAGGTCCATCTCGCGGCCGATCTTGCGGTGGTCGCGCTTCTTGGCCTCCTCCAGCATGTGCAAGTGCTCGTCGAGCTCCTCCTTGGTGGCAAAGGCGACGCCGTTGATGCGGGTGAGCATCTTGTTGTCCTTGTCGCCCTTCCAGTAAGCACCCGAGACGCCGGTGAGCTTAAAGGCCTTGAGGGCCTTGGTGTAGCAGATGTGGGGGCCGACGCACATGTCGATGTAGTCGCCCTGCTGATAGAAGGTGATGCGGGCGTCGTCGTCCAGGTCGTTAATGTGCTCGACCTTGTACTTCTCGCCGCGCTCCTCCATAAGGGCGATGGCCTCGGCACGGGGCTTCTCAAAGACGGTGAACTTGAGGTTCTCCTTGACGATCTTTTTCATCTCGGCCTCGATCGCGGGGAAGTCGTCCTCGCTGATCTTGACGCCCTCGGGCAGGTCGACGTCGTAGTAGAAGCCGTTGTCGGTCGCGGGGCCGTAGGCAAAGTCGGCCTCGGGGTACAGGCGCTTGATGGCCTGCGCCATGATGTGCGCAGCGGAGTGACGGATGACGTGCGTGACCTCGTCCTGCGGGAGCTCGGCCACCGAACCGTCATTGTAGAGTGCCTTCATGGGTATGTTTTCTCCTCTCGGATGCCTGATGCAAGTGCGTGCGATGCGCTCGGCGTTTTTGACTTGCATCATTATAGGCAGGTTGCCTTGGTATACAAGCGCCCGCCGCACCTTAATGGCACGGCGGGCGATTTTCTACGCATGCTTCATCGTGTGGGCGCGAGGTGTGGGGCGCGCGTGGCTTGCGGTGTGCCCGGGGCTTGCGGCCGGCCCGGCGATGGATGCGTTACTGGATGCGAGTTCGGCAGTAGGGGCAGACCTTCCAGTGCGCATCGAGCGGGCGATGGCAGCTGGGGCACACGTTGCGAACCTGGGTATCGCACACCGGGCAGACAACGAAGTCTTTCTCGATGGGCGCGCCGCACTGCGGGCAGGTGCCGTACTGGGCAAGCTGGCGCTCACGCAGGGCCATGTCCAGCTCCTGCTCCTCGCGGTCGGCCGCGTAGGAGTGCGGGCGCAGGACCAGGTAGGCAATGAGGCCCACAAACGGGATGAGGGCGATGATGCCCCATGCCACGTAGGCGCTGGCGCCGCGGCGGCGAGCGTCGATGAACACATAGACGACCGACAGCACATACAGGGCGATGATAAAGCCAACAAAGGCATAGACGACGCCCATGAGCTGCGGCGACATGAGCTCGGAGATGTACTTGGACATTACGGGTACCTTTCGGAATATTAACAGTTCGGTCAAGTTTACCACGGGGTTTGTTTATATGGGACCACGGCTAGGGGCGGGGCTGGCGCGGACACAAACATCTCAATCTGAAACAGGTGGGAGCGAAATCCGGTCCTAGATGTTACAGGTCGAGACAAACGGAGGGGGCGCCAGACTAACGTCTCGATCTGTAACATCTAGAACCCAAATCATCAGCAAACTGTTACAGATCGAGACAAACGGTTGCCGTAGTTGTCGGTAGACGAGGTTGTCAACGTTGCCGGGGTCTCCCCTCGCCTGCCGTTGGCGGGTGTTGCGGGGCTGTTCGCCGCATTGCCGCTGCGCTGGAGGTGTGTAGACCGTAGGATAGTCTTATTGACGGCCTGTCAACTCGTCTGGGAGGCACCGTGGCGGAAACGTTTGATATCGCAATTGTGGGCGCGGGCATTACCGGGTGTGCCATCGCGAGGCAGCTCGCGCGCTATAACCTGTCCATTTGCGTGGTCGAGGCTGCCAACGATATCGCGCTGGGCGCCTCGAAGGCCAACGGCGGCTTGGTGCACTCCGGCTACGATCCGGCGCCGGGCACGGTCAAGGCGCAGGTCAACGCCCGTGGTTGCGAGCTATATGGCACGTGGGCCCAGGAGCTAGGCTTTTTGTTCCGCCGCACCGGGTCGATGGTACTGGGCTTCAACGCTGAAGACCGCGCTCACCTGGAGAAGCTGCGCCAGAATGGCCTTGCCAACGGCGTGCCCGAGCTGTCGATTATCGGCCCCGAGCGCATCCACGAGCTGGAGCCGCGCGCGAGTGCTAAGGCGACGTGCGCGTTGTGGTGCCCTTCGACCGGTTACGTCGACCCTTTTGAGGTCGCCATCGCCGCGCTGGAAAACGCCGTTGCCAACGGCGTGACGTTTATGCGTTCCGCGCCGGTGGAGGCGATTGAAGTTGCCGGCGGCGCTGACGGGGGCGCTGCCGCCGACGACAAGGGCCGCGCGCGATTTACGCTGGTGACGCCCGCCGGAGACGTGCGCTGCCGTTACCTGATTAACGCCGCGGGCAACGGTGCCGCAGACATCTCGCATATGGCGGGCGCCGAGGAGTTTCAGATGGTCTGGCGCCAGGGCAACATCGTGGTGCTGGACAAGGAACCGCGCACGCTCATGCCGCTCTACCCCGTGCCGACGCCGGTGTCGAAGGGTGTTATCGTCACGGGCACCGTGCACGGCAACACCGTGATCACCGCCACGGCCGCCGTGCGCGAGCCGGGCGACACGCAAACCTATGCGAGCGATGTAAACGCGCTGCTGACAGGTGCACGCAAGCTGGCGCCCGATCTGGATACGCGCCGCGTGGTGCGCGCATTTGCCGGCGGGCGTCCGGTCATTCAAGGAACGAACGACTTCTTTATTGGACAGTCGGCCGTGGTGCCGGGGCTTTTCCAGGCGGCGGGCATTCAGTCGCCGGGTGTGGCAAGCGCGCCGGCCATTGCCGAGCGCATGGAGCTTGTGATGCGCGAGGCGGGCGTGGAGCTGCACGAGCGGGCGGACTGGAACCCAATTCGCCGCGCGCCGGACGACTTTGACCGCGCACCGCTGGCGCGCAAGGAGGATCTGATCGAGTCCGACCCCGCATGGGGGCAGATCGTCTGCCGCTGCGAGACGGTGCCCGAGGCCGAAATCGTGGCCGCGATCCGACGCCGCCCGGGCGCGGTTTCGGTCGAAGGCGTCAAGCGCCGCTGTCGTGCCGGCATGGGTCGATGCCAGAGCGGCTTTTGCCAGAGCCGCGTGGTGGCGATTCTTGCCCGCGAGCTGGGCTGCGACCCTAGCAAGGTATTACTGGAGGATGCCGGCTCCTGGCTGGTCGAGGGACCTTTGAAGGGGGTGCGCTAGGATGGCGGAATTCAAATCGAGCGCGATTGATTGCGGCGTCGTAGAAGCCGTACAAACGCAAGCCTTCGACGTGGTCGTTATCGGCGGCGGACCTGCCGGCATGGCGGCCGCGCTTGCCGCGCACAAAGCTGGAGCGCGCGTGGCCATCGTGGAGCGCGAACAGCACCTGGGCGGAATACTCCGCCAGTGCATCCACCCCGGCTTTGGCCTATCGCACTTTAAGCAGGAGCTCACCGGTCCCGAGTACGCGCAGCGCTTTATTGACCAGGTGCACGAAACCGACATTGCGCTGTTCCTGAACAGCATGGTGATTGGGATTAATTCGGGCGAGCCTACGGAAGACACCGCGGTACATACCGTCACGCTCATGAATCCCTCCGGCATGCTGCAGCTCACCGGACGGGCGATCGTGCTTGCCATGGGCTGTCGTGAGCGCACGCGCAGCGAGATCAAGATTCCCGGCAGTCGTCCCGCCGGCGTGTTTACGGCCGGCCTGGCGCAGCGATACATCAATATCGAAAACCTCAAGCCCGGCTCGCGAGCCGTCATTTTGGGCTCGGGCGATATCGGGCTGATCATGGCACGTCGCTGCACGCTCGAGGGGATTTCGGTCGAGGGCGTATACGAGCTCATGCCGTACGCCAACGGTCTGCGCCGCAACGTCAAGAACTGCCTTGACGACTTTGGCATTCCGCTGCACCTGTCCACAACCGTCACGCGTGTGATCGGACACGATCGCGTGGAAGCAGTCGAGGTGAGCCAAGTCGACGAGAGCCTGGCGCCCATTCCGGGGACCGAGCGCGTTGTTCCGTGCGACACGCTACTGCTTTCGGTGGGTCTGATACCCGAGAACGAGCTTTCGGTTGCCGCGGGCGTTGAACTTGACCCGCGCACGCGCGGCGCAGTGGTGGACCAGAGCCTGCAGACGGGCGTGCCGGGCATCTTTGCCTGCGGCAATGTGCTGCATGTGCACGACCTAGCCGACAACGTGACGACCGAGTCCGAGAGGGCTGGCGCAGCTGCGGCGGCGTACGCGCTGGGTGGCAACACGGATGCTGAGGCGGGTGCCGCGGACGCGGGCTGCGAGCTCACGGTCTCCCCCGCCGGCATTGCGAGCTACGCGCTGCCGGGACGCATTACGGCCGTAGCGCTCACCAAGCTCAACTTCCGCGTACGCCGACCCGTCGACGCTGCCCGCGTGAGGATCTTGGCCAACGGCGAAGAGCTGTTCGCCGGCAAGGTCCGCGCGTTTAAGCCGAGCGTTATGGAAAGCTTCCCACTGCCGGCGAAGGTGATTCAGCGTGCACTCGACCTGGGTGCCAGCGAGATTGTCCTGTCCGTTGACCCTGTTGAGGGGGCGTAAAGCCATGAGCACGAACGCAATCGAGACGCTGCAGTTCAACTGCACCACCTGCCCATCCGAGTGCCTTCTGACCGTAGAGGTAAAGCGTGACGCAGACGGCGCCGTGGCAGAGGTGCGCTCCGTGACCGGCAACAACTGCCCGCGCGGCGATAAGTTCGCGCATCAGGAGCTCACCTGCCCCATGCGCGTGCTCACCACCACCGTAGCCGTCTCCGGCGGCGACGAAGCCCTGCTCCCCGTGCGCACATCCGAAGCCATCCCGCTGACCCTCCACGCCCAAGCCATGGACCTCATCCGAGGCCTAATCGTCAACGCCCCCATCCGCATGGGCGACATCGTCCTCCCCAACCTCCTCAACACCAACATCAACCTAATCGCCAGCATGGACATCGACCGAGCCCAAGTAGCTAATTAGGGACGGGGCTCTTTTAGCTACCCCACCATCCGCCCGGTCCTCCTCCGCAGTTGCGGTGAAATACGGACTGTTTTATGGCTTCAGGCCGCTAAACAGTCCGTATTTCACCGCAACTTATGAGGGCCGCATGGGATGCAAAGGAGTGTCCCAAGGTGCCGGCATAAAAGGGACGTCCCCAACTGCCGGGCTTGGGATACCATGGTGGCACCCTAACGAAAGGACGATGTATGGCACATGTCGATGACCAGCGTGTGGCGCGCGTGCTCGATGCGCTCGAGGCTCAGCACCCCGGCGCACAGCTGCTCGTAAACGACCCGTGGTCGATCTACTACCTGACCGGCTTTTATGCCGATATGTTCGAGCGTTTTTGCGGCGTGCTGCTCGCACGCGGTGGCGAGCCCGTGATCTTGGTCAACGCGCTGCATCAGCTGCCGGAATACGACAATGCGCGCGTTGCCTACCACACCGATACCGACGTCGTGGCCGACGCCATCGCTCGCGAGGTCGATCCGACCAAACCACTCGGCATCGACACCGTCATGCGTTCCGGCTTTTTGATGCCACTCATGGAGCGCCACGCAGCCAGCGAGTTTTTCCTGGGTGACTTTGCCGTCACCGCCGCGCGCACCCACAAGGATGACGCCGAACAGGAGCTCATGCGCGCGTCCTCGGCCGCTAACGACGCCGTGATGGCCGACGCCATCAAGCTCGTCCACGAAGGCGTGACGGAGCGCGAGATTGCCGACCAGATGCTCGGCCTGTATCGCAAGCACGGCTGCGAGGGCTTTAGCTTTCCGCCCATCGTGAGCTTTGGTGCTAACGCCGGCGACCCGCACCACGAGCCCGACGAAACAGTACTCAAGCGCGGCGACGTGGTGCTGTTCGACATTGGCGGACGCCGCTGCAACTACTGCTCGGACATGACGCGCACGTTCTTTTGGGGCGATCCGGACGAGGAGACGGCGCGCATCTACGACATCGTGCGCCGCGCCAACGAGGCCGCCGAGGCGCTCATCGCCCCGGGCGTGCGCATGTGCGACCTGGACCGCGCCGCACGCGACGTGATTGAGGATGCGGGCTATGGGCAGTACTTTACGCATCGCCTGGGACACTCGATCGGCTTGCAGGACCACGAGCCGGGCGACGTTTCACTCGTCAACGAGCAGGTCGTAGAGCCGGGCATGACGTTCTCCATCGAGCCGGGCATCTACCTCCCCGGCCGCACCGGCGTCCGCATCGAGGACCTGGCCCTGGTGACCGAGAACGGCGTCGAGATTCTCAACGCCTACCCCCACGATCCGCTCCGCCTAGACTAGGCAATGCGGCAAAGGGACAACCCCTTTGCCGCATCCTGCCAAGGCTTCGCCACAAAAACGGCCTATCTACTACGTTTAACCCGCACGGGTCGACCATAACCGACTTTTCGCAAAATCCGCAAGCCATCTACCTGCGGTTTTATTTTTGCATTTTTCGAAGTGGTCGGGGGTAACCGGTCAAACGTAGTAGATAGGCCCAGTTCGTGACAAGCAAGTCAATGTGAGGTGCAGGGTAGCTAAAAAGCCCCGCCCCAAATTGGCTGCTTTTGAGTTGCGGTGATATACGGACTGTTTGAGGCTTCTGGCTTGTAAAACAGTCCGCATTTCACCGCAACTGCTGAGGGGATGGGTTAGCGCAGCAGGCCGGCTACTTCGCCGGCTAGGGTGATGGTGCCGGCTGCTACGAAGGGCTCGCCCGCAGCCTTGAAAGCTGCGAGGGCCTCGGAAACGCTGGGGTATACGCCCGCGAGCTTATCGGCATCAACGAGGGCGGCGAGCTCCTCTGACGGCAGGGCGCGATCGGAATCGGTCTGCGTCACGACCACGCGCGGGAAAGCCGGGATCAGCACGTCGACGATGCCCGCCACGTCCTTATCGGCCAGCGCGGCGCACAGCAGCGTGGGGCGGTTCTCCACGCACGGGTCGATCTCATCCAGTGCGCTGACAAAGTTCTCGCAGCTCTGGGGATTATGACAGGCATCAATCAGCTTGAGTGGATCGGTCCCCAGCACGTCAAAACGACCCGGTGTGGGACAGCCCATAAGTGACGCATCGAGCTTGTCATGATCGAGCTCGTGACCCAGATACCCCTCGCACAGCATAATCGCGCACGCGGCATTCTGCGGCTGATAGGCCGGCTTGACCATGCTCGACGTATAGATCGCACGCGGCGTGGTGCAGCTAAACTCAACCGTATCGCCCACGTGCTCCGGCACCTTGGTCGTGGCATGGTTCACCACGAGCGGCACAATGCCGCACGCGCGGCAGCGAGCATCCATTACGCGCTGAACGCTCGACTCGTGCGTACCCTCACCCAGCACAACCAGACGTCCGGGCTTGATGACCGCAGCCTTCTCCCCCGCAATGGCCTCGAGCGTATCGCCCAAAATACGTGTGTGATCGAGCCCAATGCCCGTAATGGCGACGGCGACGGGATCGGTCGCACTCGTGGCGTCCCAGCGCCCGCCCATGCCGACCTCAAGCACGGCCACGTCCACGCAAGCCTCGGCAAACACCACCAGTGCAGCAGCCGTCAGCAGGTCAAACGGCGTGATGGTATAGGCGCGCTCCCCCGCCGCCACACGACGCGCATTCACGCGACGCCCCGCCTCGACAGCCGCCGAAACGCCACGGGCAAAGGCCTCATCGCTCACAACGCGCCCGTCAACCTCCATGCGCTCGGGATAGCGCACCAGCTGCGGCGACGTATACAGCGCGGTCTTGAGCCCCTCGCCGCGAAGGATAGCAGCCGAAAAACGCGTAGTCGAAGTCTTGCCATTGGTGCCGGCGACCTGAATGCAATCGAAATACTCGTCCGGACGCCCCAGCTCATCGAGCATATCGACAACCGTCTCAAGCAGAGGCCCAGCATCCCCAGAAATCCGCCCCGTATCAGCAGCCAGCCCTACAGCCTCATCAAACGAAAGCAACTCAAACGAGAAAGGAACGACATACGACCCAGAACGCTTAGCCATAACCCAAAGTCCCCTCAACATAAAAAGAGGCCCGAATCAACAACGAGCCCCTCCCATTCAAAATATCAGCCAAACACCGCTTTGCAGCGAGATCAAGGTCACAACCAAGTGGCCCTACCAGGCAGCGAACGCCCCCGTAACCGCTATGGGAGCGGTTTGGGGCTTTGCTCGATACAAGTTCCGCACGAGCCGAAGGCCACTTAATGTGGCCTTCGTGCGAGCAGGACTGTCCGCAGTAGCGAGCAAAGCCCCAAACCGCGTCCCCCAGTACCGCCTACGAGAAGTCAGCAACCTGCGAGTTCAGCGCCGCCAGGATCTCCTTGAGCTCAGCTGCACGGTCCCTCT
>CATXXF010000058.1 GCA_958403395.1 uncultured Collinsella sp.
ATATATCGAAGGCCCATTTGACAAGACCCTTGAAACATCGAACCTGCCGATCATAGCCAACCTCGTTGCGCTAACATACGGCGGTGGGACACCTTTCCAAGCCGAAGTCTATTTCATCAACCTTGCAAAAGTGCTGCAATCTAAATTTGCAGTCAGGTACTTCGACGTCTTCGATTCTCGATATCCAGAGTTCGGGATTCCGGTCGCCGTACGAGGAACCATCACGTATTGCATAGCCGATTACCGGCGCTTCATCAAATTGCATCGTCTCGATGAATTCGATGCCACAGACCTCCAGAGTCAAATCAAAGACCATGTTGCACGCAAGATCAAAGGCATCGTGGCGAACGTGGCCACAACGCAACAACTCCCCGTTCAACAGCTTGGAAACAAGACGGATGACATCTCCCGGCTAGCAATCGAGGCGCTCTCAGAGAAACTCAATGAGCTATTCGGGGTTGAACTGTCCAGCGTCGATATCGCTGCAATTGATATCGATAAGGACAGCGAGGCATTCAAACAGCTAATGGCCATCACCCGCGATATCACAGCTGCAACCGCCAGGGCGAAGGCAGAGGCTGATATAAAAACCATTCAGGATGCCCAGCAAATAAAAATGCAGAACCTGGCAGAGCAACTCCGCATTGAACGTGAGGAATCTCAGTACGGCATTCACAAGCAGATTCAATCCTCCAATATGGCCGCTTATCAAATTGAGGCGCAAACTGCTGTCGGCGTTGCGGGCGCAGAGGCTCTTGGTCGAAGCGGCCAAGCTGGGGGCATAGCCCCAGATTCAGGATTGAATATGGCTGGAATCACAGCAGGGATAGCCATCGGGGGTGCCCTGGGGCAGAATATTGCAGGCAACATGAACAGCCTGCTGGGAACCGGCGTTCAAGCTCCGCCGCCTCTACCCCGAAATAGCTACTTTGTTGCCAATGGCGACAAAACCACCGGGCCTTTTCCCATTCAGACACTTCAGCAAATGAGCACCACAGGCTCATTGAACGCTTCGACGTTGGTGTGGAAGCAAGGTATGGCCGACTGGCAATCCGCGGGAAGCATTCAAGAGTTGGCGGATTTGTTCGCCAGGTCAACAACTCCGCCACCCATCCCACAGCAAGAGAAATAGATGAAATAGAGAAAAAGATAGTGGGCTGAAGAGCAATTCCTTCAGCCCACTATCTTTTATCGATTCTCAATACTACCGATATTCTTGAGCTCGATGGAGATGAGGCCGTTGGGCTCGTTGACGAACTCGATGTACTCGGAGTTCGAACCCATCTCGGCCGGGAAGCTGATCTCGATACCCGTGTCGGTACGGATCTTGTGATTACGCACGGCCGCACGCTCAACTTGCTTGCGCTCCACGGGCACGCGCTCGGGTACCTTCTCCTCGGTCAGCGCCGCACGCACGCTCTCCTTGATGACCGGCTCGTCCTCAAAGACCTCATCGACGATATCCCAAGGCGGCAGCTCCTCGTCGTCTTCAACCTTCTCGGCAACGGCAGCCTTAACCTTAGCGAGCGCTACGGCCGTGTTGGCGCCGTGCTCCTCCGCGACCTCCTCGACCACGCGCGTCACGGTGTCGATGACCTCCTTACCCGATACGCCCGTGTCGCACTGAAGCAGGCCATCGGGGATAAGCATACGGTCCTCGCCGGCAATCTTGCGCTTCTTGTCCACATAGCCGATCTCCATGGTGCTCGCACGCACGATGGCATAGCTCGGCACCTTTTGCGAAGGGTTCGGCAGAATGGCGTAGTGGCGCGCGATATCGTTGCGCACCTCCCCCTCCTCGCGGCCCACTTCGTGCATAAAAGCCTGCTTGGAGCCCAGCAGCATCACGGCAAACCAGCGGGCATCCTCATCGTCATCAAAGTCCGCCACAAGCACGTCAGTGGACTCGGCTTTCTCGGCCTTAGTAAGTTCGGAAGAGATGAACTCCGCAATCTGCTGAGACAGGTCCACGAACTCACGCTCACCAAAGAAATAGCCCTTGAGCTCGCCGCCGAATGCGGAGTTCTCGGCAAACGTGGCACGCTTGTTATCAGCCGAGGTACGAGCGCGCCGCAAATGCGTGGTTACGAAATTACGCACGGTGCGGCTCTCAATATCGAGCTCGCGTTGACTCATGACGTTGACGGCAGAGTCAAAGTCCAGGATATGCAGAATCGCGTGATTGATTTTCATATACGGCATTCCGTTCTAGATCGATTTCGGCACGAACCAGTATAGCGGTCGAGTCCGCCCCAGGCGCGTCGAAGATTGGTGCATCGGGGACAGGTCGCTTTGCACCAATGGTTAGCGCAGGAGCTCGGACTGCCAAGCCTCGAGCTGTTCTGCCAAGCTCTTGCCGGCAGCGGGCAAATCGATCTGGGGACGTTTGGGCAGAAGTGCACACTTAAGAATCGCAACGATAGTCTGCGAGACAAAGCGTCGCGTATCCTTGTCAAAGCCTTGCGCAGCCTGGAGCATCACGGGCAGGCTCTCGCGCAGATTCCCAGCGATATCTGCAAACCGCTCAGCACCCGTAGCCTCAAACACGGAGAACAACGCATCTACAAAACGCTCGCGCTCGCTAGGTGACACTGCAAGCAGCATCTCGCGAATGGAACCATCAACGTATCGAGCACCGGCGGACAGGCGCTCACAGTACACGAAGTCGCGACCATCAACCACCCAGCTAAAGGGATTGTGCTGCAGCAGGCTGAACTCGGTGCTCTCAACGATGGCATAGTCCTCCTGTGTCTCGAACATCATGCCAAAGATCGACGACCGAGGCAGCGTCTTATCGATTCGGCCGGAAAGATCGGCAAAGGCGCTGCCGTTCAGAAACTCCTCGACGAAGCCCGGGCCATCATGGGAATACGCCCGTTCGATTCGCTCACGGGCGACATCGGAGCACATCGCCGCACCGTACACCGCAAGGTTTCCACCCTTGGAATGACCTCCGCACAAAAGCGGCCCGTCAATCGCATCCGCCGCCTCGTCCACATAACGTGCCGCGGATTCCTGGGCCGGCACAGGACACCGGAACGCCATGTTAAAGTCCTCTTTCCAGCCCACAATCGTGCTGTCGGTCCCCCGGAAGGAAAGATAGCTAAACCCTGCCGGAAACCGAAACGCCATGGCTGCAAACTGCTCCGTCGCCACCACATCGCTCACGGCACGATAGCCGCAAACGTGCACGCCACGGTAGCGAGGACTTGCTGCCACGGCCTCCAACAAGGCCCTGCTCCCCTCCGGGTCCCACAAGTCGTCAATCATGTCCCGGTAGCACTCGGCACGCAGCAGCTCGCGTACGTCTAGGCCCTGCCAGTTCGTCAGCTCCGCCATATCACCTGGCAAACGCAAATAGGACAACCACGCAAAGACCAGGCTATCCACCGCGCAGAACGGCCGCTCCTCAAACGGATCAAACGCCGTCTGGGCATAGGTCAAAAAATTAGGCGAATCCGACATGGCCCTCCCATCAACTATGGTGCATTGGGATGGTGCATTGGGGTCAGGTTACTTTGCACCAAAAAGGCGCCCGGGCCGTGTGGACCCGGACGCCTTCATTGTAGCTTTTCGCTCTAGCGAGCTTGATTTAGCAGGAAAAATCGACGCTGTCGATGATGTCCTTGAGGGCCTTGGCGGAGACGGTGAGCTCATGCTGCTCGTCTTCGTTCAGCGGCACGGGGACGCGGCAGACAACGCCGTCGCGGCCAACGACGGTCGGCATGGAGATGGCAAGATCGGACAGGCCATACTCGCCCACCATGAGCGAGGAGACAGGCAGAACGGTCTGCTCATCGCGCATAACGGCGGTGCAGATGCGCTTGACGGCCATGGCGACGCCATAGTAGGTGGCGTGCTTCTTCTCGATGATGGTGTAGGCGGAGTTCTTGACGTCCTCAGCGATGCGCTTCTCGGCAGCCTCATGCTCCAGATGGCCGTGAAGCTCACAGAAGGTGTTCAGCGGAACGCCGGCAACCTGAGCGCTGGACCAAGCGACAAACTCGGAGTCGCCGTGCTCGCCCATGACATAGGCCTGGACATCGCGCGGGTCAACCTCGACGTGGGCACCAAGCATCTGCTGCAGGCGGCCGGTGTCGAGCACGGTGCCGGAACCGATGACGTGGCCCTCGGGCAGGCCGGACATCTTGATGGCGGCGTAGGTCAGAACATCGACCGGGTTGGAGACGATGAGCAGAATGCCATCGAAGCCGGACTTCTTAATCTCGGGGATAATGGACTTAAAGATGCTGACGTTCTTGTTGACCAGGTCCAGGCGGGTCTCACCGGGCTTCTGGGCAGCGCCAGCGGTGACGACGATCATGGCGGCGTCGGCGACATCGGAATAATCGCCGGCGTAGATCTTCATCGGCTCGGCAAACGTCATGCCGTGCGCGATATCCAGGGCCTCACCCTCGGCGCGGTTCTTGTCCACGTCGATGAGGACCATCTCGGAGAACAGACCGCTCTGCATCAGCGCGAACGCCGAAGACGAACCGACGAAACCGCAGCCGACAATAGCGACCTTCTTCTCGTTAACCATTAGAAACTCCCATCTCTCTCCACAAACAAGCCGCCCGGGAACGACCCGAGCGGCTTGCCGTAATCCCAATACATCCAATCGGGACTTTGATTATGCTCCTATTCGCAGCTAAAAATCGACCGTTTACCGAAATTGTTTGCAGAATTCGTAAAATAACTGTACGAAATCGGTTTCGAGCTATTGACGAGCCGAAATAGCTTTCTAATACAAGCCCGCCTCGCGAATGGCCTCGACAGCCAAAGCGATCTGGTCGGGCGGCAGGACCAGCGCCATGCGCACGTGCCCCTCGCCCGAAGGGCCAAAGCTCGCGCCCGGCGTCACCACAACGCCGGCCTTCTCCATAAGCTCCTCGCAAAACGCCATGGAATCGGTGCGACCACCGGGAAGCTTGGCCCACACAAACATAGATCCATGCGCGTTGGGACGCTCCCAGCCCAGACCCTCGAGACCGTCGCACAGGGCATCACGGCGCTCCTGGTACTTCAGACGCTGCGCCTCGACCTCATCGCGCGGACCGTTCAGGCAGGCGATAGCAGCCTTCTGGATCGGGAAGAACATACCAAAGTCGATCTGGCCGCGCAGCTTGGCAAAGGCAGAGACCACGTCCTCGCGGCCGACCAAAAAGCCGATACGCGCACCGGTGACGTTAAACGACTTGGAGAGCGAGAAGAACTCAACGCCCACCTCGAGCGCGCCGGGATACTGCAAGAAGCTGCCGCCCGGCTCGCCGTCGAACACGATGTCGGAGTATGCGTTGTCATGGACGATGAGCAGGTCGTGCTCGCGGGCAAAAGCGATGATCTCCTCGTAGACCTCGGGCGTGCCCACCGACCCGACCGGGTTCGCGGGCAGCGACACGATCATATACTTGGCACGATCGGCAACCTCGGGATCGATGCCTGCCACGTAGGGCAGATAATTATGCTCGGCAACCAGCGGATAGTACTCGAGCTTGGCATCGGCAATCTTGGCACCCGCCTCAAAGACCGGGTAGCACGGATCGGGAACCAGAATGGTATCGCCCGGATCGAGCAGAGCCAGGCCCAAATGACCCACACCCTCCTGCGTGCCGTTGCACGACTGCACCATGGACGGCGTAATGCCCGAAACGCCAAAGCGACGCTCATAGTAATCGCACACGGCTTGCTTGAGTTCGGGCAAGTCGCGCAGGGCATACTTCCACATCTCGGGATCTTGGGCTGCTTGCGTGAGCGCCTCGACCACGTGGTCGTACGGCTTAAAGTCAGGCGTGCCCACGCTCATGTTGTAAATGGTCTTGCCCTGAGCCTTCAGCGCGAGCAGTTTGTTGTTGAGCGAGGCGAAGACCTCCGCGCCAAAGCGGTCGAGACGCTGCGATGCCTGCATGGTGCCACCTTTCGATATAAAAAACGCGGCGCTCCGACAAGAGCGCCGCGCGATACGGGCCATCAGATTGCAAAAGTGTAACGCTTGCAACCCCCGTATTGGTTCAATTTAGCCAACCTTAGTCAATTGCGTTGAGCGCGTCGATCTGCGCAAGCCACAGTCGCGAGCTGGCGTCACTCGGCATACGCCAATCGCCGCGCGGGCTGAGCGTCACCGAGCCCACCTTGGGACCATCGGGCAGGCAGCTGCGCTTAAACTGCTGGGCGAAGAAGCGACGATAGAACGTACGCAGCCACATGTGGACGGTCTTGGCGTCGTAGACGCCCTCGAAGCTCTTGAGCGCCATGCGGTAGATCTTGCCCGGCTCAAAGCCAAAACGCAGCAGGTAGTAGAGGAAGTAGTCGTGCAGCTCGTACGGGCCCACCAAATCCTCGGTCTTCTGTGCAATCTCGCCATCGCCCGTGGGCGGCAGAAGCTCAGGGGACACCGGCGTATCGAGGATGTCGAGCAAGACCTCGGCAATACGCCCGCCAAAGACATCGGCGGCATAGCGCACCAAGTGACGCACAAGCGTCTTGGGCACGCTCGCGTTGACGGCGTACATGCTCATGTGGTCGCCGTTATAGGTAGCCCAGCCGAGCGCCAGCTCCGACAGGTCGCCCGTGCCGATGACAAAGCCGCCAGCCTGGTTGGCCAGATCCATCAGAATCTGCGTACGCTCGCGGGCCTGGCTGTTCTCGTAGGTCACGTCTTGGACAGCCGGATCATGCTCAATGTCCTTGAAGTGCTGCTCCACGGCCGCGTGGATCGAAACCTCGCGGAAGCTCACGCCCAGGTCGCGGGCGAGCGACTCGGCATTCGACTTGGTACGATGTGTCGTGCCAAAGCCGGGCATGGAAACCGCCGTGATACCCGTGCGCGGTAGCCCCAGCGCATCGAAGGCACGCACGGTCACAAGCAGTGCCAGCGTGGAGTCCAAGCCACCCGAAAGGCCGATGACCGCAGCCTTGGTGCCCGTGTGGGCAAGGCGAGTCTTGAGGCCAGCAGTCTGCAGATTGAGAATAGTCTCGCAGCGCTCGGCCAGATCACCGTGGTCGGCCGGCACAAAAGGCGCGCGAGGGAAAACGCGGTCGATATCGCAGGCATCGCGCAGAACAGGCTCTTTGGCCAGCACGCCCTCAAACGAAAACTCAACGGTCGTGGCCTCCGGCGCATCGTCCGCGCGCGTCCACGTCGTCGAGCGACGGCGCTCGGCAACCAGGCGGTCAAGATCGACATCGGCCACCGCCATATCGCAGGTGAGGAGCTTCGTGGCGGCAAGCTTAGATCCGTTTTCATAGACGAGGTTCTCGCCCGCAAAGACCATATCGGTCGTAGACTCGCCCTCACTCGCGTCCGCATAGGCATAGGCGCAGTACAGGCGCGCGCTTTGGTTAGAGATAAGGCTGCGGCGGTAATCTGCCTTACCGATGATCTCGTCGGAAGCGGAGGGGTTGAGAATCACCGTGGCACCGGCAAGCGCCATCTCGGTCGAAGGGGGCGCCGGCACCCACAGGTCCTCACAGACCTCAACGCCCAGCACCAGGTCCTCGGCGCCCTCATCACAGCAACGGTAGACAAGCCCCGAACCCAGCGGGACCGGACCCTGACCGGCAAACTCGACCCACACGGGATCTGCGGGCGCCGGAGCAAACCAGCGGCGCTCGTAGAACTCGCCATAGTTGGGCAGATACTTCTTGGCCGTGAGGCCCAAAAGCTCGCCCGCGCAGCACACGGCAGCGCAGTTGTAGATATTCTCGGCAACTGCAACGGGAAGACCGATGGTAAAGACAATCGGCAGCTCACGAGTCTCGTCGAGGATATGCACCAGAGCAGCCTCGCAGGCATGCAGCAGCGTGCGGTTATGGAACAGGTCGGCCGCGGTATAGCCGGTCAGATTAAGCTCGGGCAGCACCAGCGCGCGAACGCCGCGCTCGGTAGCCTCGCGAACAGCTGCCAGCGCAACCTCGGCATTGCCCTCGACATCGGCCACGCGAATCTGCGGTGAGGCCGCCGCCACACGCAAAAAGCCATCAGACTGAGAAAGGTGAAGATTCATAAGAATGCTCCCGTGCGTAAACGCCATTCACAACAATTAGCAAGCCCTATTGTAGTTCAACCGCCGGGTGTAACCGCACCCCACCAACTTGGTGAGCTATTGATGAGTTGATGGTATCTGTTAAATGTCACGTACGATTCACATCTGGTGGGTACCCTGATGGCTACATGAGACGAAGCAGATTTACACCGGGAGGGCCCCGCATGACAACCAAGTACACCGACGCGCCGCGCACGCGCGTCATGACACCGGCCGCGCTCAACAACGGCGTTCACGAAAACCATTCCATCGGACAGACCATGGCCATCGCGCCCAAAAAGGGCCTGTTCGACGACATTTCCATTCCCCAGATTATCGCCGGCGCCGCAGCCGCCGCCACAAGCGTCGCGCTTGCCTCCAAGATCGGTATCGCTGGTTCAGTAATTGGTGCCGCCGTGAGCTCGGTCATCACCGTTGTGTCCTCACAGGTCTATCGCCACTTTATCTCTGCCAGCGCCAAAGCCCTCAAAGGTACGCACGCCGACGTCGACTACCCCGCCGGCGCCTATGAGCCCGTTGAGCCCAATGCCGAGGAGCACCTGGGCGGCGCCGCGACTACGCAGGAGATGCGCCAGATTGCGGGGCGCGCGACCACGGCACGCGTCGCTCCCAACAGCCTGCGCGCCAAGGCGGCGGCAGAGCGCAGCCAGACGCAAAAGAAGGTCATCATCTTCTCGATCGCCATCGCCATCGTCGCGGTCATCGCCTGCACCAGTGCCATCCTTATCACCACCGCCGGTGAGGGTCTGGGCGATCGTCCCGAGCCAATCCTTTCGTCGCGCACGACCGAGCACGATGCGGATAGCACTGGTCAATCGCAAAGCCAGCAGGACGACTCGCAGGGCACCTCCGCATCCACCGACTCGTCCTCGAACACCCCTGATCAGTCGCAGAGCGCTGATTCCTCTGCGAACAGCGGCGGCACGCAATCCGGCACGACCGACTCAAGCCAAACGACTGACGGCTCTCAACCGAGCACGGGTGACCAGACGAGCGACAATACATCGGGCACGAGTTCCACCGACAATAACAACACCGACAGCTCGAGCGGAACCGCGTCCGGCACAGCATCTGACAGCTCGAGCCAAGGCGCGGCATCGGGCAACTAAGCACGTTTGCCCCTCATAGATAACCGACCTGCATAACGGGCGCGAACCGGCAACGGTCGCGCCCGTTTGCCTTGGGCGACGAGATGGCAAGCCCCGCGCGATGGTAAGATGCTTTGGTGTGTAAAGAGGAGATTTGCCATGAGCAAGACAATAGTTAAGCCCACGCTATCGCTGGGCAACCACATCTATCTGTATCGCCTGCTGCGCGACGCGATTGGGTGCGGTAAGCAAACGTTTATGACGCAGGTCGAGGAGGCACTCGCCGACGGCGACATGGCCGCTTATGACCTAGGCTTCGAGTCCACGCGCGAGCTGCTCGAGGAGCTCGACGACTGCATTAAGCTGACTGTCTTTAAGGGCGGTCGCCTGTATGCCACCGTCATCGCCAACGAGACTTGGGATGCCGCCCTTGCCAAAGGCGAGGACAAGCCCAAAGCTGCCAAGGGCGCCAAGCAGTCCTACAAAAAGAAAAAGCGCGGCGAGAAGGACCTCAAGGCCGTGCGCCCCAAGCACGTTAAGCGTCCCGAGCCCGAAGCCACGGTTGAAGTCGTGCCGGAACCCGAGCCCGAGACAGAGATCGAAGTCGCTATTGAGGTAACAGCAGAAGCCGAAATCGCCGCCACGACCGATCCCAAAGTCATATCCGAGCAGGAAGCCACTGCGGAGCTCGACGAGGCTCCCAAGTCGACAACCGAAGAAGCCGCTGACCAGCCTGAGACGCCTGCGTTCCAAAACAGCGATGTCTTTGGCGACGAGGCTGAGGACGATCAGCCCGAAGAGCCCACAGAACAGGACGCTGCCGAGGCGGCATCGGAGCCCGAGGTACCGCAGCCTGCCATCTCGCTCACGGTCGTCTATGACCCCGAGAACGCAAACGCCGGCATCACCACCATGGCATCCACGCCCATCGAGGCAAAGTCGAGCGTCGAGAACGAGAACGCGATGCAGGTTGAGGTTGAAACTGCAGCTGCAGACGTGCCCGTCACCGTGGAGCCCGCAGATTCCGCGATCAAGCCGAAAACGACGCCGGAGTCCGCACCCGTCATCGAGTCCGTGACCACCTCTGCTTGCGACCATATTCCCGCACCGGCACCGGTTTCGGCACCCGCAGCGGCCCCAACCCCCGCACCTGCAGCGCCCGCCATCCCCAAGGACTTCCCCGTCGATTTCACAACCGAGGTCTTCTGCCCCGGCCCGCTTCTGCACCAGCTGTCGACCTATCTCCCCTACGGCGCCGACACCCTCGGCATCGTCGGCGAGTACTACTGGATCGCCCGCGAGGGCGGTACCATCGAGGCCGCGCGAAACCGCGCAAGCTTCCCCCTGCGCTACACGCAGGCCGGCGAGCGCCACGAAGTCACCGTGTGCATCCGCCGCAACACCACCGGCGGTCTCGGAGCCGCCTGGGCCATCGATAAAGTCGAAGAACCCGAGCAGTAACGACAAACGGCTCAAATCCAAATCAGGATTTGAGCCGTTTTTATTTGTTGATGTT
>CATXXF010000059.1 GCA_958403395.1 uncultured Collinsella sp.
ACCTACAACAGCGCGGTTAACAGCCGCGTGCTCTACCATTGAGCTACCGAGGAATAGGTGCGTGCTATCAAGCAACGAAGTTTATTATACGGACGATTGGGTGAAGGGCAAGAACTTTTTTAAGAAATTTTCCGACCCAGTCATTGGGGACGTTCTTAAACGACTAGTCATTCAAGAACGTCCCCAATGACTAGTCGTTTAAGAACGTCCCCAACGACTACATGAAAGCGCCCCCAGGCAGATGTGCTTGAGGGCGCTTCTTGCTTGACTAGCTTTCGATGTAGTCCTTGAGCTTGCTGGAACGGCTCGGGTGGCGGAGCTTGGCCAGGGTCTTGGACTCGATCTGGCGGATACGCTCGCGCGTGACGCCAAACTCGCGGCCGACTTCCTCGAGCGTGCGGGGATGTCCGTCGACAAGGCCAAAGCGCAGCTCGATAACCTTGCGCTCG
Organism: uncultured Collinsella sp.; assembly: GCA_958403395.1. Taxonomy (GTDB): domain Bacteria; phylum Actinomycetota; class Coriobacteriia; order Coriobacteriales; family Coriobacteriaceae; genus Collinsella. The sequence continues at coordinate 450 of CATXXF010000059.1, forward strand.
CGATCGGCAAGCGAGTCGAGCACCTGGGTGAGCTGCTCCTGCAGCATGGAGAAACTGGCGGCATCGGGCGGAACGATGGCCTGGGAGTCCTCGATGAAGTCGCCCAGCTGGGAATCCTCTTCCTCGCCGATCGGGGTCGCGAGCGACACGGGCTCCTGCGAAATCTTCTGGATCTCGCGGACGCGGTCGGCGCTCATATCCATCTCGGCACCGATCTCCTCGGGGGTCGGGTCACGACCCAGGTCCTGGAGGAGCTGGCGCTGCACGCGGACGAGCTTGTTGATGGTCTCGACCATGTGCACAGGAATACGGATGGTGCGGGCCTGGTCGGCAATAGCGCGCGTAATGGCCTGACGGATCCACCACGTGGCGTACGTGGAGAACTTGAAGCCCTTCTGGTAGTCGAACTTCTCGACGGCGCGGATCAGACCGAGGTTGCCCTCCTGGATCAGATCCAGGAACAGCATGCCACGGCCGACATAGCGCTTGGCGATGGAGACGACCAGACGCAGGTTTGCGCTGATGAGCGCCTGCTTGGCCTCAAGACCAACGTTCTCGATACGCGTAAGACGACGCATCTCGGCGCGGGTGAGCTCGATCTCGCCTGCATCGGCAGCCTCGAGCTTCTCGGTAGCCTCGAGACCGGCCTCGATCTTCATGGCCAGATCGACCTCTTCAGATGCGGTCAGCAGGTCGACCTTACCGATCTCCTTGAGGTACATACGAACCGGGTCGCCGGTCAGCATCACCGTGGAGGCATCGATGCCGCGCACGCGCGAACGCGAACGAGACGTGCGCACGGTGCGCTTCTTCTTGCTCTTGGAAGAGCCCATCTCGGCATCGGCCTGGCGGGCCATCTTAAGCTCGTGATCGTCGAGCGAGCCGGAATCGTGCTCGTCATCGTCGAAATCGTCGGTATCGTTATCGTCATCGTCGACGTCCATCGGGGCGTCGTCGTTTCCGCTCGCGGAGATAATCTGGATGCCGCTGTTGCGCAGCGCGGAATACACCGCGTTGAGCTGCTCATCAGAGACATCGATATCCTTCAGGGCGACCTGAATCTCGTCCTCGGTTACCGAAGTCCTGTTTGAGCCGTTGCCCATGAGCTTTGCAACGTAGGATTCCAGCCCAGTACCCGTGCTCTCAGTCTTTTTTGGCACAGATTCTCCCTTCGTAGTCCACAGGACTCAATACTTTAGCACACACAAAGACGTCTATACCCAAAATAAAGACAGGATATAGGCGAGAATACGCTGGTTGACCACAACATCTAGGCTTGATCGGTGTCTGCGGCCTCCAGGCCGATCAAACGGAACGGGTCGGCCACGCCACCAATCGACTTTTGGAGCTCGCGCTGGCGCTGTGAATCTTGCACCGCCTGCATCGTCAGCACGCGACGGGCCTCATCGTCGAGTGAACGGTCCTGACGCAACTTGGCCTGCGCGGCTCGCATGCGACGTTTGATGGTGTAGAGCTCGAGCGTATCGAGCATAAAGACGATGTTCGTCTCGGTCGGGTGCTTACTCGTTGCCGAGATGCGCCCGGCGCTGACAAGCGATGCCGCCTCGGGACACACCGCGCGCGCCGCATCCATGCATGCCGCAGGATCGGTTCCCGGCGGCGTTGCCAGCACAGCCCACGCAATGGACTCGTGGCGCGGGTCAACCCACTCGATAGAACAAATGCGATCGGCATACGTGCGGAACAGATCGGGGTAGCTCGTGAGCATCGTCAGCAGCTCGCGCTCCCCCGCCAGGGATTTCCGCTCCAGATCGGTCAAAACAATCGGCATCGACGGAGCTGCCGCCGCACTTGAGCTATCGGCAACGGGTGCCGCGCTTTCCATCCCCGCTGGCACATCGATTGGCGGCAGATCCTCGTCGACCTCCACCGGCGCTGCCCCATAGGCATCAAGCGGAACGTAGTCGTACGGGTCCTCCTCGACCGGTGCGGACACCGGCGGCGTCGCGCCCGCGGCCCAGGCACCGCGACCGGCACTGCGCGCACCGGCCGCACCGCCGCCCGAACTTCGTCCCTGTGAACCGCCCGCGCGCTCGGCTTGCGCGCGTTGACGTTCGTAGCTCTGCTCACGACGTCGCTCCGCATCCTCACGCTTGGCGACATCGCGAAACACACGGCCCGAACTCGCGCGCACGGTCTCCAGGTCCAAACCCAGCAGATCGGCAATCTGGATAAAGTACGTGTCAATCATATAGCTGTCGCGCAGCGGATAGATGAGCGTCAGCGCATCCTCGAGCGCTTTAGCGCGACCGCCCGGTGTGGTAATGTCGCTCGACTCCTGTAGCGAACGGTACACAAAGTCCATGAGGGGCTCGGCGGCATCGATGCGCGCTTGCAGTGCCTCGCCACCATGCGCCGTGATGAACTCCATGGGGTCGTTGCCGTCGGGAAGCACCACGCAGCGAAGATCCATCGAATCCTGCTCGATAAACTGAATCGCGCGACGGGCAGCCTTTTGACCGGCAGCGTCGCCATCGAACATATATACAATGCGCTTGGCAAAACGAGTGAGTGTCTTAACGTGATGTTCCGTCAGCGCCGTGCCCAGCGTGGCGACAACGTTTTTGATCCCTGCCTCCCAGCAGGCGATGCAGTCGGTATAGCCTTCCACCACGATGGCGGTATCCTGCGCGACGATAAACCCCTTGGCCCAGTTAAAGCCATAGAGGTTTCGTTTTTTATGAAACACGCTCGTCTCGGCGGTGTTGAGGTACTTGGGCTGACCATCGCCCATGATGCGCCCGCCAAAGGCGATATTGTGACCCTGCTCATCAAAGATGGGAAACATCACGCGGTCGTAAAAACGGTCCGCGAGCTGCCCGCGCCCGCGGCTCACGGCCACATTGGCGTCAATCATCTCCTGCGGGGTAAAGCCCGCCTGCGACAGATGCGACACCAGCGCGTTGCGACCCGGCGCAAAGCCCAGGCAGTAGCGGCGACAGACGTCGCCGCCCATACCGCGGCTGGCGAAGTACTCGCGCGGACGGCTGTCCTTACCGCGCATAAGCATGGTGTGGTAGAACTGAGCCGTCTCAGCGCACAGGTCATAGATGCGGGCACGCTTGGTGCCTCGATCGCGCTGCGCACCGGTATCGTGCAGTTCAATGCCCGCACGGTCGGCCAAATAACGGATCGACTCGGGAAAACTCAGGTTCTCGCGCTTCATGATATAGGTGAAGACGTCGCCGCCCTCGCCGCAGCCAAAGCAGTGCCACACCTGCGTAGAAGGGATAATGTGAAACGATGGGGTCTTTTCGCCATGAAACGGGCAGCAGCCCCAAAACTCATGGCCGCGGGGCTTGAGCTCAACCGTTTCCTGCACGATGGCAACCAGGTCCGACGCCGCGCGTACCTGATCTTTTTCCTCATCGCTAATCACGGATACTCACCCCCTGCTCACCCAAGTTATGACGGATATCGTCGATATTACCCTCGACGGTCGCGATCAACTCGTCCAGGGAATCGAACACGCGAGACGGACGCAGCCAGCGCGTAAACGCCAGCGACACCGAGGCGCCATACAGGTCGCCCGCATAGCCGATCAAGTTGGCCTCGAGATGCGCCGAGGCGGCATCATCGGCATAGGTCGGCGGCAGGCCAACGTTAACGGCAGCAGGCCATACGGTATCGTCGACCAGCACCAGACCCTCATAGACGCCATCGGCAGGCACTTGGATGCCGTCGGGAACCTGGATGTTTGCCGTGGGAAAGCCCATGTCGGAGCCCTCGTGACGGCCAGCCGCCACAACGCCGCGCAGCATATAGGGACGGCCGAGAAGCTCGGCAGCCAACTCCACATGGCCCAGACACAGCTCATGGCGGATACGCGTGGCGCAGATGGTCTGCCCGTTAACGCAGAGCAAGTCGTGACCGTAAACGTCAACCCCACGCTCAGTACCCCAGGCGTGCATCTCGGCAACGCCCGAAGCGCCGCCGCGGCCGAGCCTAAAGTCGCTGCCTACACGAATGGAGCGAATGTCGACAACACGCGACAACAGCGCCAGAAACCCGACATGGTCGAGTGCCGCCACGGCGGGCGTAAAAGGAACGGCCACCACCGCATCGACCCCGGTTTTGGCCAGGGCATGCAGGCGGTCGGCCGTCGTCATCAATTTTTGGGCGGGCGACGGACTCACCACGACGTCCGGATCAGGATCGAAGGTGACCACGACCGCTTTGCTGCCGTGATCATGTGCATCGCGAATAACCGCTTCGATCAGCTCTTGGTGCCCACGATGCACGCCATCAAACACGCCAATAGCAATCGACGCGGCACCCAAGAACTCGCACCCATCAAATGCATCGGCAGAAACGATACGGGCCTCATCCAACTCACCCGCGAAAAAGATACGCGCGAGCTCGTGGGGCGTCAGCAACATCGAACACCGCCGATCGCCTGCGGAAAGACGTGCTCCATCACAAAGCGGCCGCCCTCGATACGAGCAAGCGCCTTCAATCCCCCATCGAGTACGAGCGCGAACGGCGCCTTCGCCGTATCGAAGTCCGCAAGCGCGCGTTCAACGGGAATGCGGCGGCCACAAAGCAGGTCGTCTGCAAGATTACCCGGCAAATCGACACGCGTGGCACCTAGGGCAGCGATGGGATCCAGAGCGAAACCGGCAGCGGTCTCGGCAGAGAGCTCCTCTACCGCATGACAGGCGCCAATGGAAACCACGCCGGAGGCCGTACGGCGCAGCGCGGAAATATGTGCGGCGCTATCGCAGGCACGACCCAGATCGCGAGCGAGCGCGCGAATGTAGGTGCCTTTGCTTACCGAAAACGCCACGGTCCAGACGCACGTATCGCCCTCGCCGCTCACGGCGATCAGGTCGGCGGCATAGATCTCGACGGGGCGCGGAGGCAAGTCTACCGCATTACCCTCGCGAGCACTCTTATAGGCGCGAACACCATTGACCGAGATGGCCGAAAAAGCTGGCGGCACCTGCATCTGCGGGCCAAGCATAGCGGCTAGTTGCTTACGGGCGTAAGCGAGATCGTGCAGCTCGGGGGCAACGGGCACCGTGCGAACGGCCTCGCCCTCCGCGTCATCGGTATTCGTCTCGACACCAAACGTAATGTCGGCGACATAACTTTTGGTATCGAGGGTTAGCATGCCCAGCAGACGGGTCGCCTGGCCCACGCCCACCACCATGACACCCGAGGCCATGGGGTCGAGCGTACCGGCATGGCCGACGCGTCGCTCATGGAGGGCGCGTCGGCACTGCGATACCACGTCGTGGGACGTACAGCCCACCGGCTTATCGACGGCGAGCAGCATATTCAATTGAGAAGGCGTACGACGAGCCATGTACCATCCAAAATGTTAGAGCTCGACGGTCACCGAAGCGGGATCCTCCCCCACCAGCTCGGCCAGCATGGGAAGTGCCACGGCGAGCGTCTCGCGAATCGTTCCGTTGTTGGAAAAGCCGGCGGCGGCATGATGCCCGCCACCGCCAAAGTTGGCAGCGATCTCGGACACATCGAGGTCACCCTTGGAGCGCAGGTTGCCGCGCACCTTGGTATCGCCCTCGATGCCCTTTAGGAACAGGCAGACCTCAACGCCCATCACCGAACGCACCACATCGACCAGACCGTCGCACTCATCCGAAGTGACGCCGCAGGCCTCGAGGTCGCTCTGGTACGCATAACTATATGCCACACGACCGTGCGCCACGGTCTTGATACGACCCATAACGATGGACTTGAGATGCAAGAACTCTACGCGCATGCTCTGGTAGACCTCGAGCGCGACGCGCGCCGGATCGGCACCGTGCGCGACCAGGCGCGAGGCGGCATGGAACGCAGCAGCATCGGCGTTTTGGTACTGAAAACGACCGGTATCGGTCACCAGGCCGCACAGCAGGCAGGTCGCGACACCGTTGCGAGCCACAATGCCGCAATTGTCTAAAAAGCGGTCGATGATCATGGCGCAGGCCGCGGCGCCGACGCACCTCAGGCTCAGCTCGGCAAATTCCTCACGCGCCGGATGGTGATCGAAGCACACCACATGCGACGAGCGGCGGAGCACCTCAGCTGAGTTGTTCAGACGCTCGACGACCGGCACGTCCACCGAGATGAACAGGTCCGGATTGCCGGTATACGCAGATGCCGGCACCAGACGGTCTGCGCCCTCCATAAAGCGGTAGATGCGCGGAACCGGGTCATCGTCTGCCAGCAGCAAGGCAATGTCCTTGTTGGGGAAAAACTTCATAAGCGATAAGCCCAGACCCAGCACGGAGCCCAGGGCGTCACCATCGGGAGACGTATGTCCCGAAATCGCAATGGAGGACGCACCCTCGATGAGCTCGAGGATGCGTCGCTGAATATCTGCAGACTCGCACGATGCGAGGTCGGCGGAATTACTCATCTAAAGCTGCCTCCTGGGCGGCATCCGCTATGGGATAGCCGTCCTCGTCCTTTTCGATCGCAAGCGTGGCGGGAACGTTTTCCAGCGCACGCGTGATGCGCTCGGCCTCATCGGTCGAGCGATCGATGCGGAAATCGAGCTCGGGCGTGACGCGCCAATCGAGCGAGCGGGCCAACAGGCTACGGATGCGGCCCTTGGCGCTGGCGAGCGCCTCCATGACCTCGTCGTAGCGGCTCGCGTCGCACGACACGTACGCGCGCGCGAACGAACGGTCCACCGCGACCTCGACCGCGGTCAGGGTGACCAGGTCGAGACGCGGATCGGAAACCTCAAAGAGCAGGATATAACCGAGCTTCTCGCGAAGCTGCTCGCCCAGACGGCGGGTTGCCTGCGTTTGCTTCATAGCGCTACCCCCTACTCGGTACGGGCAACCTGGTCGATGCGGTAGCCCTCAATGGTGTCGCCAGGCTTGATGTCCTGGAAATTCTCCAGGCCAATACCGCCCTCGGAGCCGCTCTTGAGGCTCTTGGCCTCGTCCTTGTAGTGACGCATCGAGGCGATTTTACCGTTGAAGACCACGATGCCGTCGCGCACCAGGCGCACGGAATCGGTCGCGGCGATCTCGCCCTCTTCGACGCGGACACCGGCGGCGATGCCGACTTTGGGCACCTTGAAGGTGTCCAGGACGGTCGCAGTGCCCGTGGAGACCTCAACCTCGGTGGGCTTGAGCATGCCGATACGGGCAGCGTCGAGGTCCTCGAGGCACTTGTAGATGACGTCGTAGCAACGGATCTCGACGCCCTCGCGCTCGGCGGCGGAGCGGGCCTTGCCGTCGGGACGAACGCCAAAGCCGATGATGATGGCGTTGGAGGCGTCGGCCAGGACGACGTCGGTCTCGTTGATGGCGCCAACGGCGGAGTGGATCGTGTTGATGCGCACCTCGGACTGGTCCATCTTGTCGAGCGAGTCCTGAAGGGCCTCGATGGAGCCCTGGACGTCGGCCTTGATGATCAGGTTGAGCTCCTTGACCTCGGCGTCGGCGATGGTCTCGAAGAGGTTCTCGAGCGTCACGTGCTTCACGCGGCTCTGCTCCTCGATACGGGCCTTGAGCGAACGCTCGTCGGCCAGTGCACGAGCCTCGCGCTCGTCCTCGAACACACGGAACTCGTCGCCGGCGTTGGGGACGGACTGCAGGCCCAGGATCTCGACGGCGTCGGAGGGACCGGCCTCGGTGACGGCGTTGCCCTTGGGGTCGAGCATGGCGCGGACGCGGCCATAGGTGAGGCCGGCGACCAGCGTGTCGCCCACGTGCAGGGTACCGCGGGTCACGAGCACGGTGGCAACCGAGCCGCGGCCCTTGTCGAGCTTAGCCTCGAGGACGTTGCCCGAAGCGAAGGTGTCAGGGTTGGCCTTGAGCTCGAGCACGTCGGCCTGGAGCAGGACGGTCTCGAGCAGGTCATCGATACCGATCTTCTGCTTGGCCGAGATGTTGACGAACATGTTCTGTCCGCCCCACTCCTCGGGGATGATGCCGTACTCGGTGAGCTCCTGGCGCACGCGATCGGGGTTGGCGCCCGGCTTATCAATCTTGTTGACGGCGACGACGATGGGTACGCCGGCGGCCTTGGCGTGATTGATCGACTCGATGGTCTGGGGCATGACGCCGTCGTCGGCAGCCACGATCAGGATGACGATGTCGGTCACCTTGGCGCCGCGGGCACGCATGGCCGTAAAGGTGGCGTGACCGGGGGTATCGATGAAGGTGATCTTGCGGTCGTTGATCATGACCTGCGAAGCGCCGATGGCCTGCGTAATGCCGCCCGCCTCGCCGGCAGCGACGCCGGTGTGACGGATGGCGTCGAGCAGCGAAGTCTTGCCGTGGTCGACGTGGCCCATGACGGTGACGACCGGGGCACGCGGCTTAAGGTCGGCGGGATCGTCGTAGAACGAGAAGGTGTTCTCCTCCTCGGGGGTGATGATCTTGATCTGACGGCCCAGATCGTCGGCAACGAGCTCGACGAGGTCGTCGGACATGGACTGCGTCATGGTAAGCGGCGTGCCCAGCAGGAACAGGCGCTTGATGATGTCGTTGGCCGGAACGTCGAGCGCCTCGGCGAGCTCCTGGACGGTGACGCCCTGGGAGACCTTGATGGCATCGAGCTCCTCGGGGTTCACGCCCTGGGCCAGCGCCTCCTCTATCTTGCGCTCTTCCTGAGCCTTTGCGGCCTCGCGCTCGCGCTTCTCCTTGCGCTTTTTGCGGCGACCGGTGGACTCGCGAGAGGCCTCCTCGACGGCGGCACGAGCCTCCTCGAGCACCTTCTCGCGGCTGTACTCCTCGGCCTCGCGAGCCATGCGGCTGTAGTGGTCCTCTTCGTTGTTGTGACCGCCCTTGCGCTTCTTGCCCTTGCCCTGCTTGTCGGGGTTGGGGAAGTCCATGCCGGCAGCGACGTTGTTGCTGGCGTTGGTGCGATGGCTGTGCGGGCGGTTCTCGGAGGCGTTGCGCTCGGAGTTGTTGTCGGAGGCGTTGCGATCATTACGACGGCCACCGCGACGGTCGTTGTTGCCGCCACGACGGTTGCCGCGCTCGGCGGCGCGCTCGGCCTTGGCCTTCTCCTCGGCGTCCTTCTTCTCCTTGAGCACGGTCTCCTGTGCGGCGATCTGGTCGAGCAGCGAACGGAAGCGCGAACCGGAGTCGGAAGCGGGAACGGCGCGGCGCTGGGCCTCGCGAGCAGCCTCCTCCTTCTCGCGGGCAAGGCGCTCCTGCTCGACCTTCTTCTTAGCCTCGGCCTCGGCGCGGGCGGCCTCCTCGGCAGCCTGGGCGGCTGCGAACTGACGGCGCTCCTCCTCGCGAGCCTTCTCGGCAGCGATGCGCTCGCGCTCTGCCTCGGCAGCGCGTGCTGCCTCCTCGGCGGCAGCGGCCTGCTCCTCGGCCTGCTTGGCGGCCTCGACTTCCTGGGCGCGGGCCTCGATCACCGAGGCGAGCTGCTTGCGGACCATAGCGACGTAGGCGTCCTCCAAAGCGGAGGAAGCGGACTTAGCGGGAATCTTCATTTCGGCGAGATGACCCATCAGTTCCTTGGAGGTCATGCCGAACTCTTTGGCCAGCGTGGACACACGGACTTTTGCCATATGACTTCACCTACCCTTTCTGGCACCTTGGGTGCCTAGAGACTGAACGAGCGTGGGAGACGCGCCGGGACCCGCCCGGCGCGACCGCGCGCTAGATCAGGTCCTCCGCATCATCGAAGGCGTCGGTGTCGTGGACACCGCAGAAACGGGAGCCGGGACGAGCCTGGTTGCGGCACTGAATGCCGTCCTCGGACACATACTCGCAGCGGCGGACGTCCTCGTCCTCCTCGTCACCGATCAGGTCGGCGGCGGGCTCCTCGT
>CATXXF010000060.1 GCA_958403395.1 uncultured Collinsella sp.
TAGCCAAAGACTACCTATCAGCCATCAAGCCCCTCTTCAGCTAAGTAAGAAGCTCATCCCAAAGCATCGCCCCAACCCAGGCCGCCACGCATCCCAATGTGTCACTCGCGCTTCAACGCCCCCAACAGCAACAAGCCCCTCCCATCCAAATTCAGATTTATATTTTGGATTGCTTGCTCAAGCGCAACAAAGACCCCGCAGCTGTCCGCATGGGGTAACTTCCCAGCGCACTCCGCAGGACGCAAAAAGGCTCGCCGCACGAAGTGCGCAGCGAGCCTTTTTGCATGTCCGAGGACGCGCTGGGAAGTTACCCCATGCGGACAGCGGACAACTATGTAGCCTTGGGCTAGAACATGCCCAAGAAACCGTGCACAAACAGTGCGGCCAGAGCGGCACCGACAAACGGAGCGATGCCAGGAACGAGCAGGCCGTACTTCCAGTTGTTGTCAGCCTTGTTCTTGATCGGCAGCACCTGATAGGCCATGCGAGGACCAAGGTCACGAGCCTGGTTCATGGCGAAGCCGGTGATGCCGCCCATGCCCATGCCAACAGCCCAAACGATCAGACCGACGCAGATAGCGAGCATCAGAACGTTCTCGCCGGCGCGGTTAGCGGCAGCAAGGATGGCGCTGATGAACACGAAGGTGCAGATAGCCTCGCAGAAGAAGTTGCGGGCATAGTTCGTACCCTCGGTGGTGGGGTTGGTCGAGAAGATATTGCGCTGGGCAATGGGATCGACGACACCATCGGAAGCCTTGAACTCATCGGCATACATAAGCCAAGCGATTACGGCACCCGCAAAGCCGCCGAGCATATCGGCAATCATGAAGGGAATGCAGCTGCTCCACGGCACCAGGCCTACGATGCACTGGGCAAGCACCATGGCGGGGTTCATGCACACGGCGCCGCCAAAGATAAACAAGGCGACCGAGATGCCAAAAGACCAGGTGGTGATGGCAAACATGTGGCCGGAGCCCTGATACTTGGTGCCCTTAAGCACGGTATCGCAGTGCACGCCCACGCCAAAGATGATCATGAGGGCCGTTGCGCCGAATTCGCAGAGGAGTTTGGTAAGCATAAAACCTTATCTTTCTTGTCGGTTATAAACGATTCGTTTAGGCCGCGTACTAGTGCTGTGCGACGACAACGCCCAGGCCATCGGGAATGACGGCCACCTTGGCATCGGCACCCTTCATCTCAAAGGCGAGCTTGAGCGCCTCATCGAGGGTGTTAACCGGCGTCATGTGCATAACCTTGATCATCTGGTGATCGCACAGGTCGGTAACCATGATCACAGGGTGATGCGCCAGGATGCGGGCGAAAAGCTGGCTCGTCCACTGGTCGGGCAGGGTCTCGTCCTTAGGACGGTCGATGCAGGCGCGCTCAAACTCTGCCGGATCGTTGTCGGCGATGTTGTGATAGAAGCCCTCGCCACCGTGACCGTCGGCACAACCGGCGACATCGATAATCACGCCGCCCTCGGGAAGCGTGGCCTCGGCAGAGCACATGCCCTTCACGGCCTGGTAGATGTTCTGGTCGAGCGGGTAGCCGCCGTTGGTGGTAATGGCAATCTCGCACTCGACGGGCTCAACGCCGGCAAGGCTCTTCACGAACTCGCAGCCAGCCTCGTGCGCCTTGTGGATATCGCCGGCAAAGGAACCGATGACCTCGTGCTTGCCGTTGAGCACCACGTTAAGCACAAAGGCAAGGTGAGCCACCTCGGCAGCGGCAAACATGTCCTCGCTCACGTGGTTGTGGCACAGGTTGCCGGCACGCGAGTGGGAATCATTCACAAACTGACCGTTGTGGTTGTACATGATGGTCTTGTAGCTGGCGATGCCAGGCAGGACGGACTTACGGCTACCAGAGAAACCGGCAAAGAAGTGCGGCTCAATAAAGCCCTCGGCAAGCAGCAAATCGCAATCGGCAGCAATCTTGTTGATGATGCACTCGCCGCCAGAAGGCAGGGTACCGATCTTTTTCATCATGCTGTCATCAGTCGCGACGTGCATAACGATTTCCTCGTTGGCAACGATCTCCTCGCCGTACTTGTTGACGAGCTCCTCGTGCGTCGACGGACGATGCATACCCGTAGCAACCAGAATGCGAACGCGCGCCTCAGGCGCAGCGGAGTGGATGTGATGCAGCAGAATAGGCATCGTCACACGCGAGGGAACGGGACGCGTATGATCGGAGCTAATGATGACGATATCCTTCTTGCCAGCACAAAGCTCCTCGAGCGAAGGCGAGCCATAAGGATTGGCAAGCGACTCCTCTACCAGCTCTTCCTGCGATTTTGTAGTCTTAAACTCGTTTTGATGACCTTCCATCACACCCGCGAAGTTCTTATCCTCGAGCTCCAGATGCAACGTCTTGTGGTCAAACGGCAGTTCACATTCAAACAATGACGAGCGCCCTCTTCCTTTCAACTGACACACTAGATAAACCGTTGGAAGGATACGCCGCTCACCGAAAAACACCACCGTCCACCGACTCATTAACACAACGTTCATATTTGACCCACAACAAAACGGCCGCGACCCCAAACGGGACCGCAGCCGCTACAGTCGTAAGGCGAGAAGCGCACAATTCTTCTCCTCAGCTTTAATCCCCGAAGACCGAGGACGAAGGGACCCGATGGGTTTCCCTCTGAATGCATTCCGCAGCACGAAGCCCTTTCCAAACGCGCGAAGCGCACCAATATTCCCCCAGCCAGTAATCCGCCGAAGACCGGACATCGCAGGGCCCGCCATTAGTTTACTTTTAGGCACACTCCGCAGGACGCAAGAAGCCCTCGCCGCACGAAGTACGCAGCGAGGGCTTCTTGCATGTCCGAGGACGTGCCTAAAAGTAAACTAATGGCGGGCCCGGACGACTACAGGGCTATCGATTACCCCGTGTTCTGCAATCCTGCCGAGACGCCGGTCACAGTCGAAAGAATCAGGCTCATGTACTCGGCCTTCTTCTCCTCGGCCATCTCGTCCTGATTCATGCGCACCTCGCGAAGGGCGCGGACCTGGGCGATGGACAGAGCGTCGACGTAGGGGTTACGCACGCGAACGGCGCAGCCGAGCACGCGACGACGCTGCAGCGGCCACTCATCACCGACGATGGCAAGGACCCACTTACGCGTGAGCTGCATCTCGGTGAAGACCTTCTCGGACAAATCATCGCGGTCGCCCAGGTGCAAATACATCTTGGCGATGCGCTGGTCGGTCTTGGCGATCGACATCTCGATGTTGTCGATAAAGGTGCGGAAGAACGGCCACTCCTGGTAGGCAGCCTTGAGCTGGTCAAGATCGCCCAGCTGCTCGCAGGCGGTGCCCAGGCCGTACCAAGCGGCCAGATTAATGCGCGCCTGGCTCCAGCTAAAGATCCACGGAATGGTACGCAGGTCATCGAGCGACTTGGCGCCCAGGCCGCGCTTGGCGGGACGCGAGCCGATCGGCAGCAGACCGACCTCGGTCAGCGGCGTCACGGTCGAGAACCACGGTGTAAAGTCCTCGGTGTTCAGCAGGTCCAGATAACGCTCGTGGCTTGCGGTGTTGAGCTTCTCGGCCATATCCCAGAACTTCTGAGTGGTCTCGGTGTTAGTCTTCTCGACACTCGGGGCCGACTGCAAAAGCGTTGCAGCAGCAACGGACTCAACATGGCGCTGAGCCAGCGTGCGGTTGCCGTAACGGGCAAAGATGACCTCGCCCTGCTCGGTGAGCTTAAAGAAGCAGTTGACCGAACCCTTGGGCTGCGCCAGCACGGCCTTGTTGGCCGGGCCGCCGCCACGGCCAACGGCACCGCCGCGACCGTGCATGAGCACCAGGTCGATATCGTTCTTCTCGGCCCACTTGGCAATGCGCTCCTGCGCGGAATGCAGCGCGAGCATGGCCGTGGTAGGACCGGCGTCCTTGGAGGAGTCGGAATAGCCCAGCATAACCTCCATGCGGCGGTTGGTCTGGGCAAGACGCTTCTGCACCACGGGCAGCGTAAGCATCTGGTCGAGCACGTCGACGCAGCCCTCGAGGTCCTCGAGCTGCTCGAATAGCGGGATCACGTCGAGCTCGGGGACATCTTCCTCGTGTGCGAAGGACAGGTGGGCCAGCTCGAAGACGTCAGCCACATGCTGGGCGCTCTTGGTAAACGAGATGATGTAGCGGTGCGCCATCTTCTTGCCGTAGCGCTTTTGGATGGAGCCGATAGCACGGAAGGTATCGATGACTTCGCGCGTCATAGGCTGCAGGTCGCCATGGATACCGTTCTCGTGGATATCCTTGAGGGCGCGGGCATGCACCACGGAGTGCTGACGGAACTCCATCTCGACCATATGGAAGCCGAAGGACTCGACTTGCCAGATGATGGTCTGGACCGGGCCGTAGGCGGCACGGACGGCACCGCAGGCGGCCAGCGAACGCTGGACGACGCGCAGGTCATCCAGGAACTCGTCGGCGCTGTGGTACATGGTGTCGGTGATACGGCGCACGGTGGCGTTCAGACGGTCGGCCATGACGAGCATGACGGCGCGATGCGGCTCGTGCTCGGAGATCAGCTCGGCGCGGGCCGTGTACCGAGGGCTCATCTCGACCTGATGGTTCCACAGGTTAATGAGCTCGGCCGACGGCTTGCTGTAGGTGGCCTCGAGCGTGAGGTTGCGGCCGATGTGGCGGCACTTGTCCTCGAGCTTGAGCACCATGTGCGTAAAGTACTTGGCGGCGACCTCACGGCTCACCTTGGCGGTGACGTTGGGGTTACCGTCGCGGTCGGAACCGATCCAGCTGCCGGGATGGAAGAACGCCGGGCACAGCGGCGGCACAGTACCGGCCTTGTCGCCCAGCACCCAATCGTCAAAACGACGATAGATAACGGGGATAACGTCGAACAGCGTGTTATCGAAGATGTCGATGATGGTATCGGCTTCCTCGACCGGCGTGGGCTTCTTGAGCGCGATGGGGCTCGTACGCACCAGGGCGTCGATCTCCTGCAGCATATGGCGCTCGTTCTCCACCAGGTCGGAGCCGCCCAGACGCGGACGCTCCTCCAGCAGGTTGGAGATACGGCGGATCTTGCCCTCGACGGCCTTACGACGGGCCTCGGTGGGATGTGCGGTAAAGACAGGGTGGAACTCGAGCTTGTCGAGCAGCTCGTTGGCACCCTCGACACCCAGCTCATTCACCAGCTGGTGATAGGCAACGGTAAGCTCGTTGGCAGGATCAACCTCGGTATCGGTCGACGCACCGGCCTCGCGCTCGCGCAGCTGCGCCACACGGTAGTTCTCCTCCGACAGGTTTGCCAGATGGAAAAAGCTCGTAAAGGCGCGGACAATGACCTGCTGCTTATCGAGCGGCAGGCTGTCGATCAAATCGACGACCTCACGAAATGCCACGGCAGTGGGCTCGTCGGCGGTGGGCACGCCCTGCTCGTCGACGGCTTCGTCGGCAGCGCAGGTACCGGGGTTGCCGGCATTGACCACAATCTCGGCTGTCAAAATCTTGTCGAACAGGTCCGCGATCTCGGGATCATACTCGCTAAGCACACGGCGCTCCAGGCGCAAGAACAGCGCCAGATTGTCGCGCAGCTCCTCGGGGATCTCGATCTCGGCGAGACGCTCCCTGGACTCGGCATTCGAGCCGATTCGGTTAACGAGGCGGTTGACCACGGCAGCGACGCGCGCCGCGGCTTCGGGTACAGACTGGTTGCTTAGGTTCTCAGCCACGTTTCCTCCCATTCCTCCTTCTATGCACGTAACATGCGGTATTCATTATAGGCGCTTGAGAAATACTTTCGACACTGATTGCGCTTTACCACACAAAAGTATTTTCTGCATTGCAAAGGTTTTTGCCCTAAATGGTCGTATTTCTCGGTGGGCGGCATACGTAAACGGGGGCATTCCGCATAAAAGCGAAACACCCCCGTAACAATCGCTCTCCATGAGCAGGGCACGTTAGCAGGCCCGAAGCTCAAAAAGATGCGCTACAGGCGCTCGCGAACCGCCTCGACGACGTTGTCCAGATCGGCGAGCACCTCGTCATGGCTCTGCATGTCGCGCACTTTGACCTTGCCGGCGGCAAGCTCGTCGCCACCCAGGACCAAGATGAGCTTGGCGTCTACCTTATCGGCTTGCTTAAACTGGGCCTTGAGCGAACGACCCTGATAGTCGGCCTCGGTCACGATACCTGCGGCGCGAAGCTCCTGCGTAATGGCAAAGACGTTCTGGCGCAGCTCCTTGCCGGCATTGGCGACGTAGACGCACGGGGCCTCCTCGGCACCCAGGTCGTTACCAAAGGCCTGAAGGGCCAGCAGTGCACGCTCAAAACCGACGGCAAAGCCGACGCCTGCTGTGGGCTTGCCACCCTCGAGCTCGACCAAGCCGTCATAGCGACCGCCGCCACCGATGGAGCCGACACCGGCGCCGGGAGCCTCGACCTCAAAGACAGTACGGGTGTAGTAGTCCAGGCCACGCACCAGGGTGGGATCCTCGATATACTCGATACCCGCCGCATCCAAATAGCGCTTGACCTGCTCGTAGTGCTCGCGGCACTCATCGCACAGGTTGTCGCCCATCAGCGGTGCGTCGGCCATGATTTCGCGGCAGTGGTCGTTCTTGCAGTCGAA
This sequence comes from uncultured Collinsella sp., assembly GCA_958403395.1. Lineage (GTDB taxonomy): Bacteria > Actinomycetota > Coriobacteriia > Coriobacteriales > Coriobacteriaceae > Collinsella. The sequence continues at coordinate 6,604 of CATXXF010000060.1, forward strand.
GGCGCGCAGCGGGTTAAGCTCGGCGCGCTCGCGGCACTCATCGCACATCTCGTCGGCGTGATCGAGAATGAACTGCTTGACCTGCTCGCGATAGGCCGGACGGCACTGGGCATCGCCCATCGAGTTAATGAGCAGACGAAGCTTGGAAAGATCGAAACCAAGGCGCTTGTAGAACTCCATGAGCATGATGATGCACTCGGCGTCTGCCGCCGGATCGGGAGCGCCGAGCCACTCGATGCCCACCTGATGGAACTGGCGCAGGCGGCCCTTCTGGGGACGCTCGCCGCGGAACATGGCCTCGGCGTAGTAAGCCTTAAACGGCGTGGAGCCCTGGGGCACCAGGTTGTTCTCCACGACGGCGCGCACCACACCGGCCGTGCCCTCGGGACGAAGCGCCAGGCGCTGCTTGGGCTTGAGTTTGGTGTCGGTGCCCTCGGTAAAGACGCGCTCCAGGTTGGCACCGCTGAACACGCGGAACATTTCCTTGCGCACGACGTCGGTCGACTGGCCGATGCCGTGGACAAACACGTCCACCTGCTCGATCGCGGGCGTCTCGATGGGCTTAAAACCAAACGGCTCGAACACGCCGGCCGCAATCTGCTGCATCTTTTGCCAGGCGCGCATCTCGGCGCCGATAAGGTCGCGGGTTCCCTCCGCCTTCTGTGCCTGCATGGGCAAACACCTTTCTTTTGTATCGCGTCATAGGTAACGGTCATTATACGGCACAAACACAAACCGCGGCGGCGCGTCTGACCGAACGAGGGTATGGGAGCTCGTTCGGCCAGATGCGCCGCCGCGACAGCCGGTCCGCTTTCCTCCGACCCCTTCGGGTCACATGATCTGTTGGGGACGGAGGAAAACGGATCATTCGTAGGCCCGTGGCCGCCTTGGAAACCGAATGATGGTACGAGCATCCATTCGGCTTCCAGGGCGGCCACGGACAGAACGGGGCGAACAGAAAAGAGCGACGGACGTCTACTCCCCCGCCACGCTCGCGCGCAGCTTGGCGGCGATGGGCTCGGATGCCAGCAGGAACACGAGCATAACCACGGAGCACGCCAGGCACACAATCCAGGCGCTCGCAAAGGAGCCCGAGACGGCAAAGAGCACGTAGACCTGCCACAGCTCACCGACAAAGCTCATGCCAGCAAGCACCGCCGAGGTAGCGATAACGGTGAGCGAGCCCAATACGCGGCCACTCACCTTATCGGCAACATGACCGATAACGAGCGAACCCACGACACTCACCACGGTGGAGATGGCATTGGAGACGTTGTACTGCGCAAGGGAAATACCCAGGTCGCTGACGATCAGCGGCTGGAACAGGCTCATGCAATTGACAAAAATCGTGTAACACGTGGCCATGATCACGAAGCCGGAGGCCACCACGAGCCAGCCGGGGAAGAACTTACGCTGCTGGGGCATACTGCTCCTTTTAGACAAACGAATAGCCGGCGCCGGGCGCCGGTAGTGCCCAAGATTGCCTTGAAAGACAAGGGCATAGGCCTTACGGCCATGCCCGCAGGCTTGAAAGGCAAGGTTGGGTGCTACCGGTGGTCGGAGATATAGCCCAAAGCGACGGCGGTATAGGCCGCGGCACCGAGGGGAAGCTCGGCATCGTTAAAACGCGCCTTGGGATGGTGCTGGGCAAAGTGTTCGTCCGTGTCGGCTACGGCCGCGCCCACGGTAAAGTACGCGCTCGGTATCTCGCTCGAGATAAGCGCAAAGTCCTCGCTCGCCATGGCATGGAACAGCGGCAAGAAGGCGGCCTTGGGCAGCGTCGCACCCACATAGCCAAGCGAAGCCTGGGTCATGTCGTCATCGAGCACGAGCGGGGGAACATCCGAGAGCGTCTCGATAGTCGCCGGCGTACGATAGGTCGTGGCAACACCTTTGACGACCTCCGCGATGCGGGTCTTGAGGTGCTCCATGAGCTCGACGTCGAAGCCGCGCAGCGTTCCCTCGAGCACACAAGTGTCGGGGATGACATTTGCGGCCTGACCGCCGGCGAACTTACCGACAGTCAGTGCGACCTCCTTGGCCGCCGGCACCTCGCGGGAGATGAGCTCCTGAAGCGCCAGATGCACATGGACGCCGGCCGTGATGGGGTCGATGCAGATCTCGGGGCTCGAGCCATGGCCACCCTTGCCCTGAAGCGTGATGCGAAAACCGTACACGCCCGAGAGCGCCGGGCTGCCGTAGAGCACCAGGCCAAGCGGCGACTGGCTATTGACATGCATGGCAAAGGCGGCCTGGGGACGCGGGTTCTGCAGCAGACCATCGGCGATGGCGGCGCGGGCACCCTCAAAGGTTTCCTCGCCCGGCTGGAACAGCAACTTAACCGTGGCATTGGCGTCGACAAGCTCTGCCTCGCGCGCCTTGAGCATACGGGCTGCACCAAGCAGCGCCGTCGCGTGCATATCGTGTCCGCATGCGTGCATGCAGCCGTTCGTAGAGGCGAAAGGCTCGCCTGACTCTTCGGCAACGGGCAGGGCATCCATGTCGCCACGCAGCATAACGACCGTACCGGCCTGTTCGTCCGTGCAGACGCCATTGCCCTGGGCCGCGGCGGCACCGGCGCCGACAAGGCCCACAACACAGGAACCATCGACGAGCGTGGCAAATGGGATATCCATCTCGGTCAGGCGCGCTTGAATATACGCAGAGGTCTGCGGGAGGCTATTGCCCAGCTCGGGCATCTGGTGTAAATCGTGTCGCCACGCAGCGAGCTCGTCTGCAAAAGCCTGAGCTTCTGCAACAAGACCGTCACCGATAGCGGCCTGCGCCGCCGCGGTGGCCTTGGGCGCTGATTGCGGTTGAAGATCGGACAGTGCTGGTGCCATAGATGCCCTCCAGTAACGTTTTTGCAGCGAGCACTTTGATAGCGTAAAGTGCAAGGTATTACTTTTGTTAGCGCCGGGCGATTTTAGCCGCTAATAGTCAAACTATTTTGACCAATCCC
>CATXXF010000061.1 GCA_958403395.1 uncultured Collinsella sp.
ACGAGCGGGGGCTCCTATCTTTTTAGTGCCCTCGGATTGGGTCATAGTGTCTGTCCGCGCCAAAACATTGGCGTTACCTTTGCTGTTGGTAATGACTTAGTCGTTGGGGACGTTCTTAAATGACTAGTTGAAAGGGACACTCTTGCCGGCGCTTGGGGACAGTCCCTAAGTGCCGGCAGATTGGGACACTCCTTTGCAAGGTGGCGCTGAAGACTGTCCCTAACGACCAGTCGTTTAAGAACGTCCCCAACGACCGGCTCGGGAACCTGATCCTAATGCACTAGTTTCTGTCGAGTCGGTGCTTCTTGCGGGTTGCCCGTATAATGGTTTGCGTATGAACCGCAACCAAGGAGTTCCAGTTTATGGACCAGAGCCTTTTTAAATTCGACCTGATCGCCGAGGATCCGACGACGCATGCGCGTGCCGGCGTGCTGCACACCCCGCACGGCGACATCGAGACGCCGATCTTCATGCCCGTGGGCACCAAGGCAAACGTCAAGGGCATTCCTACCGAGACCGTCAAACAGCTCGGTGCCCAGATCGTGCTTGCCAATACTTATCACCTGTCCATGCGTCCCGGCGAGGACACCATCGCCGAGCTGGGCGGACTGCACAAGTTTATGAACTGGCACGGCCCTATCCTCACCGACTCGGGCGGTTTCCAGGTGTTCAGCCACAACGATGCGGTCAAGCTCACCGACGAGGGCGTGCGCTTTATTGTCAACGACTACGACGGCCGCCACGTGTTCTGGACGCCCGAGGACAACATGGAAATCGCCATGAAGCTCGGCTCCGACATCTGCATGCAGCTGGACCAGTGCCCAGGCTATCCCGCCACGCGCGCTTACGTTGAGCGTGCCGTCGAGCTGTCGAGCATGTGGGCCGAGCGCTGCTACAAGGCGCACACCCGCGATGACCAGGCACTCTTTGGCATCGTCCAGGGCGGCATGCACCTAGATCTGCGCCTGCGCTCGCTGCGCCATCTGGAGGAGTGCGGCGACTTCCCTGGTTACGGCATCGGCGGCTACTCGGTGGGCGAGGACCACGAGACCATGTTCGAGACTCTGGCACCGCTCGTAAGCGAGTACATGCCCAAGCACAAGCCGCGCTACCTGATGGGCGTCGGCAACCCCACCACCCTCGTGCGCGGTGTGGGTGTGGGCATCGACATGTTCGACTGTGTACTGCCGACGCGCACTGGCCGCATGGGTACGGCGTTCTCCAGTGAAGGTCGCCTTAACTTCCGCAACGCGCGCTTTGCGCACGACGATGGTCCCATCGATCCCACCTGCACCTGCCCGGTGTGCACGGGCGGCTACAGCCGCGCGCTCATTCGCCACATGGTCACGCAGAAGGAGATGCTCGGCGGCATTCTGCTGTCGATGCACAACATCTACTACCTGCTCAACCTTATGCAGCGTGCTCGCCAGGCCATTATCGAGGGTCGCTATGGTGCATTCGTGAGCGATTGGATGAATAGCCCTGCCGCGGTGGATTACTAAGGGCGGCGCGGGCGCTTGCAGGCACTCGCGCGATGCCGAGACCGCGTGCCAATCGACCGCGCGCAGCCGTCGCCGGGCATCGCATTCGCCGGCGTCGGTTGCGCGACCGCTGACCGATAGCTTGCAAGCACTTGATGCATCGTGGGTACCATACCGAATAGTTGATGTACGGGCGGGTGTTTGGCGCATGGCGTCGACCCCGCCCGTTTCTATTTTCGATAGGAGTACCCCATGATTAAGAATGAGAACGTCGAGGGCGAGCCTGCCTACGACGAGACGTACCGCCGCGGTCCCGTGGTCATGCGCGGCCCCATGATTCCTAAGGACAACACCTACGCCAACCTGCTGGCGCCCGAGGATTCGACCGACTGGCTGCACGCCGATCCGTGGCGCGTACTGCGCATCCAAGCCGAGTTTGTCGATGGCTTTGGCGCACTTGCCGAGTTAGGGCCTGCGGTGACCATCTTCGGTAGTGCCCGCACGCCCAAGACGGACCCGGCCTACAAGGCGGCGCGCATGGTCGGCCGTAAGATTGCCCAGCGCGGCGTGGCGGTTATCACCGGTGGCGGCCCCGGCATCATGGAAGCGGCCAACAAGGGGGCGGCGAGCGTCAACGGCAAGTCAGTTGGTTTGGGCATTGAGCTGCCGCACGAGCAGGGGCTCAACAAATACGTGAACCTCGGTATGGACTTCCGCTACTTCTTTGTGCGCAAGACCATGTTCGTCAAGTACAGTTCGGGCGCTATTGTGTTTCCCGGCGGGTTTGGCACGCTCGACGAGATGTTCGAGGTGCTCACGCTGGTGCAGACGCATAAGGTCAAGCGCATGCCGCTTGTACTGGTAGGCAGCGAGTACTGGCAGGGCCTATTCGACTGGCTTAACGGCCCGGTGATGGACGCCGGTATGATTAGCCCGCTCGATCCCGAGCTCGTACACATCACCGACGACATCAATGAGGCCGTCGACATCGCCCTGAGCGGGCTGATGTAGATCAATCGTGCCCACGCGACATGAATACGCATGGCAATCTGATGTTATTTAACATCAGATTGCCATTTATATTGGGTATACTGGTGTAAAAGACGAGGGCGAGGAGGTCGCAAATGTCTACAGCAACAGTTAAGCCTACGACGGTTCGAATCGAAGAGGGGCTCAAGGAGCAGGCGACTGAGTTCTTGGATTCGGTCGGCCTCAGCCTCAATTCCTATCTCAATCTTGCCGTTCGGCAGCTGGTAAATCAGCGAAAGATTCCTTTTGAGATTGTAGGAAGGGCGGAGGTGCCCAACGAGGCGACGAGACGCGCCATGGTGATTGCCGAGGCTCATGAGTTGGGGATTCTGCCAGACGACAGCCCGTCATTCAATAACGCTGATGAGCTTATATCGTTCCTCGATGAGGGCTAGCGATGTTTGAGATTAAAGTCGAGGCTCAGTTTAAGGCGGATTACAAACGGACGATGCGCATCCATCCGCAGCTAAAAAGTGAGTTTAAAGCGGCGGTTGCAGAGCTTGTGGCTCATGGGTCACTTCCGGCGGAGTATGGCGCCCACGAGCTCTCAAACCCGGGCGGAAACTACAACGGCCACATCGATTTCCACCTATCCGATGGTTTGGTCGATGTGGTCGTTCTGTACTTGCCGCATAAGACTAATCCTGTGATCCGACTGGTCAGAATGGGCTCGCATGAGGAACTGTTCCAGGGTCCGCTGGGCTGATCGCCGATTTCCAAGTTGCGGTGGAATAGGGATTGATTTGCGGCTGATAAGCCAAAAAAGTCCCTATTCCACCGCAAGCGGTAAAGGTGCCCCTAGTGGATGGGCTGGTAGCGGGGGCAGTAGCTGATGGCGATGGCGTCGACGCCTACATGGGTGGCGATGGTGCAGCCGATGGGGCCGGTGCCGGCGTCTACGTAGTCCTGGCCCGCGAGCGCCTCGTTGACAAGTTCCTGCTCCTCGGCAGCACCGGTCGTGAGCACGCGAACGCTTGAGCCCGGGTGCTCGGTCAAAAACTCGAGGCAGTCAGCCATGGTGTTCGCAACGATGCGCTTGGCACCGCGGCCCTTTTTGATGGCCTTGATCTCGCCCGATTTCCACTCCGGCGAAACGGCCAGGCGAATGTTGAGCATCTGGGTGAGCTGGCCGGCGAGTTTAGGTGCGCGGCCGTTCTTAACGAGGTTCTCGAGCGTGCGGGGAATCAGCAGCAGGTGGGCGTCGGGCAGCGTCGCGCGGATCTGCGCCTCGGTCTCGTCCAGGCTGTGGCCGTCCTCGCGCATGGCCAGCGCGTACTCCACCAGCAGGCCCTCGGCACCCGAGCCGGTGCGCGAGTCGATGCAGCGCACGTCGAGCTCGTGTGTTTCGGCCGTCAGGCTGGCGTTGGCATAGCAGGCGGACCACTCGCTGCACAGCGAGATAAAGATGGCGCTGTCGTGGCCGTCGGCGAGCACGCGGTCAAAGAGTGCCTTGAACTCGCCGGCGCTCGGCTGCGAGGTGTGCGGCAGTTGCTCGGAACCGGCCATGCGGGCGACGTACTCCTGGGCGGTAATCTGCACCTGGTCGAGCAGGTCCTCGCCCTCGATAATCACATGCAGCGGAATCACGTAAATGCCGAGCTCTTGGGCGCGGGCGGGGGAGATGTCCGACGTGGAGTCGGTTATGATGGCAAAAGACATAATTGCACCTTTCGTTGGGGCGCTTGCGCGCCGCCTTCTGAGAGCAAAGTGCGACAAGTATAGTAGAGTCGTTCCACATTACTAGGTTCAATTGTTGAATAGTCAACAGTTTGAAGTGTCGGTGTGGAAATCGTCAACTGGGGAAGAGGAATGCCGATGGAGGCGTTGGAGATAGGCAAACGGCCGGTCGTGTTGTTCGATTTTGACGGCACGGTGGCAGATACGGGCCGGGCAGTGATGACCTCGACGCGCAAGACGCTGGCTGCGCGCGGGTTTTCGGAGGCGCAGATGGGTGATCTGCGCCGTATGATCGGGCCGCCCCTGTGGAAGAGCTTTCGCGACTTTTACGGCTTTTCCCGCGAGGAGTCGCTTGTGGTGGCCGACGAGTACCGCGCCTTTTTTGATGAGCTGGGGCCGGAGGAGTACCCCGTGTTCGATGGGGTCCCCGAGCTGCTGGATGGGTTGGCCGCCCAGGGCAAGCGTATGGCCGTGGCGACGTCTCGCATGGAAGCAAAGTGCATTGACATGGTGCATGAGCTGGGGCTTTCTCAGTTTGAGGCGGTGGTCGGCATGAATCCGCCGCAGGGGCGCGAGACCAAGGTGGATTCGGTCCGCGATGCCCTGGCAGCGCTTGGGGCGCGCGCCGAGGAGGCCGTGATGATTGGCGATCGCTTTAACGATGTGGAGGGCGCGCACGCAATGGGCGTACCGTGCATTGGTATCTATTCGGGCGCGGCGGCGCCGGGCGAGCACGAGGCGGCGGGTGCCGATGCAGTGGTGCACTCGGTGGCCGAGCTTGCTAAACTTTTCGCTATCTAATAGACGCAATGTGAGGGGCGGGCGTACCCGTCGCTCATTGGTAAGGAGGTCGTCCATGAATCAGGTGGAGCAGAGCGTTACCGAGTATGTCGACGAGGTCTGGGAGGACGTCGTCGCCGATATCGAGCAGCTGGTGAGTTATCCGTCCGTAGCCGTTGCTGCCGATGCGGAGCCTAGCGCGCCGTTTGGCCGCCCGGTTCGTGATGCGCTCGATTGCGCGCTCGGCATTGCGCAAAAGCTCGGCTACCAGACGAGCGACGACGAGGGCTATGTGGGCATTGCCGATATCCCGGGTCGCGGCGACAAGCAGCTCGCGACTATCTGCCACGTGGACGTGGTGCCCGCCGGCCCCGGCTGGAACACCGACCCGTTTGCGATGGAGCGTCGCGAGGGCTGGCTGCTCGGCCGTGGCGTGATTGATGACAAGGGTCCGGCGGTGTTGTCGCTCTACGCCGGTGCCTACCTGATCAAGCACGGCATTGTGCCGCGCTATACCTTCCGCGCGCTGCTGGGCTGCGATGAGGAAGTGGGCATGTCCGACGTTCACCATTATCTGGAGAACCACGCAGACCCTGACTTTCTGTTTACGCCCGATGCCGAGTTCCCGGTCTGCAATGCCGAGAAGGGCCAGTTTGGGGCGACGTTTGTGAGCCCCAAGATCGACGGCGGCCGCATCGTATCGTGGAGCGGCGCCGAGGCGAGCAACGCCATTCCGTCGCAGTCTATCTGCGAGCTCGCGATTGCCGCTGATGAGCTGCCGGCGCCGGTCGAGAACGCCGACCGCTTGGAGATTACGGCGCTCGATAACGGGCACGCGCAGATTTTTGCCCATGGCATTGGCGGTCATGCCTCGATGCCCGAGGGAACGATTAACGCCGTCGGCCTGATCGTGGCGTATCTGCGCGAGGCCGAGGACGCGTTTGGTGCACGCGACGAGCGCCTGCTGACGCCTGCCGAGCACGAGTTCGTCAAGTTCCTGGCCTTTGTGCATGCGGATGCCTATGGCCGCGGCCTGGGTATCGATGCGACGAGTCCGGCGTTTGGCCCGCTTACCTGCAACGCTGGCGTCATCCGCGTGGCGGATGGCCATATTGAGCAGGTCATCGACGTCCGCTTCCCCGATAGCACCAGTGCCGATACCATCCGCGAGCAGCTCGACCCGCTCGTGGGCCGTTTTGGCGTGACGTGCCAGCTGGGTCGCGCTAAGGTGCCGTTCTCGGTGTCTGCCGACGATCCGGCCGTGAAGGCGCTTATTGATACCTATAACGAGTTTACGGGCAAGCATGCTGAGCCCTTTGCCATGGGCGGTGGCACCTATGCGCGCAACTTTGCCCGCGCCGTCTCGTTTGGCCCCGAAGAGACCGGCCTGGAGCTGCCCGAGTGGGGCGGCCAGATGCACGGTCCCAACGAGTGCGCCAACGAGGAACAGCTCAAGCAGGCGCTCAAGATTTATATCGTGGCGATCCTGCGCCTCAACGAACTTGAACTGTAGGGCTTCCCCAGGCACCCGACCTTGCCCCTCAAACCGTCGCTTGCGTACCAAAATACGCGGCGCTCCTCTTTCGGGGTAATCTCGGGCACCTGGGAAACCCCTATATCCTGCTTGGATACAAACTTGCATTACGAGCCCGGTGCTTTTGCCCGGGCTTTTTCTGTTGCGGTGGGGTAGTCATTGGGGACGTTCCTTTGGTGTAAAAGGTGCGCCATGTTCGGCGCTGGATTGTTATCCGTTTGTAAAGGCTGGGCAGAGCTTGCGGTAAGGGTCTATCAATAGCCCGTAAGAAACCGCAGATAAGGCGGTTGTCGCCCGATCGGGGTCGTATCTTTCCAAACAGCAAAGCGGGCGGGGTGCCCGCGAGTCGCATGTATGAAAGGAAGATCATGCTCGATCAGGCTTATTCTCGTCGTCAGTTCCTCGGCCTCGCTGGTGGTCTTGCCAGCATCGTCGGTCTCGGTCTCGTTGGTTGCGGCGGCTCCGGCGCATCCGACGCCGCCGACAAGGGTAGCGCCGCTGCTGCCGAGTCCGTCTCCGGCGAGGTGACCTACGACGGCGCCTCCTCGTTCCAGGCTCTCGTCGAGGCCGCTGCCGAGAAGTTCATGGATGCCAACCCGGACGTCTCCGTCTCCGGCTCGGGTAACGGTTCGGGCAAGGGCCTGACCGCTGTTGCCGCCGGCACCGTCACCATCGGCAACTCCGACGTCTTCGCCGAGACCAAACTCGAGGCCGACCAGGTCAAGAAGCTCGTCGACCACGAGGTTGCCGTCGTGGGCATGGGCCCCGTCGTCTCCAAGAACGTGACGGTCGACGACCTGTCCCTCGAGCAGCTCAAGGGCATCTTCTCCGGCCAGATCACCAACTGGAAGGAGGTCGGCGGCGACGACGCCAAGATCGTCGTCCTCAACCGCAAGGCCGGCTCCGGTACTCGCGCCACCTTCGAGGCTGCCGTCTTTGGCGACGAGGCTGTCGACTTTAAGGGCGACGCCGAGCTCGACAAGTCCGGCGACGTCCAGACTCAGATGGGCAGCACCGACAACGCCATCTCCTACCTCGACTTCTCGCACTTCGACGACTCCAAGTTCAACGCCATCAAGGTCGAGGGCGTGGAGCCCAAGAGCAAGAATGTCACCGACGGCTCCTTCAAGATCTGGGCGACCGAGCACATGTACTGTGCAAAGGACGCCGACGAGGCTACCAAGGCCTTCCTGGAGTTCATGCTTTCCGACGACGTCCAGGGCAAGCTCGTCGAGGAGCAGGGCTTCATCCCCGTCTCTGCCATGAAGGTCGTCAAGGACGCCAGCGGCAAGGTCTCCGCTAAATAAGTAGTCGCCCCCGGAAAGGTTTGCAATGGCAAAACAGCTGCCAAAGCGCGACCTTGAGAACGTGGGCCTGTGCGTCACGGGCGCGTGCGTAGCGCTCGTGACGCTTGTCGTTTTCAAGACTTTAGTCTGCTGGCCGCGCAGCGGCCAGCTTTAAACCACCCGCTACGCGGGTGGAGACAAACGGCTTTACAAAGCCGCCCCTCCGACCGATATTGACGATTGTTCAGGCCGTCAAGAATTCGAGTCGAAGGGGTGGTCGCCATGGCCCAGAAGGCCTACAGCCTTTCCCACACGAAGTGGATGTGCAAGTACCACATCGTGTTCACGCCGAAGTATAGGCGCAAAGTGATCTACAACCAAATCAGGAGCGACATAGGGGAGATCCTCAGGAAGCTGTGCGAGTACAAGGGGATCGAGATAATCGAGGGGCACCTGATGCCAGACCACGTGCACGTGCTGCTGGCGATCCCGCCGAAGTACAGCGTCGCGAGCGTCATGGGCTACCTGAAGGGGAAGAGCTCGCTGATGATATTCGACAGGCACGCCAACCTCAAGTACAAGTTCGGCAACAGGAAGTTCTGGGCGGAGGGCTACTACGTGTCCACCGTCGGCCTGAACGAGGCGACGATCGCCAAGTACATCAGGGAGCAGGAGTCCCACGACATCGCGCTGGACAAGCTGAGCGTGAGGGAGTACGAGGACCCCTTCAAGAGGAGGTGATCCCGCCGGTTCGACCGGCGCGCCACGGGTCAAGATGCACTAGGCCTGGACGAAGTCCGGGCCCGCGCCTTTAGACGCGAGCCCGGGGCCCGTGGGTTATACCCTAAGAGCAAACCACCCTTTTTAAGGGTGGTTCTGATT
>CATXXF010000062.1 GCA_958403395.1 uncultured Collinsella sp.
GCGCAGATTGTCCTGCGTCCCCCGTTTTCTGGGCATTGCGGTTGTTTGCCGCCGGTTGTTACGCCGCCTCGTCGAACTGCGAGTTGTACAGATCGGCGTAGAAGCCGCCCTGGGCGAGCAGCTCGTCGTGCGTGCCCTTCTCGACGATATCGCCGTCGCGGATTACTAGGATCACGTCGGCGTTGCGGATCGTGGACAGGCGGTGCGCGATGACAAAGCTGGTACGGCCCTGCATCAGCGCATCCATGGCACGCTGAATGAGCTCCTCGGTGCGGGTATCGACGTTGGAGGTCGCCTCGTCCAGAATCAGCGCCGGGCGGTCGGCCAAAATGGCACGGGCGATGGTCACGAGCTGGCGCTGGCCCTGCGACAGGTTAGTGCCCTCCTCGTTGATCATAAAGTCGTAGCCGCCGGCGAGCGTATGGATAAAGTGGTCGCAGCGTGCGGCACGTGCAGCGGCTTCGACCTCGGCATCGCTCGCATCGGGGCGTCCGTAACGGATGTTCTCGCGGATGGTACCGTTAAACAGCCAGGTGTCCTGCAGCACCATGGCAAACTCGCCGCGCAGCGCCGCGCGGTCCCAGTCGCGCACGTCGACGCCCTCGACGCGCAGCGAACCGTCGTCCACATCGTAGAAGCGCTGCAGCAGCTTAACGAGCGTGGTCTTGCCGGCGCCGGTGGGGCCGACGATGGCGATGGTCTGGCCGGGCTGTGCCTCGCAGCTAAAGTCGTGGATGATGGTCTTGTCGGGCGTGTAGCCAAACTTGACATGGTCAAACTCCACGTGGCCGGGGCGCTTCTCGGGAATCTGCGCGTCGGCCTTCTGCTCCTCCTCGGGTGCGGCCAGGAACTCAAACACGCGCTCGGTGGCGGCGGCCATCGACTGCATCGTGTTGCTCACGTTGCCCAGCTGCTGCACCGGCTGCGTAAAGTTGCGCACGTACTGAATGAAGCTCTGAATATCGCCGGGCGTGGCATTGCCGGTCAGCGCGAGCTGCGCGCCCACTACGACAACGCCCACGTAACCCATGTTGCCTACCAGGCTCATAAGCGGCATCATCAGGCCCGACAGGAACTGCGAGCGCCAGCCACTAATAAACAGGCGGTCGTTTTGACGGTCGAACTCCTCGATCGAAGCTTCGGCGCGGTCGAACACCTGAATGACGTTCTGGCCGGCAAAATCCTCCTCGATAATGCCGTTGACGGCGCCCAGAACCTGCTGCTGCTCGCGGAAGTACGGCTGCGAGAAGTGAATCATCACCATCAAGATAATCGCGGCGGCCGGCAGCGTGAGCACAGTGACGCCGGTGAGCGGCAGGCTAATCGACAGCATCATGACGAGCACGCCGATAATCTGCGTCACCGACGTGATGAGCTGCGTCACGCTCTGGTTGAGCGACTGCCCCAACGTATCGACGTCGTTGGTGATGCGGCTGAGCACATCGCCCTTGCTGTGACCGTTGAAGTAGCTCATCGGCACGACGGCAATCTTGGCGGCGATCTCCTTGCGCATGCGGTAGCAGATCTTTTGCGTGACACCGGTCATGAGCCAGCCCTGGATCAGACTGCAAGCAGAGCTCGCCAGGTACAGGCAGAGCAAAAAGCCGAGCGTCTTGGCAATCCAGGCAAAGTCGACATCGCCGGTGCCGTTGACCTTGGCAACCAGGCCCTCGAACAGCTTGGTCGTAACCTGACCGAGCACCTTGGGTCCCACAATATTAAAGATGACCGAGCACACGGCAAAGGCGACGGCGGCAAACACGGCAATCTTGTGCTGGCCGATATAGCCGAGCAGCTGCCTCATGGTGCCCTTAAAGTCCTTGGCCTTTTCGCCGCGACGCATGCCGCCCATGCGGCCCATGGGACCACGCTGGCGGGTGGGCTTGGGAATCTGAGTCTTGGTCTCGTCTGCCATTAGCGCTCGCCTCCTTCCGTGACGGCTGCAATTTCTTCTTGGGTAAGCCCCAGCTCCTCGGCGGAAAGCTGCGACTGTGCGATCTCCAGGTACGCCGGGCAGCTGCGCAGCAGCTCCTCGTGCGTACCGGTGCCCACCACGTGGCCGTCGTCGAGCACGATGATCTGGTCGGCGTGCATGATGGTCGCGATGCGCTGGGCCACGACCACGAGCGCGGCGTCGGTGACGTTTTTGGCCAGCTCCTCGCGCAGGCGCGCGTCGGTCTTGTAGTCAAGCGCGCTAAACGAGTCATCGAACACCACGACCTCGGGCTTCTTGGCCAAGGCGCGGGCGATGGCCAGACGCTGGCGCTGACCGCCCGAAACATTGGAGCCGCCCTGGCTGATGGGGGAGTCGTAGCCGCCCTCGCGTTCGGCGATAAAGTCCTCGGCCTGGGCGATGCGCGCGGCCTGGCGCATGTCGTCATCGCTCACCATGTCGCCGGCAAACTTGAGGTTGCTCTCGACAGTGCCCGAGAACAGACGCCCCTGCTGCGGGATGTAACCAATGCGGCGGCGCAGCTCGGAAAGGGTCATGTCGCGCACGTCAATGCCGTCGAGCGAAATGCTGCCGCCCGTGACGTCGTACAGGCGCGGAATCAACTGCACGAGCGTGGACTTGCCCGAGCCCGTGGAGCCAATGATGCCGAGCATCTGACCGGCATGCGTGGTGAAGTTCACGCCGCTGATGACATCGGCGCGGGCATCGGGATACTGGAAGCTCACGTCGCGGAAGGCGAGCTCACCGCGCGGCGCGCTGGTCGCGGGCAGTTTGGGCGAGACGGGGTCGTTGATGCTGGTGGGGCAGGTGATGACCTCTTCCACGCGCTCGGCTGCGACCTCGGCGCGGGGCAGGATAACCGAAACCATGGTGAGGATCATAAACGCCATGACAATCTGCATGGTATAGGAGATAAACGCCATCATGTTGCCGACCTGCATCACGCCGTCGGACACGCCCTGCGCGCCAAACCAGACGATAAGCACGGTGATGCAGTTCATGACAAGCATCATGAGCGGCATCATAAAGCTCATGGCGCGGTTGGTGTAGAGCTGCGTGGTCATTAGGTCGAGCGAAGCCTTGTCAAAACGCTCGAGCTCATGCTCCTCGCGGTTGAACGAGCGGATGGGCATAAGGCCGTCGAGCAGCTCGCGGGCGGTAAGGTTCACGCGATCCACAAAGCTCTGCATCTTTTTGAACTTGGGCATGGTGAGGCCCATGAGCACGCCGACGACGGCCGAGACCGCGATGATGGCCACGGCGATGGTCCACTCCAGGCCGGTGTGGTTGGCCAGGACGCGCATGACAGCGACGATGCCCATGACGGGGGCCATAAGACACATGCGGATAAACAGGGTTGCGGCCATCTGAATCTGCTGAATGTCGTTGGTGCAGCGGGTGATGAGCGAGGCCTGGCTAAACTTGCCCACCTCGGCCGGCGAGAAGTGCATAACCTTGTTGAAGGTCTCGTGGCGCAGGTCGCGAGCGATGGAGCAGGCGGTGCGCGAAGCCACGGCGCCGGTCAGGATGGTGGCGACCAGCGACACCAGGCACAGCCCAAACATCGTGGTCGCCATGCGGCTCAGGTAGGCGTTCTGCACGTCGGCGGGGTCGATGCCCTGTGCCTTGTACTCGTCCTGTACATAGCTCACGGCGCGCTGGGTGACGATGGAGCCTGACATGGAGCCCATTTTGTCCGCCATTTGGTTGGCGCCCTCGACGAGCTTGCTTTGGTCTACCAGATCGCCCTCGATACCCAGACGCAGGCTCTTCATGGTGATCTTGCCACCGTCGGCATCAATCTGCTTTTGCATGTTCTGCGCCGCTGCGGCCTTCTGCTGCATCTCGGCGAGCTGCTCAGGCGTCATCGCTGCCATTTGCTCGGGGGTGGGCATGGCCTGGGCAGCGTTGTCGTCTTTCTCGCCGGACGAGCCCATCATGTCGCCCATGGAGCCGGCGTCGATGCCCTGGTTGAGCGAAAGAACGACAGTCTCGGGCAGGCTCATAATGTCGGCAATCTTGCCTCCATCGGCACGCTCTTCCTCGGTGCCCTTGTACGTTCGAATGTCGTTTTTGTCAGCCTTGCTAAACACGGCCTCCACAGCCTTGGCGTCCTTGGCGCTCATAAAGAGTTCGAGGTCGTCGAGCGATTCGGCGCGGATGGTGTCGGGTACGGGCGACGCGATGCCGCCTTGCTGCACACCCACGTCGACGATGTCGCTCATATAGGTAGGCAGCGCCAGATCGGCGTTGCAGCTGATTACGATAAGTACGATAGCTGCGAACAGTGCCAGGATATGCTTTTTAAAGAGCTTGAGAATCCTCACTCGGCATCTCTCCTTTCTTGATTGCGGTCGATAATTTCGTTGGCACGCCTTAGAAGACGCACCATCTCTTGGGTATCTGTTTCGCCGAGCTGCTCGAGGAAAGCCGCAGTGCGGTTCTCGAATTCCCGACGTTTGATTTCGAGAACCTGAAATCCCTTGTCGTTCACTATGACGTGTACGCGACGACGGTCAGTCTTTGAGTGCTCGCGCTCGACCCAGCCCTTGGCCTCGAGGGCGCGTAGGATATTGGCGATGCGGGCGCTCGAGACCCAGGCGCGATCAGCGAGTTCGCTCGGCGTGAGCGAACCGCCGGCGAGTATGAGGGCGCGCATGACGGCCATCTCGCCGCCGAGGGCTTTGTCCGCAAAGCGCGAAATGCGCTGATGCATGCTGCCGAACTCGGTAAGGAGCTGACGCCCAAGCTCACGGAAATCGGTATCTTCCACCGAAAACCCCTAACACTAGAAACTATTTCCGGTGAAAGATGATACCCCAGCTCAACCATCCCATTCGGTAGATTTCTGGGCATGTCCCAAAAATCTACTTGGCCGCTAGGAAATATAAAGAGTGCATAAAGACTTAAAATCATTCAATTGCTGAAGCGTTTCAAAGAACTATTATGCACGCGGTAAGGCGAGGGGTTGTCACCACCATGACGACTGGGACTCATATAATCGCCACGTGCGATGCTCCAACTTCCCGCAAGGAGACACCTTACATAAAGGGGGATGGAGTCATGGCATTTGACTTCACGGGCAAGACCGCGATTGTCACAGGCGGCACTCAGGGCATTGGCCTCGAGATCGCCAAGGGCATCGTCGCGGGCGGCGGACATGTCGCGCTCATCGCAAGGAACGCTGCTAAGGGCGAGGCCGCGGTGGCCGAGCTTGGCGAGGGCAACAAGTTCTATCAGCTCGATGTCGCCGATGCGCCCAAGGCACGCGAGACCGTCGAGCAGATTTTTACGGACCTGCCTCAAACCAACATCCTGATCAACTGCGCTGGCGTCATCAGCACCAAGAAGTTCGACGAGATCGATGACACCGAGTGGCGTCGCACCATCGACATCAACCTCAACGGTACCTTCACTATGATGAACGCCGTGTACCCGCACTTTAAGGCAGCCCATGCCGGCACTATCGTCAACGTGAGTTCTGTTGCTGGCAAGATCGGCGGTGGCCTGCTCGGCACCGCGGCCTACGCGAGCTCCAAGGCCGGTGTTAACGGTCTAACCAAGGCAGTCGCCAAGGAAGGCGGCAAGTTTGGCGTCCGCTGCAACGCCGTGTGCCCGTCGCTCACCCTTACCGATATGACCTCGATTCTTTCGGATGAAAACTCTCAGCGCATCATCAACGGTATTCCTCTGGGCCGCGCCGCCCAAGCCAGCGAGCCTGCGCAGATGGTGCTGTTCTTCGCTTCCGACCTCGCCAGCTTCGTGAACGGCGAGATCGGTGACTGCGATGGCGGCATCGTCCTGGACGGGTAATACCCCACGACGATTGTTCGGCGACGGCTCCTGCGACTCGGGACCGTCGCCTTCTTTCTGACATAGGCGCGTGCGGCTACGATTCGCATGCATCCAAAGGAGATATATATGAGTGAATCGACTGCGGTGGAGGCGCCGGCGGCAAAGGAGCCGTTCTTTAAGATGTCCTCCATCCCGGGTGCCAATATTTTGGTGCCGCTTTTGCTGGGCTGCCTGCTCAACACGCTATTCCCCGACCTGTTCAAAACGCTCGGCAGCTTTACGCTTGGCATGACCCAGCAGGGTGCAGGTCCGCTCGTGGGCGCATTTTTGCTCATCGTCGGCACGACGATTTCGTTTAAGAGTGCTCCTGCCGCCGCTGCCCGCGGCGCCATCATCATCGCCGTCAAGCAGATCGTGGTCGTTGCCGTGTCGCTGCTCATCCTTTATGTGTTCAACGACAACCTGTTTGGCATCTCTGCCATGGTGATGCTGGCGGCTTGCACCGGCGCCAACAACGCTATGTACGCTGGTCTGATGGGCACCATGGGCAATGAGGCCGAGCGTGGCGCCGTCGCCATCACCACGCTCGTTGTCGGCCCTCCGGTCACGATGATTGTCCTTGGCGCCGCCGGTCAGGCTCCGATTGGCTGGTCGCTCGTGGGCGCCATCCTTCCGATTGTCGTTGGCATTATCCTGGGCAACCTGTTCCCCAGCTTTAAGAAGATGATGGCACCGGCACTTTCCGCCATCATCGTGCTCGTCTTCTTTGCCATGGGCTCGACCATGACCTTTGGCCAGCTCATTAATGGCGGTCTCCCCGGTATTCTGCTCGGCGTGATCTGCTCGGTGGTCTTTGCAATTCCCGTTATCGCGGTCGATAAGCTCACGGGCGGTACGGGTGTCGCAGGTGCGGCCATTTCGAGCTGCGCCGGAGCCAATGTGGCCACGCCTGCTGCCATGGCAAGCGTCAACGAGGCCTTGTACGGCGGTGCGGTGCTCGCGACGGCCACGGCACAGGTTGCTGCCTGCGCTATCGTGACGGCTATTTTGACCCCGCTGGTCACCAGCTGGTGCTACAAGCATTTTGAGGGCCAGGGCAACGGCGATAGCAAGGCAACGACCGACAAGGCCGCCGCAGCCGCCTAATGCCAAGCGGCAATCAAAGCTAAAAACTAGCTACGCCACAGGGCGGCCACGGGGGATCCCGTGGCCGCCCTGCAGTTTCTGTAGGGTCTCTGGGACACTTTACCCTGCTAAAGCTGGCATAACAGCTAGAGCGAACGTCGTACAAAGGCAAGGAAAAATACCATACAAATCGGTGAACGGTAGTTGTTCGCGCTCGCATTTCCTGCGGATTTG
The DNA here is from genome assembly GCA_958403395.1 of uncultured Collinsella sp. Taxonomy (GTDB): domain Bacteria; phylum Actinomycetota; class Coriobacteriia; order Coriobacteriales; family Coriobacteriaceae; genus Collinsella. Next base: position 7,109 of record CATXXF010000062.1, read on the forward strand.
TTAAAAACGTCCTAATGGTAGAAAAAAAGGAACATATAACAGCACTGATGAAGGGGGTGGCTATGTTATCCTTCTCAAACGGGTGAAATCTTGGGTTTTGGGTTGCAGTTCCAAGGTGGACAAACGTTTTTCCCTGTACCAACGTGTGGTGAAGAACGGAAGAAGCCGGTAGTGCAAGCCGATATTCAAGAATTCAATAAGCAGCGGTGTGAGAGAGCGCCGCATTACACGTAACTAGGAGCGTGGTTACACAATGCAGGAGGCATGGGAAGGCTTCAAGGAAGGCATTTGGACGGGAGAGGTTGACGTCCGAGACTTCATCCAGAAGAACTACACCCCCTACGAGGGCGACGAGTCGTTCCTCGCCGGCCCGACCGAGCGTACCAAGGAGCTGTGGGGCGAGGTTCTCGACCTGCTGCTTAAGGAGCGCGAGCAGGGCGGTGTCCTCGATATGGACACCAAGACCGTTACGGGTATCGTGAGCCACCCCGCTGGCTACATCGATAACGCCCATCGCGAGAAGGAGACCATCGTCGGTCTCCAGACTGACAAGCCGCTCAAGCGCGCGCTGCACGTCAACGGCGGTATCCGCATCGCTTGCCAGGCCGCTAGCCAGCACGGCTACAAGGTCGACGAGAACGTTGTCGAGCGCTACACCTTCGAGCGCAAGACTCACAACGCTGGCGTCTTCGATGTCTACACCCCCGAGATGCGTGCTTGCCGCTCGGCTCACATCATCACCGGTCTGCCCGATGGCTATGGCCGCGGCCGCATCATCGGCGACTACCGTCGTGTTGCCCTGTACGGCGTCGACTACCTGATCAAGGACAAGGAGGCCCAGAAGGCTTCCACCCCGACGGTCATGACCGCCGACAACATCCGCGATCGTGAGGAGCTGCAGGAGCAGATCCGCGCCCTCGGCGAGCTCAAGATGATGGCCGAGACCTATGGTTTCGATATTTCCAACCCTGCTACCAACACGCAGGAGGCCATCCAGTGGATGTACTTCGCCTACCTCGCTGCCGTCAAGGAGCAGAACGGCGCTGCTATGTCCATCGGCCGTACCTCTACGTTCATCGACATCTACGCCGAGCGCGACCTTGCCAACGGTACCTTCACCGAGGAGCAGATCCAGGAGTTCGTGGATCACTTCATCATGAAGCTTCGCATGGTCAAGTTTGCCCGTACCCCCGAGTATCAGGCCCTGTTTACCGGCGATCCGCAGTGGGTCACCGAGTCCATCGGCGGCATGGGTGTTGACGGCCGTACGCTCGTTACCAAGATGAGCTACCGCTACCTGCACACGCTCGAGAACATGGGCACCAGCCCCGAGCCCAACATGACCGTTCTGTGGTCGACCCGTCTGCCCGAGAACTTCAAGAAGTTCTGCGCCAAGACTTCCGTTGCCAGCTCCTCGATCCAGTACGAGAACGACGACCTCATGCGCGTCTATCACGGCGACGACTACGGCATTGCCTGCTGCGTGTCCTCCATGCGCATCGGCAAGGAGATGCAGTTCTTCGGTGCCCGCGCCAACCTGGCCAAGTGCCTGCTG
>CATXXF010000063.1 GCA_958403395.1 uncultured Collinsella sp.
AATCGTAGCCCGAGACGGTCCCGGGCTGACAATTTCGACTGTAATGGACGTTCTTGTTTGACTAGTCGTTTAAGAACGTCCCCAACGACTAGCCAATAAAACGGCGCCCGTCGGCGATGTTGCCGGCGGGCGCCGTTGTCGTGTAGGTGGCTATGTCGTGCGGGCTGCTGTTGAACGTTCGGGCCCGTGCTCTACAGCGAGTCGATAAAGCGCTGCTGGGCGGCGCGTCCTGCCTCGTCCCACTTAAAGACTCCGGCGTTGTCGAGCACGTGGCCAAACACCACGCCCACCTCCTCGTGCAGGATGTCGATGGCGTTGTCCGCCGTAAGCTCGTCGGCGCGGCGGGCAAAGACATCCTCGGCCCATGCGGCGTGGCTGCGACAAAGGTCGTCGCCCTCGAGCGCGCCGGCAAGGTCGTAGCTGGCATCGGCCTTGGCTGCCAGCAGGTGCTCGCGGACAGCGCCAAGCTCGGGAACCAGGCGCGGCGGAAGAATAGCCAGGCCCATGACCTCGATCAGGCCGATGTTCTCCTTTTTAATATGGTGATACTCGGCATGCGGGTGGAACACACCCAGCGGATGCTCGTCGGTCGTGATGTTGCAGCGAAGCGCAAGATAGGCCTCGTAGATCTCGCCGCCGGCGTTGCCGCGGGAGTCGACGCGGCGGATGACGGGCGTCACGGTGTTGTGCGCTACGCCGTCGGCTGTGCGCGCGATGACGCCCACCGACTCATCGGTCCACTCGCGCCAAGCGAGGATGATCTTCTCGGCGGCGTCGAGCAGCTGAGCGTGGTCATGCGAGCGCAGGCGCAGCACCGAGAGTGGCCACTGCAGCACAGTGCCGGTGACCTGGTCAAAACCGGGCACGCTAAACTGCGAGACCTCGGCGGCATGCATCATGGGGAACTCGTGCGCGCCGCCCTGGAAGTGGTCGTGCGACAAGATCGAGCCGCCCACGATGGGCAGGTCGGCGTTAGAGCCGATGAAGTAATGCGGGAACAGGTCCACAAAGTCGAGCAGGCAGGTCAGGCCCTTGCGGTCGACGTGCATCGGACGATGCTCGGAGCTCATGGCAATGCAGTGCTCGTTAAAGTACGCGTACGGGCTGTACTGGAAGCCCCAGCGCTCGCCGTCGAGCTGGATGGGGATAACGCGCAGATTCTGGCGGGCGGGATGGGCGCCGCCGTCGGCTGCGGCGGAGCGTCCGGGATAGCCCTCGTTTTCGATGCAGAGCTGGCAGGCGGGATACTTATCTCCCGTGTTCTTTGCAACGCCGGCCGCGGCAATGTCACGCGGGTCCTTCTCGGGCTTCGACAGGTTGATAGTGATCTCGAGGTCGCCCCAGTTGGTGGGGGTGCTCCATTTGATGTTGCGCGCGATGGCGGCGCGGCGCACGTAGCCGGCGTCACAGCATAGGCCGTAGAACCAGTCGGTCGCGGCGCGGGGCTCGTCGACGCCCATGCGGCCGTTGAATTCCTCGTTTACAATCGAAGGCCTCGGCATCAGCACGCCCATGATGCGCATGGCGATGCGGTCGCGGCCCGATGCCGTGTCCTCGGCGGCACCGTTGGCGACGGCGGCCTCGGAAAGCGCGGCAAGCGTGCCCTCCAGGTCAAAGTCGGGGAGCGTATCGGGGTGCAAGAGCGAGAGCTTCTCGTTCTGCAACGCCCAGGTCATGTCGAGCGCGGGGCCCGTGGCGCCGATGCACTCCAGAATGGTGTTGTAGGCCCAGATGCGGTCGTCCTGTCCGATCATCGATCGGTGGATGGCGTACTCAATCAGGCCCTGCGCGGCCTCGCGCACGTCAGTCATTACAGCCATGCCGCGTAAGCCCCCTTGTCAGAGATAGCGTAGTGGCGGGCAGAACCCTCGCCCAGCCAGCCGTTCATCTTGGCAATGAAAGTGTCGACCAGATCGAGCGGCACGAAGGCCTGGATGGTGCCGCCGAAGCCGCCGCCGTGAATACGAACGGCGCCACGGCCGTCGAGTACATGCTCGGCCAGTGCCAGGGCATACATCGAAGGCTGCTCGGAACCCAGCTTGGCAATGACATTCTGCAGGTACATGGCAGAGCTGGCGCCGGATTCGCGCGTCAGGACCAGGAACTGGTCGATGTCGCCGGCGTTCAGGGCAGCCCAGCGCTTGTCGACCAGGCCGTTTTCGTACCAGTAGTGAACGGCGCGCAGGCAAGCACGGTCGCCCAGCTTGGCGCGCAGCTCGGGGAGTTTGGCGTCAAAGTCGGCCACGTTTACCTCGCATAGGCGTGCCTTGCCAAACTCGGCGGCGACGTCCTGCATCTCGCGCGGAACGGCGGCGTAGTCGTCGGTAGCTGCCACATGGTCGGCGCCCACTTTAACGAGCACGAGCGCATAGCCGTGATCCTCAAAGTTGAGCTCGAGCTTCTGGGTCTTAGGCTGGGCCTGATCCTCAAAGTCCATGTAGGCGAGGCCGCCCAGGCACACGGCAGCCTGGTCCATCAGACCGCAGGGCTTGCCGTAGTAGCTGTTCTCGGTGCGCTGGCTCATCTGAGCGAGCGTGACGGGCTCGATGGCGGGCGCGCCCCAGAGCGTCTCCATGGCGCGGCCGTATGCGGCCTCGACGGCGGCAGAGCTGGAAAGGCCGCCGCCCGAGGGGACGGAGCAGGTGAAGGCGAAGTCGAAGCCGTGGGGCTCAACGCCAAGGGCTGCGATCTCGTGGGCCATGCCGCGGACGAGGCTTGCGGAGGTGCCCTTCTCAGACTCCTGAACGTCTAGCGTGTCGAGCGCGATTTCAAACGTGGGATAGCCCTCGTCGGCAACGCGAATCTTGTTGGTGTCGGTCGCCACGGCAATACCGTCGACAGCGACATCGAGCGAGCCGGCGATAACGTGGCCGCCCTCGTGGTCGGTGTGATTGCCGCTGATCTCGGAACGGCCAGGCGCGTGCACGTAGAGCACCTGGCGGTCGCCGATGGGGCCAAACTCCTCCTCAAACAGCTTGGTGAGCGTGGCGAGTGTCTTTTCGTCGGGGGCGGTCATATGGGTCCTTTCCTTGACGCCGGAGAGACTGGTCCGTGTCATTATGAGTACGTTAACAATTTTGAGCACCACAAACCAGACGGTCGCGGCACCGCACGTTAAAGGGTATGCTAACGTACTCATAGCACAACGTATCTCCTTTTTTGAGAATCTGGTAATCGGTAGATTTTCGGCCGTGAACGGTGTGGCTGTATGGACATATGGAGCAAAAGAACCGCTGATAGAAAAAGTAGAGTACGTTAACATGCGTCCCACGATAGCGGGCCTCGGTGCGGGGCGTGTTTCCGCTCGGGCCGACATTCACGCTATTCAAATCTCGCAAGGGTGAAGGTGATCCTGTGGCAAGGCGCCCGTCCAACGATACCAGTTCGCGTCCGGTCTCCATGGCCGACGTCGCCCGCGCTGCCGGCGTTTCGCAGCAGACGGTTTCGCGCGTCGCCAACGGCTTGCCCAACGTTAACGAGCAGACGCGCCAGCGCGTGCAGGCCGCCATGCAAGAGCTCGGCTTTCGTCCGAGTTATGCCGGTCGCTCGCTGCGCGACGGTCGTTACCATTCGGTCGGCCTGTGCGTCAACGATGTCACCAAGTTTGGCAACCTCTCAATGATCGACGGCATCGCCAGCGCTGCTCGCGAGCATAATTGCGCCATCACGCTGGTCGAGATGTCCAAGACCGAGGAGTTTTCGCTTGCTGAGGCCACGCGTCGTATGGCTGCGCTGCCCGTGGACGGCATCATTATCGGCATGAGCCGCATGGCGCCCGATTTTGAGACGTTTGATCCACTGCCGGGCATTGGTACGGTCATTGTTACCATGTACGCGCATCCGCGGGTGACCACGGTCGATTCCGACCATTACGGCTGCTCGTTATTGCTTATGGATCACCTGTTTGAGCTGGGGCACGAGCAAATTCGCTATATTGGTGGCCCGTCGTTCTCGGTCGACGAGCAATTTCGTCGCGCCGGTTGGCAAGATGCACTCGAGCGTAAACACATCGAGCCGGCAGAGCCGCTCGAGGGCGACTGGTCTGCCAACAGCGGCTACGAGGCCGGCAGGTACCTGGCCGAGCACGATCGCACCATGACGGCGATTTACGCGGCAAACGACCAGATGGCAAATGGCGCGATTGCAGCGCTGCGCGATAGCGGTCTGCGCGTGCCCGAGGACGTGAGCGTGGTGGGCGTCGATGACTCGCTCGATGATTTTGTAGCACACAACGAGCTCACGACCGTTCGATTCGATTTGCATCAGCGTGGGCGCGAGGTATTCGAGCATGCGGTTCCCGAGGCGGGTACGGCGGGCAAAACCGTTGCCATTCGTATTCCCGGCCAGCTCATTATTCGACATAGCACGGCAGCGCCGCGCGTATAGTTTTTGCAGGTCAACGGCGGTATATTCCGCCTCAATAACAATCGATAAGGATGCTGGCAGATAGCCGTGGCTATGAAGACGAGTGTTATGATAGACGGGTTCTTTTGTCTATCTAGGAGGCTTTGCCTGATGGAGATCACCAAGGATATCCGCTACATCGGTGTCGACGATCACGACATTGACCTGTTCGAGGGCCAGTACGACGTGTCCGAGAACGGTATGGCATATAACAGCTACGTTATCTTGGGCGATAAAATCGCTGTCGCCGATTCAGTCGACGGCGGTTTTGTTGACGAGTGGCTCGGCAACCTCGAGGCCGCGCTCGACGGCCGTACGCCCGACTACCTGGTTGTCCATCACATGGAGCCCGATCACTCCGCCGGCATTGCCGCCTTTATGGAGCGCTATCCCCAGGCGCAGATCGTGGCTAGCATGGGCGCCTTCCGCATGATGGTCAACTACTTTGGCACCGACTTCCCCGAGCGCAAGATGGTCGTCAAAGAGGGCGATGTGCTCGATCTGGGCGGCCACAGCCTGACCTTTATCGGCGCCCCCAACGTTCACTGGCCCGAGGTGCTGTTCTCTTACGAGGCCACCGACAAGGTGCTCTTTAGCGCCGACGGCTTTGGCAAGTTTGGCGCCAACGACATCGAGGATCCCGAGGGCTGGGCTTGCGAGGCTCGCCGCTACTACTTTGGCATCGTCGGTAAGTTCGGCAAGTTCGTACAGGCCGTCCTCAAGAAGGCCGCCGACCTGGACATCCAGATCATCTGCCCGCTCCACGGCCCCGTGCTGACCGAGAATCTGGGCTATTATCTCGATACCTATAACACCTGGTCGAGCTATCAGCCCGAGGACGAGGGCATCACGATCGCCTATGCGAGCGTGTATGGCCATCTGAAGGCTGCCGTCGAGGAACTCGCATCTGCGCTTGAGGCTCGCGGCCAGAAGGTTTCCGTCTTTGACCTGGCTCGCGACGATATGGCTGAGGCCGTTGAGGATGCGTTCCGCTATGACCGACTGGTACTCGCCTCCATCACCTATCAGGGTGAGATCTTCCCGTTCATGAGCACCTTTATCCACACGCTTGCCGAGCACGCCTATCAGAACCGTACGGTGGCGCTCGTTGAGGCCGGCTCTTGGGCGCCCGCTGCTGCCAAGGTTATGACCAAGGAGCTCGAGGGCATGAAGGACATCACCCTGACGCAGAACAAGGTGACTGTCCTGGGTTCGCTCAACGACGCCTCGCGCGCTCAGATCGAGGCCCTCGCCGACGAGCTGTCCAAGTAGCGATATTTTCACTTTTAACGAGCAAAACCACCACAAAGGGGACAGGCACCTTTGTGGTGGTTTTTGTTTAAGCGCCGGCGATGATGAGGGCTGGACGTGCGCTGTCGGTGGCCTCGGCGATTGAGGTGGCGACGGCATGATCGGGGTCACGGTCCATCACGATGGTGTCGACATCGGCAAGCTCGGCAAAGCGGTACATGCCGCGTCCGTTGACCTTGCTGGCGTCCATGAGGGCGACGCTTTGATGGGCCGCGGCGATCATAGCCGTTTTGGTCTCGGCCATCTGGGGAAAGTCGGTCGTAAAGCCGCAGCTGGAGACAAAGGCGCCGGGGCACATGACGGCCAGATCGGCATGGACCATTTGGAGCGCCTGCATAGTGAGCGGTCCGTACAAATAACGATGGCCTTTGCGCAGCGCCCCGCCCAGCATGACGACATCGACCGAGGGCATGCTCTCGTCGATGTAATCGGCAATGGTAATGTCTGCCGTGATGACGGTGATGCCGTCGCGCTGGTCGAGGAGCCGGACGAACTCGAGAGCGGTGGTGCCCGAGTCGACGAGCAGCGTGTCGCCGTCATTGACGAGCTCGATGGCGCTTTGCGCGATGGCCTGCTTGGCAGCGACGTTGACATTGATGCGGCGATCCTGCGTGGAGACGGTCAGGCGTTTGTGGAGCGAGACGGCACCGCCGTGCGTGCGGCGCAGCTTGCCTGCTTCGGCGAGCGCGTCCAGGTCGGCGCGGGCGGTGACGGAGGACACGCCAAAGGTCTGGGCGATTTCTGCTACCTGCACCGAGGCGTTATGATCGAGCATTTCCATAATCGCGGTACGACGCTCATCGGCGAAGGCTCGGGTTGTTGCGTGGGCCATAGCTGCTCCATTCTCGGCAAAATTTGCAGGAATTGTGTTGACTCTATTTTCGTTCATTTTCTTTTTGAGTAAGAAAACACCTTTCGATTACTTATCTTTTCTATAAAAGAAAGACGCTGAACGCCTAAAATTCAATATCGAACATGTCCACTCTGCTCAAATTCCTTCCGTTTACTTTTCAAAAACGACTGTATTGACCTGCATGGGCTCAATATCTCGCACGTGCAAAGCCGCTGAATTTCATACAATGAGCGCAGTAAAACGCAAGGTAAAACGCCTTGCGGACACGTACGCCCGATGTCCAGATGCGGGCGAGGGAGAGGAGCAAACGCTCATGGCACTTGTTACCACCGAAAAGATGCTCAAGGACGCTCAGGCCGGCCACTACGCCGTCGGCGCGTTCAACGTCGAGAACCTCGAGTTTGTTATGGCCGTTCTGGCCGCTGCCGAGGAGACCAAGTCCCCCGTCATCATGCAGACCACCCCGGGCACCATCAAGACCGCTGGTCTGGACTACTTCTACGGCATGGTCAAGGCTGCCGCCGAGCGCGCTTCCGTGCCCGTCGCTCTGCACCTCGATCACGGCGATGGCTATGACCGCTGCATGCAGGCTTTCCGCACCGGCTACACCTCTGTCATGATCGACGGCTCGCACGAGTCCTTCGAGGACAACATCGCTCTGACCAAGTCCGTCGCCGACGCTGGCCGCGCCATGGGCGTGCCCGTCGAGGCTGAGCTTGGTAAGGTTGGCGGCAAGGAGGACGACGGTCCCGCGGTTGAGGGCGAGAGCCCCTACACCGATCCGGCCGAGGCCAAGGAGTTCGTCGAGCGTACCGGCTGCACCTCCCTCGCAATTGGCGTTGGCACCAGCCACGGTGTGTACACGAGCGATCCGCACATCGAGCAGTCCGTGGTCAAGGCTATCCGCGACGCCGTCGACGTGCCGCTGGTTCTGCACGGCACCTCCGGTGTGCCCGATGAGCAGGTTGCCGAGGCTGTGAAGAACGGCATCTGCAAGGTCAACTACGCCACCGAGCTGCGTCAGGCCTACACCAAGGGCTTCATGGCCTACATGGCCGAGAACCCCGCCTGCTTCGATCCCAAGAAGCCGGCCAAGGAGGGCATGCGTGAGATCACCGAGCTGGTTAAGATCCGCATGACCAACCTCAACTCTGTGGGCAAAGCAGAGTAACAGCAAGGGTACTCCGACTCGCTATATATCCCGGGGAGGGAC
>CATXXF010000064.1 GCA_958403395.1 uncultured Collinsella sp.
CGCCCTCTTTTGCGTTGGATTAAGTTTTAATCGTCCAGACTAGTGACGCTTGCGGGTGGCCGTTGCCTTGCGGACGGAGGTCTTCTTGGTCGGAGCCTTTTCCTCGGCTGGAGCGGCGGGGGAGACCGGGGCCTTCTTGGCGGGCTCGGTCTTTGCAGTAGCCTTCGGAGCGGTCTTGACCTCAGCGGCCTTCGGTGCCGGCTCGGCCTTTACTGCGGGCTTGTCCTCGGCCGTAGCCTCTGCCTTGGGAGCAGCGGCCTTGGTCGTGGCCTTTTTGGCCGTCGTCGTAGCGCGCTTGCGCGTGGTGGTCTTGGCGGCCGGCTTTGCCTCGGCCTTGGGCTCGGCACCCGCCTCCTCGACCTTGACGGCGGGCTTTGCGGCAGCCTTCGTAGCGGTCTTCGTAGCAGCCTTCGTCGCAGCGGCCTTGGTCGTTGTCGACTTCGTAGCCGTGGCCTTCTTGGCGGTCGTGGTCTTGGTCGTGGTCGTCTTCTTGGCAGCGGTCTTTACCGGAGCCTTGGCGGCCGGCTTGGCATCAGCGACCTCGGCCTTTACCTCGGGAGCAGCCTCGGCTTCTGCGGCCTTCTTGGCAGCGGCGGTCGTGCACTTGCGCGTGGTCGTTGCCTTGGCAGCAGTCGTCTTTGCTGCGGCGGTCTTGGTGGCGGCAGTCTTGGTTGTCGTAGCCTTCTTGGCCGTCGTCTTGCGAGTCGTGGTCTTCTTAGCTGCGGGCTTTGCAGCGGGCTTGACCTCGGTCTCTGCCTCAGGAGCAACCTCAGCCTTCACCTCAGGCTCGGCCTTTGCGGGCTCAGCCTCAACCGGCTTCTCCTCGGCCTTGGGCTCCTCAACGGTCACCGGCTCAGCTGCAGCCTCAGGCTCGTCGACAACAGCCGTCGGCCTCTCAATCTCCGGGTGCATAAAGAAGTACAGGTCCAGATACTTGTCGGCCGAGCGCGTCCAGCTAAAGTCCTGGCTCATGGCCTGCGTAACCAGCTTGTTCCAGGCATCGCGGTTGTCCCAGAACAGGCGTGCCGCACGGAACACGGCGTCGCCCATCTCATCGCCGTTAAAGTTGGTAAACGAGAAGCCCGTGCCCTCGCCGGTAAACTCGTTGTACGGCTGCACGGTGTCCTTCAGGCCACCGGTCTCGCGCACGATGGGCAGGGTGCCGTAGCGCATGGCGATGATCTGCGACAGGCCGCAGGGCTCAAACTTCGAAGGCATCAGGAACATATCGGCGGCAGCGTACATGCGCTGCGACAGCGCGGGGTCAAACTCGATGCGCGCGGCCATGGTGCCGGGGTACTTGTCCTGGAAGTAGCGCAGACCGTCCTCGTAGTCGCGGTCGCCGGTGCCCAGTACCGCCACCTGCACGCCGCCGGACAGGATGCGGTCGAGCGCGTACATGACCAGGTCCATGCCCTTCTGGCGCGTCAGGCGCGTGACCATCACCATAAGCGGACGGTCGTCGCGAACCTCGAGCCCCAGCTCTTCCTGCAGCTTGGCCTTGCACACGGCCTTTCCAGAACGGTCCTCGACGGTGTAGTTGGCGGCAATGCGCTTATCGGTCGCCGGGTCAAAGCCCGTCACGTCAATGCCGTTCAAAATGCCCTGCAGCGCGTACGAACGCTCGCGCAGCACGCCGTCCAGGCCCTCGCCAAATTCGGGCGTCTGGATCTCGTTGGCATAGGTGGGGCTCACCGTGGTGATGGCATCGGCATAGTGCAGCGCACCTAGCATGTAGTTGATGCTGCAGGCGTCGCAGCGCAGCTGCGTAGCTGCCGCGGGAATATGCGCCACGCCCAGGATGTCCTCCATTACGGTGTCGCTAAACTGGCCCTGGAAAGCCACGTTGTGGATCGAGAACACGGTCTTGACGCGCTCGTACAGCGGCAGGCCCTGGTAGAACTCGCGCAAAAACACGGGCGCCAGCGCGGTCTGCCAGTCGTTGCAGTGCAGGATGTCGCACTCAAAGCCGGCCGGCAGGTGCTGCAGGCTCTCGGTGATGGCCTTGGAGAAGAACGCAAAACGCTCGCCGTCGTCAAAGAAGCCGTACGGATAGTCGCGCGCAAAGTAGCGCTCGTTGTCGATGAACATATAGGTGACGCCGTCCTGCTCGAGCTTCTCAAGTCCGCAGTACTCATTGCGCCAGCCCAGGCTCACGTAAAAGTCGGAGAAGTGCTCCATCTGCGCCTTGTACTCGTCCTTGATGGTGGCGTACTTGGGCACCATCACGATGACTTCGGCGCCGGCGCGCACAAGCGCCGCAGGCAGCGAGCCCGCCACGTCGCCCAGGCCACCGGTCTTCACAAACGGCGCGCACTCGGCCGAGGCAAACACGATCTGCATCTTTTTGCTGGAATCAGCCATATTGTCTCCCATGTTGTTATTCGAGAATAGCCGCCAGGCGCGAACCGGGCGGCTATTCTACATGTTACGAGCGATGTTGTGGTGCCAACGTTAACGCACGATGGTGGTATCGGAAGTTAACGGAGCCTTGCCCAGCACCAGGATGTTCTCGGGCGTGCCGCGAAGCTCGGTGTTAGTGGGAACCACGTTGTTCTTGTCCAGGATGGCGTTCTCAACGCGGGCGCCACTCTTAATGATGCAGCTCTGGTTGATGATCGAGTTGGTCACCGAGGCGCCTTCCTCGACCACAACGCCGCGCGACAGGATCGAGTTGCGCACGGTGCCCTTGATGATGCAGCCGGCCGAGATGATCGAGTTGCACGCGTGGCTACCGGTCGCATAGCGCGAAGGCGGCACGTCGTGAGCCTTGGTCAGGATCGGGCGCTCGGGATCAAAGAGCTGGTCGGCCACGGTCTGGTCGAGCAGGTCCATGCTGCGGCGATACAGCGACTTCTCGCTGAACACGCCCACGACCTCGCCCTTGTACTCGTAGCTGCACACGTCGATGTTGCCAAAGTCGCCCTGGAGTGCCTCGAGCAGGTCCAGATAGTCGGCGGCCTGGTAGTGGTCGATGATCTCGAGCAGCGTCTCGCGGTTGACGATGCAGCAGTCCATGGAGGCGTTGTCGCCGTACACGACGCCGGCGCTCACGCCCGTCAGGCGTCCGTTTTCGTTAATCTCGAGCTTGGTCTCGTCATCGACGTTGTGCGTGGCCTTGCAGTACACCACGGTCATCTGGGCGCCGGAGTTCTCGTGCGCGTCGATGATGGTGTTGAGGTCCATATTAAAGATGATGTTGGTGCCCATCATCACAACATAGGGCTTGTCCGAGCGCTGGAACAGCGTCTTGTTGGAGATGATGTCGCGCAGCAGGAAGCGCATGCCGCCCTTGGTGGTGCCATACGCGTTGCCGGGCACCATGAACAGGCCGCCCTTCTTGCGGTCCAGGCCCCAGTCCTTGCCCGACCCCACGTGGTCGATCAGCGAGCGGTAGTTGCCCGGCATGACGACGCCGACGGTCTTAATGCCGGCATTCATCATGTTGGACAGCGGGAAGTCGATCAGGCGGTAGCGGCCCAAAAACGGGACGGACGCGATGGGGCGGTCCTTGAGCAGGACGCTGCCGTAGGTCGAAGAGTAGTTAGCGGTGATATAACCGATGGCCTTGCGATTGATCATCGGATCATTCCCCCTTCCCGATAACGACGTCATTTCCAACGACGGCCGTATCCTTGGTGGTATCGACAGAGCCGAGCTTCACGCCCTCTTCGACCGTGGAGTTCTCGCCCAAAATAGCGCGGCAGATGTGCGCGCCGCTCTTAACGTGCGCACCCGGCAGCAGCACGGAGTCCTCGACCACGGCGCGCTCCTCGATGATGACATCGGTCGAAAGGATCGAGTGGCGAGCGGTGCCGTAGATCTTGCAGCCGTTGGAGACCAGGCAGTCGTCCAGACGGCCGTCCGGGCCAATGTAGTGCGGCGGACGCGTGGTGATGTTGGACATGATGGGGAAGTGCTTGTCGAACAGATCGAACTCGGGGTTGTTGCCCAGCAGGTCCATCGAGGTCTCGTGGAAGCTGGCGATGGTGCCGACGTCCTTCCAAAAGCCGTGGAACTCGTAGCTGTACAGGCGCTTGCCCTCGCCGAGTAGCTTGGGGATGATGTCCTTGCCAAAGTCGTGGCTCGAGCGCTGGTCCAGAGAGTCCTCCTCGAGCGCCTCGATCAGCACGTCGGCCGAGAAGATGTAGATGCCCATGGACGCGAGATTCGAATCGGGCTTATCGGGCTTCTCGGTGAACTTCGTGATGCGGCCGTCCTCGGGGTCGGTGGTCAGGATGCCAAAGCGGCTGGCCTCCTCCCACGGCACGGGCATAACGCTCACCGTGAGGTCTGCGTTGTTCTCAATGTGCGTCTTGAGCATCTTGCGGTAGTCCATGCGATACAGGTGATCGCCCGAAAGAATCAGAACGTACTTGGGGTCGTTGGCCTTGATGTAGTCCAGGTTCTGCGTAATGGCGTCTGCCGTGCCCGCATACCAGGCGCCGCCGGTCTGCGTCTCGTACGGCGGCAGGATCGACACGCCGCCGTCGCGGCTGTCCAGATCCCACGCCTCGCCGGAACCCACATAGGCATGCAGCAGGTAAGGGCGATACTGCGTCAGAACGCCCACCGTGTCGATGCCCGAGTTAGAGCAGTTGGACAGCGAAAAGTCGATAATGCGGAACTTGCCACCAAAGCTAACCGCCGGCTTGGCGATCTTTTGGGTGAGTGCCCCCAATCGGCTGCCCTGTCCTCCTGCGAGGAGCATCGCGATGCATTCTTTCTTGCTCATCGATTTCTCCTTCTGTCATCGATGTTCCTAAACCCATTAGCGACGGGCTCGGCGCTCGGTCGCGCCCGTCGAGTAATGCCGTGCTGGCATAGGGGAGTTCGCGGCCTTTACGCGTGCCAGATCTCGTCTCGATACTCGCGAATGGTGCGGTCGCTCGAGAACCAGCCCGAGGAGGCGGTGTTGAGCAGCGCCTTGCGGTTCCAGGTCTCCTGGTCGCCGTAGCTGTTCGTGAGCTTCTCCCACGCATCCACGTAGCTGCGGAAATCGGCCATAACCAGGTCGGGGTCGTTGTTGTTCATGAGCTCGTTGTAAATGCTCTCGAAGTTGCCCGAAAGACCCGCAAAGGTGTTGTCCTTGAGCTCGTCCATCACGCGGCCCAGACGCTCGCGGTCGCCGTTGAGGGTATCCCATGCAAAGTAGCTGTTGGATGCCCAGAGCTGCTCGACCTCGGGGGCGGTCAGACCAAAGATGGCCTCGTTCTCGCGACCGGCCAGGTCGGCGATCTCGATGTTGGCGCCGTCGAGGGTGCCCAGCGTAATAGCGCCGTTCATCATGAGCTTCATGTTGGACGTGCCCGAGGCCTCCTTGCCGGCCGTGGAGATCTGCTCCGAGATCTCGGCGGCGGGGTAGATGAGCTGGGCGTTGCTCACGCGGAAGTTGGGGATAAAGCAGACCTTCATGACCTCGTTCACGCGGGCATCGTTGTTGATGACGTCAGCCACGGAGTTAATGAGGCGGATGGTCTCCTTGGCAAAGGTGTAGCTCGAGGCCGCCTTGCCGCTAAAGATGAAGGTCGTCGGCGTCACGTGGAAGTTGGGATCGGCGATGCGACGGTTGTAGATGTCCATCACCTTCATGATGTTCATGAGCTGGCGCTTATAGGCATGGAAGCGCTTCACCTGAACATCGAAGACGGTGTTGGGGTCGATGACCAGACCGGTCTCGGCCTTAACGTAGGCGGCCAGGCGCTCCTTGTTGGCGCGCTTGGAGGCACCCACGGCCTTCAGGAACTCGGTATCGTTCTGGAACTCCTTGAGTTTCTCCAGCTCAAAGGCGTCCTTCAGCCAGCCGTCGCCAATGGCCTCGGTCACGAGCTTGGCATAGGTGGGGTTGGCCTCGGCAAAGAAGCGACGATGCGAGATGCCGTTGGTCTTGTTGTTGAACTTCTCAGGCGTCAGGGCATAGAAGTCCTTGAGCACGATGTTCTTGATGATGTCGGAGTGGATCTTGGCCACGCCGTTGACGCTGTGGCTGCAAATCACAGACAGGTTGGCCATGCGAATCTCGCCGTCCCACAGGATGGCGGTCTGGCGCAGACGCTCCTGCCAGCCTTCCTGCGTGGTGTCGAACGACTCGTGCCAACGACGGCTGATCTCGTCGATGATCTGGTACACGCGGGGGAGGAGCTTGGAGAACGTGCCGATGGGCCACTTCTCCAGGGCCTCGGGCAGGATGGTGTGGTTGGTGTAGCTCACGACCTGCGTCACGATGTTCCAGGCGTCATCCCACTCGAGCTTCTTCTCGTCGATGAGGATGCGCATGAGCTCGGGGCCGCACATGGCGGGGTGCGTGTCGTTGGTGTGGATGGCCACAAACTGCGGCAGCAGCTCCCAGTTCTCGCCGTGCTCCTTCTCAAAGGTATCGAGCAGGCTGTAGATGCCGGCCGAGACAAACAGGTACTCCTGCTTCAGGCGCAGCAGACGGCCGTGCTCGCCGGCGTCGTTGGGGTAGAGGATAGCGCTGATGGCCTCGGCCTCGGCGCGCTCGGCATCGGCCAGGGCGTAGTCGCCGCGGTTGAAGGCCTCAAGGTCGAAGTGCTCCTCGACCGGCTCGGCAGCCCAGACGCGCAGCTTGTTGACGGTCTCGCCGGCATAGCCCACAACGGGAATGTCATAGGGGACGGCCAGGATGTCCTGCGTGTCCACCGTGCGGTAGAACGTGCGGCCGTTCTCATCAAAGCCCTCGACATGGCCGCCAAACTTGATGGTCACGGCCTTGTCCTGACGACGGACCTCCCAGGGATAGCCATGGGTGAGCCACTCGTCGGTGGCCTCGACCTGGCTGCCGTTGACGATCTCCTGCTTAAAGAGGCCGTAGCGGTAGCGCATGCCGTTGCCGTAGCCGGCAATGCCCTCGGCTGCCATGGAATCCAAGAAGCATGCGGCCAGACGGCCCAGGCCGCCGTTGCCCAGCGCCGGATCGGGCTCCTGGTTCTCGATGACGGACAGGTCAAAGCCCATGTCGTCGAGCGCCTCGGCGACCATATCGCGCACGCCAAAGTTGAGCAGGTAGTTGTCGAGCAGGCGGCCGATCAAAAACTCGATCGAGAAGTAGTACACGCGCTTTTTGCCCTCGGCGGTGGCGCGGGCGTCACTCTTGGTGGCAACGGTGCGTGCCTTCTCGGCCACGAGCTTGGCCAGGGCGTTAAAGCGGTCGAGGTCGCTGGCGGCCTCGACGCTCTTACCACTGATGCTCATGACGGCATCGCGATAGAACTCGGTAAACTCCTGCTTGTTGTCGAAGATCTTATTCATACGTTCCTTTCCCCCGGGGATGTTTCTCCCGGAACGGTTATGACTTGAATCCTACGCCCTGTCGGGGCGGGTAATTACAGCCGTAACGGCTTTGTTACGCATCCTTGGCAGGAGCCTTAACAGCTGCTGCCTTAGCCTTGGGAGCAGCCTTTTTGGTGGCTGCCTTCTTGGCCGTGGTGGACTTGGCCGTAGCCTTGGCAGCGGGCTTGGCAGCCTTCGCCTTAGCCGTCGCCTTCTTGGCAGTGGCCGCGGCCTTGGGCTTTACCGAGGACGCGCGCTTGCGCATCGCCTTCTTGGGCTTCTCGACCACGGGCGGCTTGTAACTGCTGGGACCGCGGCGCTTAAGTA
>CATXXF010000065.1 GCA_958403395.1 uncultured Collinsella sp.
GGGATTGGTCAATCTCGGCCGACTATATTTGGCTAAATTATTCCGGCGCTAACACTTTAAGGGTGACGCATAAAAAATGCCGCCCCGGGAGGGCGGCGCAACAAGTTGTTTACAATTGCGGGCGCGGCTTTTTGCGCAAAAAATCGAAGTGAGTCTCGCTCAAGATAATCGACAGGAAGATAAGCACGAAGCCGGCGAGCAGACGCGAGGTGAGCGCCTCCCCCATCAGCAGCACCGAAAACAACACGCCCGAAGGAGACTCCATCGAAAGGAGCAGCGAGCCCGTCGAAGCCGGGACATGCGCCAGGCCGACGTTTTGGATGAGCAGAGCCACGCATGTGCAGCCCACCGAGAGAAACGCCATCGCAGTGATAAAGCTCGGCGTCCACACGGACAGAGGCGCTTGGGTCTCGAATAGCAGCGACGTTGCCAGGCTCAGCACGCCGTTGCCCACAAACATCCAAAACGTGATGACGTTGATGTCCATTTTGCGACCGTACTTGGCGGTCACCGCCATCTGGATGGCGAAAAAGACCGCACCCGCCAGCGTAATGACGTCACCGATGTTGAATTCAACGCTATCGAGCGCCACCAAGCCAATGCCCGCCAAGCACAGCAGTGCCGCGCCCAGGTTATAGCGGGTGAGTTTTTCGCCGCTCAGAAAATAGCTCGCGAACGGCACAAGGATGCAGTACGTGCCCGTCAAAAAAGCATTCTTGCCCGCCGTAGTATGTGCCAGACCGACCGTCTGCAACGCATAGGCCGCCCACATGAGCACGCCCATACTCAGGCCAACGATCAGGTTGCGAGCGTTGAAATGTGCAATGATGCGCTTGTGAAAGACGGCAAACATGACCAACGCTGCGGGCAGAAAGCGTACATAGAGCAGCGCGAACACCGGAATGGTGCCGAGTGCGTCCTTCATAGTGGTAAAGGAGTAGCCCCAGATGACCGCCACCGAAAGGAGCAGAACCTTCCAGAACAGCGGAGAGCGTGCGCCGGCGCCGCGGAAGGTGCCGCCCGCGCCCAGGTCTTCACGGGCTACAGGGCTATCGGGCAAGTTTTCGATTTCGTTGGCAGCGTATTGGGCCATGGAACATCCTCGCACTCAATCTGGGCGTGGTGTCCGCACGCGTATGGCTGCATGCCGCCTCATGGTCAAATAAAAACAGGGCGCGCCGGACCCCCGGCACGCCCCGCTACTGTAACAACAACCAGCGTTGCACCGCAATCCAGCCCACTAAAGCGTTTTGTTCCGCCGTTCTACCGAACGGCGGACCGGCCGACGCTGCGCGAGCCGCATTCACGCCAATCTGACGTTCAATTTCAAGGGCGCGACCAGAAGGTCAGCGCCCTTTCATTTCACGTCACCTTGGCGCAAATGCGGCTCGCTCGCTGACATTGCCGCAGCATCAGCGTTTACATTGTTGCGCTAGATTAATTTGGTACTCTCCAGTTTTTCGATGATCCAGTCGTTAGCTTTGATAACCGGGCGGCGGAAGACGACGCCCAGGGCCAGCGACGGAATCAGATAGCTCGCCAGAATGCCCAACTCAACCCAGTACTCCATATGGTAGGCGCCGGCCATGGCAGCATGCATGGCGTTGATGCCATGGGTGAACGGCAGGAACGGGTAGATCGCCTGGAACACGGGACCGGTCATCTCGATGGGGAACGTACCGCCCGAACCGCCGACCTGCATGACCAGCAGCACGACGGCGAGGGCCTTACCGATATCGCCAAACGATACCGTAAGCGTGTAGACGATATTGGAGAACACGAGACTCGCGACCCAGCCCGCCAGCACAAACTGCAGCGGGTCGTCGCACTGGATGCCAAAGAACAGGATGTCGCCCGCACACACGAGCGTTGCCTGCAGCAGAGCCAGACCACCAAAGAACAGGTAGCGACCCAGGTAGATCTCGTGCAGGCGCACGGGGATGAGCTCGTTGATAAGCTCATCGTCAACCGAGACCTTCATCATGGCCGCCAGTACGATCGAGCCGACCCAGAGCGACAGAATCGTATAGAACGGCGCCATGGCCGAGCCGTAGTTGCGGATCGGATAGACCGGCTTGCGGTCGAGTGCGACAGGGCCGGAAAGCGACACGGCGAGGCCCTCGGGGTCGCTGCCAATCATTGTCTTAATCATGGCCAGGTCACCCGAGATCAGAGCGCTATCAAGCTCGTCCTTAAAGGCGCTGATCTTGTCCGACGCCTCGCCCAGCTGATCGGAAGCCTTGTTGACGAGCCTTGCAGCCTTGGAGAGACCCTTCGCGAGCGAACCAGAGGCGTCGGTCAGACCGCTCACGGCGCTATCCAAGTCACCCGAGATACCGTTCAGGGAATCCAGAACGCCCGAAATGGTCTTCTTGAGCTCCTTGGCCTTAACCGAGAACGTAGAATCGTAATCGGACTTGGCACCCGAGATACCCGCCTTGGCATCGGCGATGGCCTGGTCGACCTCGGCACGCGAGCTGTTGACCTCGGCCATGCTGTTCGTGAGCGACGTCGCGATGTTCGTCAGCTCATTGGCATTGTTGCGGTACTCCGCCGCGGTTTTGTCAAGCTCAGCAGCCGCGTCCTCAAGCCCTGCCTTGAGCTTATCGTTACTCACCTGGCCAGCAAGACTACGGAGCTCATTCGCCGTGGCATCAATCTCGTCGGCACGGTTCTTGAATGACGCTGCGCCATCGTTGAGCTGACGCACCGTAAGATTGACATGCAGGTTTGCAGCGTCGAATGCCTTTGCGAGCTCGGTAGAAACGTTATCGAACGAACCTGCGCTCCCATCAATAGCGGCATCGATTGCATCGCTGGCGGACTTGAGCGCTTGCTCGGAATCGGCAATACCGCTCTCGGCATGCTGCATGAGCTGCTTCACCGACTCCTCGGTCGATCCGGACTGTTTGAGCATGCCGCCCGCCGATGTCAGTGAATCGGACGTAGAACTCAAAATGCCCGCGAGCGACTTCGCGCTCGCCTGAACGTCCTGCAGGTCCTCGACCGAATCGCCAAGCGTCGAGGACAGGTTGGCGATAAAGTTGCTTACTTGGTCGGTGCTCATATAGTCGAGCAGGCTGGACACGGTTTTAAGACCGATAGTCGTGATGGTCTTGGTAAAGGTCTCGTTGACCTGGCTCTGGACGGCGCTCGAACCCTTCTCGGTCACGATCTGCGCGATGGCGTTGGCCTTCTGGTTCTCGTAGAACTCGATATCGGCGTGCTTCACCTCAGTCGAGAAAAGCGTCATCATATCGGCGCTAAACGTTTTAGGGATAACGACGGCAGCGTAGTACGCGCCCGACTTAACGCCCTCAATCGCCTTATCGCGGTCGTTAAGGACGACCCAGTCGAAGTTCTCGTTGCCGCGCAGGGTGGCGGTTACGTTTTCGCCCACGTTGACCTCGACGGGAATCAGATCGCTCTCGTAGCCCTCGTCGGTGTTGACCACTGCAATCTTAAGGTTGCCGGTATTGCCGTAGGGATCCCAGCTTCCGGCGATGTTAAACCACGCGTACAGGCACGGCACGATGATCAGGCCCATCACGACGACCATACCGATCACGGAGTGAGACACGTTTTGGACATCGCGCTTAAACAGGTGCAGGATGTTTTTCATTTATGCCTCACCTCCTTTGGAGTGCTTGCCAAGCGCGGTGGTATCTCCATCATTTGTGGCTGTGCTGTCGCTGCCCTGAGATTTATGGTGCGAGCCGATATGCGGCAAGCGGCCCGTGGACTGATCGTCGCCCTTGGCACCACGCTCGCTGGCGTTGAGGCCAAACATGTGGCGGGCGGCAGGAATGGCGGCCGTGTGTTCGCGCATCTCGCGACGCAGGTCCTCATCCGAAAGCGCCGAGATGCGCATCTGGGTATTGAGGCTCGCGCGGATATATTCGATATTGATAAGCCAGCCGCAGATGGCAATAACCGAGATGATCCAAATAACAAGCAGGATGATCTTGCCGTTATTGTCGATATCGAGAACCGTCGACAGGACAAAGAGCAGGACCTGAACGCCCACCACGGCGGCAAAACCGCCCTTGATGTAGTACGGGTAGCGATGTTCAAAGGCGACCGCATGATCGAGCAGTTCGCGACGGTACGAATCGGAATCGAGCATGACACGCATGGCCGTGCGCAGCGAGTAGCGCTGGCGCGGCAGGTCGTTGGACTCGCAAATCATCATACCGGTCGTGGAAAGCTGTTTATCAAAGAGCAGGTTAAGGTTGAGCAGCAGCGGACGCAGCTGCAGGCCGATAAAGAGCGCCACGATCAAGAACACGCCCAGAATGCACAGGTTAAACAGGTAGTTGAACGAATACATACCGCCGACCGTCTCGCGCAGCAGATTGATGCCGTAGGTAAAGGGCAGCAGCGGGTGCAGCCACTGGAAGAAGCCGGGCATCATCTCGATGGGGTACATGCCCGACGAACCCGGGATCTGCACGATGACGAGAATGACGCCGATAGCCTTGCCGATATGCTTAAACGTGGTGGACAGCGCATAGATGATATTGACGTAGGTGAACGAGATGGCGATGCCGCCCAGCACGAACAGCAACGGGTTGACGCACTGTACGCCAATAACCAGATCACCCACCGTAACGATGATGGCCTGCAATGCGCCCAGGATCACCATGAGCAACCAGCGGCCAAAGTAGCCTTGGCGCGCCGTAAAGCTGCCAACACCTTCACGGTCGACCTCGAGCTTGTAAATGGCGATGAGCACATAGCCGCCCACCCAAAGCGCCAGATTGGTGTAGAAGGGAGCGATGCCCGAGCCAAAGCTCTTGACCGGATAGATTGACTTGGACGTCAACTCAACCGGAGACGCCATGAAATCTGCCACGTCATTGACATCGACGCCCATCAGATCGGCCAGCTCGCCCATGGACTCGGAGGTCTGCAGCGCCGCGATGTCATTGGCGGCGGTTACAAGCTTGTCCTGGACCTTGGCAAGCGAGGAATCGGTCTGGGACAGCGTGGTCTTGGCCTGGCCGAGCGTAGCGCTAAGCTGCGCCAACGTGCCGCGCGCATTTGCAAGTGTAGGTGTCATACCCGAGACGATACCGGTCAGGTCGCCCGAAACGGCAGCAAAAGAGTCGAGCGCGCTCGAGGCCTTCGGCAGCGCGTTTTGGCCCAAGTCCGTCTGGGCTTGGCCAAGGTTGGTCGCACCGGTATGAATTGCGTTATTGATAGCGTCACTGGCACCCGAAACAGCCGCTGCGTCATTCGCCATGGCGCTCGACTGCGCGGACAGACCGTCCTTGATGCTCTGAAGCTTTTCATTCTGCTCTCGAAGCAAATCGATGGTCGATACAATGCGCGCGTCAATTTCCTCGGAACCTGTCGACGTGTCATTGGCGAGAATCTCCAAGTGCCCGATAACGGCCTTATTGTGGTCGATCGTCGCTTGAAGAGACTCGAGCGAGTTGTCGATACGGGTGGTCGTAGATGTGACCGCGCCCGTCAGCTTGCCGATGGCAGCGTTCGCAGAGGCCGACGTCTTGGTGAGCGCAAGGCTGCCTTCCGAGAGCGCCTTGGAGAGCGAGGTGATGGAGTTGCCCGCCGTGGTGCGAGCTTCGCTCAGCAGGTCGTTGCCCTGGGAGATCGCCTGCGTCAGCGACGGTGCCTGGCCTTGCAAGCCGGCAAGTGCCGCATCAGCCGAGGCGATAGCGCCACTCGTCTTATCGATGGCGGCATTCATATCGCCAATCGAATCGCGCACCTCGCCCAAGGTGTCGGACGCCTCGGACACCGAACTTGCCAGCGAGTCCTGAGTCTGGGTTGCCTTGTCCTTTAAATCGACACCGGCATCCTTGGCGATACCGGCAACAGTCTTGCCTACCGTAGAGACAAATTCCGAGTTGATCTGCTCCTCGATGGTGTTTGCACCGGTATCGGTAACCTTGGGCGCAATGGCGCTCTTCTTCTCATTGACGTAGTACGTGAGCTTGGGCTGATGGTAGTTGCCGTCGAGCATCGAAACCAGGTTATCCGAGAAGTTCTTGGGAATCACGATAGCGGCATAGTACTCGCCGCTCTCGACGCCCTCCTTGGCATCGGCCGTCGAGTCGACGAACGTCCAGCCCAACTGATGATTCTCCTTGAGCTGGTCGACCACTTTGTCGCCAGCGTTGAGCTCACCCACCAATTCGTTTTGGGTGCCTCGATCGTTGTTGGCGATAGCAATCTTGATGCCTTGGGTGTTTCCATACGGATCCCAGTTTGCCACGATGTTATACCAGGCATACAGCGAGGGAATAACGCACACGCCTAGGGTAACCACCAGGGCGACGGGGTTCACAAGCAGTCGCTTAATGTCGCGCTTAAATATCGCAAAGGACACCTTTGCATTGGATAGTTTGCTGCCGAGACTCACGCTTGGACCATCCATCCTGTCGTTAAATCGAATCGTACTATCGATAACCATTGTACGTAGGCGCTTTAGTGCCTCGCGGCACAATGGTGCTGAGTTTTGCGGGTAGCAATATACTACGAAGATGAGTTAGCGTACAGTTGTACAGTATCTTAAATTTCAGCAGGTCACAAAACCACAACCCGCACAAATTAGCAATTCAAATAGTCATCGGGGACGTTCTTAAACGACTAGTCAAACAAAAACGTCCCCAATGACTACTTAGGACCACGGCAACGTCGATGTTTTGGCAATGCCAGCGAGCGGGCGCCAGAGCGAACAAATTGGCATGAAAAGAGGACGGCATAGACCTTCTGGTCATGCCGTCCTCTTTGAATGACAAGTTGTCGCTCTGGCGCCCGCGCAGCGTCGACTGGTCCGCCGTTCGTTAGAACGGCGGAACTGAGGGCAGCGTCGAGCCGTTACGCGGTTTGGTAAAACCGCGTAACTACCTAACTACATCAAGTTG
>CATXXF010000066.1 GCA_958403395.1 uncultured Collinsella sp.
CGTTCTTGAGGATGTCGGCGGCAAGGGTCTCGGACTTGATGTCGATGTGCCAGCCGGTCAGGCGCGCGGCGAGGCGGGCGTTCTGGCCCTCCTTGCCGATGGCGAGGGACAGCTGGTCGTCGGGCACGATGACGCCGGCGTAGGCCTTCTCCTCGTCGATGAGGACGCGGGTGACCTTGGCGGGCGACAGGGCGTTGGCGACGTAGACGGCAGGATCGGCATCCCAAAGGATGACGTCGACGCGCTCGCCACGGAGCTCGCCCACGACAGCGCGAACACGGCTGCCCTTGGGGCCGACGCAGGCGCCCACGGGATCCAGACGGTCATCGAGCGAGTGGACGGCGACCTTGGAGCGCTGGCCGGGCTCGCGGGCGATCGACTTGATCTGGACGGTGCCCTCATAGATCTCGGGCACCTCCTGCTCAAACAGACGACGCATGAGCTCGGGGTGGGTACGGGAGATGACAATCGGCGGACGGCTGTGCTCGCCACGAACCGGCTGCAGGTTGGAGTTGGGGTCGCGAACGTCGATGATCACAGCCTTGATATGCTGGTTGTGCAAGTAGCGCTCGCCCATCGGGCGCTCGTTGCGCTCGTTCTCGTAACGGCGCTGGTCGAAGTGCGGCAGCTCGGCCTCAACGCCCTCGCGAATCTTGACGATCGTGAAGTCGGGCGTGGACTGCAGCACGGTACCGCTGATGAGGTCACCGATGCGGCCGGAGAACTCCTCGTAGATCTGCTCGCGGGCGGAGTTGCGCACGATGGCGTTGATCTCGGCCTTGGCGTGCTGGGCGGCGATGCGGCTCGTGTTCTTGGGGGTAACGTCGATCTCCTCGAACTCGGTGAAGTTGCCCTCCTCGTCCATGGAATCGTCAATCGGCTCCAGACGGTAGACGTAGATCTTGCCGGTGGTGCGGTCGATGGTCACCTTGGCGCCCCACTCAAGATGCAGGATCTCGGCATAGCTCTTGGCAAGCGACTGCTCCAGGCGGTCGATCAGGTAGAGCTGGTCGATGTGCTTCTCCTGGCAAAGCTCCATCAGGGCGGACATCATGTCGGATGCTGCCATCTTACTTTCCTTCCTTCGCGGGCTTGAAGTCGTAGGTGGGCTTCAACTTGCACTTTTTAACATCAGAGAAATCGAGGGTAACGGACTCGCCGCCCTCGAGCTCGAGGGTCACGTTCGTCTCGGTGGCAGCGGCAATCTTGCCGGCGTACTTGCGACGGCCCTCGGTGGCGGTGGAGGTGAGCTCACAGTTCTCGCCCACAAAGCGGGCAAAGTCGCACGGGCGGCGTAGCGGGCGCGCCATGCCCGGGCTCGACACCTCGAGCGTATAGCTCGAAGAGATAGGGTCAAGCTCCTCGATCACATCGCCGACCCACTTGGTGTTGGCCGTGACGTCGTTGAGCGAAAGGCTCTGACCCTCGGCACCCTCGATACGCACACGCACGCAGGGGGCCTTGGTGGCACCCACGAGCTCGACGTCGACGATGTCGACATCGTGCTGGGGGGCGACGGCCTCGAGCGCGTCGATGATCGCCTGCTCGGTCTTGGTCTTGACCATTGCGGCACCTCCATCCATACAAAAAAGAAGCGGGGCCGAAACCCCACTTCTTTCAATTACAACTTCATTTGCAAGCAAACTATACCAATAGCTGCGGAAACGTGCAAGCACAGTACGAACCTGCAGGTCAGCGTGCGCACAGCTTCTCCACAAGAATAGGACAATTGACCGAAGACACCATGGCAGGTACATGCAAAACGAGGGACGGCCCAAACGGACCGTCCCTCGTTTATTGCATGTCAGCTTTGCGCGCAGCGCTTACTTGACCACCAGGTTGACCAGCTTGCCGGGCACGCAGATGGCCTTGACGACCGTCTTGCCCTCGAGCCACTTGGCGACGGCGGCCTCGGCGGCAGCCTGCATATCCTCATTGGAGGCATCGCGGGCCACGTCGACGCGGCCGCGGACCTTGCCGAGCACCTGGACCACGATCTGCACCGTGTCCTCGATGGACTCGGCCAGGTCGAACTCGGGCCAGGCAGCGGTATAGGCGTTGCCCTCGCAGCCGAGCGCCTCGTGCCACAGCTCGTCGGCCCAGAACGGGCAGATGGGCGCCAGCACGCTCACGATATCCTTGGCCACGCCGTAGCACAGCGCCTTGTCGCGGGCGGTACCCTCAGTGGCATTGAGGTAGGCGCTCGCCGCGTTGACGAGCTCCATGACGGCCGAGATGGCGGTGTTGAACTGGCCGCGGTCGAAGTCCTCGGTGCACTTGGCAATGGTGCGGTGGCGCTCGCGATAGAGCTTCATCGCGACCTCGTCGAGCGCGGACTTGTCAAAGGCCACGTTGGCGTCGCCGGATTGGACGAGCTGCCACACGATACGCCAGGCGCGCTTAATGAAGCGGTTAGCGCCCTCGACGGCCTTGGGATCCCAGTCGAAATCCTTCTCGGGCGGGGCGATAAACAGGATCGCCAGACGCATGGTGTCGGCGCCGTAGGGCTCGATAACCGAGCTCGGGGGCACGACGTTGCCCTTGGACTTGGACATGGTGTCGCCGTTCTCGTCCTTGACCATGCCCTGGCACAGCAGGTTGGTGAAGGGCTCGTCAACACTCAGCAGGCCCAGGTCGCGCAGCGCCTTGGTAAAGAAGCGGCTGTAGAGCAGGTGCAAAATGGCGTGCTCGATGCCGCCGATGTAATTATCGACGGGCATCCAACGGTCGGCAGCCTCGCGGGAGAATGGCAGCTCGGTGTTGTGCGGGTCGGTATAGCGCAGGTAATACCAGCTGGAGCAGGTAAAGGTGTCCATGGTATCGGTCTCACGCTTGGCCGGGCGACCGCAGACCGGGCAGGTGGTCTCGTAGAACTCCTTGCACTCGGCGAGGGTCTCGCCGGCACCCAGATCCAGGTTCTCGGGCAACGTCACCGGCAGCTGGTCCTCGGGCACGGGCACGATGCCGCAGTGCTCGCAGTGGATGGCCGGGATGGGGTTGCCCCAGTAGCGCTGGCGGCTGATGAGCCAGTCGCGCAGACGGAACTCGACCTTGCGACGACCGCAGCCCATGGCCTCAAGATCGGCCACGATCGCAGCCTCGCCCTCGGAGTGCTTGCCGCCGCGCATGCCGGTGTACTTGCCGGACTGGACGAGCGTGCCCTCGGCAGCGTGGGCGCAATCCCAGTCGACGGTCTCGGCATGGAAGGTATCGATGGTCTCGCCGCTGGCCTCGACGGCAGCGCGGTCGTCATCGTCCAGGATGATCGGCACGATCGGCAGGTCATACTTGCGGGCAAACTCAAAGTCGCGCTGGTCGCCGCAGGGAACGGCCATGACGGCGCCGGTGCCGTAGTCGGCAACGACATAATCGGCAACCCACACGGGGACCTTCTCGCCGTTGACGGGGTTTACCACATAGCGGCCCGTGAAGGCACCGTGCTTCTCGAGGGTGCCCTGGGCACGCTCGACGGCAGAGATATGCTTGGAGTCCTCAACGATCTTGGTGACGGCCTCCTCGTACTCCGTGCCCTCGACGAGCTCGTGTAGGCCGGCGTACTCGGGAGCCAGGACGAAGAAGGAGACGCCAAAAAGGGTATCGGCACGCGTGGTGAAGACGGTGATCTTGCCCTCATCGCCCTCGATGGGCTCGCCATGCTGGTCGCACAGGGTAAAGTCGACCTCGGCGCCCTCGGAGCGACCGATCCAGTTGGCCTGCATCTGCTTGACGCGCTCGGGCCAGCCGGGGAGCTTCTCCAGATCGTCGAGCAGCTCCTGGGAGTACTCGGTGATCTTGAAGTACCATTGCTCAAGGTCGCGCTTCTCGGGCTCGGTACCGCAGCGCCAGCACTTACCCTCGGTGACCTGCTCGTTGGCCAGAACGGTCTTGCAGGTGGGACACCAGTTGACCGGGTTCTTCTTGCGGTAGACCAGGCCCTTTTCCCACAGCTTCTCAAAGATCCACTGACCCCAGCGGTAGTAGTCGGGACTGCAGGTCTTGACCATGCGATCCAGATCGTAGGAGAAGCCCATGCGCTTCATCGTGGCGAGCGCCTGGTCCATGTTCTTATACGTCCAGGCGGCAGCTTGCGTGTTGTGCTTGATGGCGGCGTTCTCGGCAGGCAGGCCAAAGGCGTCAAAGCCGATGGGGTGCAGCACGTCGTAGCCGCGCATGCGGGCCTGACGGGCCATGGCATCGCCGATGGTATAGTTGCGCGCGTGGCCCATGTGCAGGTCGCCCGACGGATACGGGAACATCTCGAGCACATACTTCTTGGGCTTGCTCTCGTCGGTGTCGACGGCAAAGAGGTTGGAGTCCTCCCAGGCCTTCATCCACCTGGACTCAATGGCCTGCGCGTCGTAGACAGGAATCTCGTCCTTATGATCTGTGCAATCGCACATATCAGCTCCTTTAATCTTAGCTGGGGTCGGTCGGCTTAGCTTTATTCGCTACTGCGGACAGTCCTGCGCAAGACGAAGAGCACGTTAAGTGCTCTTCTTTGCGTGCGGAACTTGTAGCGAACAAAGCCAAGCCGACCGACCCTAAGGTTAACTTGACTGATGATAGCAAATACAACAAGCGAGATGCCTGCGACTTGCAGGCATCTCGCTTTATCTAAATAACGTGGTTGTGAATCAACCGCTATCTGTTATCCGCCCAAGCATGGTCGGGTTTTCCAAGTGCCGCAGATTGCCGTGAAAGAGGAGCGACGCGTACTTTGGTACGCGAGCGACGGTTTGAACGGCAAGGTGCGGTGCTTGGGAAAGCCGCTTATCGATAGGAAACGCTCTGCTGAGAATCCTTCACGACAACGTCATGGGCCCCGCCTTCGACGATGGAGGTGGAGCTGACCAGGGTCAGGCGTGCCTTTTCCTGGAGCTCAGGGATCGAGAGGGCGCCACAGTTGCACATCGTGGACTTGACCTTGTAGAGCGTGCCGCCCACGCCGTCCTTGAGGGAACCGGCGTAGGGAACGTAGGAGTCGACGCCCTCGACGAAGCTGAGCTTCGCGGCGCCGCCCAGGTCGTAGCGCTGCCAGTTACGGGCACGCGCAGAACCCTCGCCCCAGTACTCCTTCATGTACTGACCGTTCACGTTGACGCGCTCGGTCGGGCTCTCGTCAAAGCGGGCGAAATAGCGGCCCAGCATCATAAAGTCGGCACCCATGGCAAGGGCGAGCGTCATGTGGTAATCGTAGACGATGCCGCCATCGGAGCACACGGGCACGTAGACGCCGGTCTCCTCGTAGTACTCGTCGCGAGCGCGGCAGACGTCGATCAGCGCGGTGGCCTGGCCACGGCCGATGCCCTTGGTCTCACGGGTGATGCAGATGGAGCCGCCGCCGATACCGACCTTGATGAAGTCGGCACCGCAATCGGCCAGGAAGCGGAAGCCCTCGGCGTCGACGACGTTACCGGCACCGACCTTAACGTCCTCGCCGTAGTTGGCGCGGATCCACTCGATAGTGCGCTTCTGCCACTCGCTGAAGCCCTCGGAGGAGTCGATGCACAGGACATCGGCGCCGGCCTCGATGAGCAGCGGCACGCGCTCAGCATAGTCGCGGGTGTTGATACCGGCGCCGACCATGTAGCGCTTGTCGCCATCGAGCAGCTCGTTGGGGTTGGTCTTATGGCTGTCGTAGTCCTTGCGGAAAACGATGCCCATAAGGTGATCGTTGTCGTCGACGATGGGCAGGGCGTTGAGCTTGTTGTCCCAGATGACGTCGTTGGCAACCTTGAGGCTGATGTTCTTGTCGCCCACGATAAGCTGCTCACGCGGGGTCATGAACTCGGAGACCTTCGTCTGGTGGTCATCGCGACTGGGGCGATAGTCACGGCTGGTGACGATGCCCAGGAGCTTACCCTTGGGAGTGCCGTCGTCGGTAACCGGCATGGTGGAGTGACCGGTCTTCTCTTTGAGCTCAATGACCTGCTCCATGGTCATGTCGGGGGTCAGCGTGGAATCGGACTGAACGAAACCGGCCTTGTGATCCTTGACGGCCTTGACCATAGCGGCCTCGGACTCGGCGCTCTGGGAACCGTAAATGAAGGACAGGCCACCCTCGGTAGCGAGCGCGACACCCATATCGACGCCCGAGACGGACTGCATGATGGCGGAAACCATGGGGATGTTCAGGGTGATTGCCGGCTTCTCACCGCGCTTAAAGCGGGTCAGCGGCGTCTTAAGAGAGACGTTGTTGGGGATGCACTGCGAGGACGAGTAACCAGGGACCAGCAGATACTCCGAAAACGTGTGGGACTCACCGGGAAAGAACGTAGCCATGTTTCTCCTTTTTCCATGCGACCGGTCGGCTGCAGGCCTCGTAGGACCCAGCCCAACCTTGGGCGCCCAATACTGGGGAAGTATCTTAACGCACTTTGACTGCTACAATGCATGATTTAAGAAGAGCACACGAGGGTTTGACGCAGGCTTTGCGTTTGCCCAGCAAACACTTTAGCGGGGAGACGTGGAGCGTATGGAGTACAAGACGACGGCAAAGTTGGTCATTCAAGCGTGCGACAAAGATCTGCCGGGCGTGTTCGGCCACGGCTGCGTCATGCTACTGCAGGGTATTGCCCGCGAGCACTCGCTCAACCGCGCCGCCAAGAGCATGGGCATGGCGTACTCCAAGGCCTGGCGCATTGTGAACGAGGCGGAAGGACAGCTGGGCTGCAAGCTCATCGAGCGCGACGGCGCCCGCGGGTCCACGCTCACGCCCGCAGGAGAGCGAGCCAT
>CATXXF010000067.1 GCA_958403395.1 uncultured Collinsella sp.
CCGCGTTGGCCTTCGCCGCGGGCATGCCGCGGGCGAGCATCTCCTCGCGCCGCCGGAGCAGGCGCTCGGAACCCTTCCTCCCGTGCATCCTCACCTCGAGCGGGACGCCGCTGCCCTTGGGCATCAGCTTCGGTTGGTGCCCGGCCTGGGCGTAGCGCCAGGACCCCTCGACCGCCAGCCTCCTGACGAGGGCGTTGCCGGTCCCGCTGATCCCGCCGAGGCGCACGGAGTCCGCGCTCGACCTCTACTTCGGGGCGAGGCCGAAGTAGGACGTCACCTGCCTGCCGGAGCGGAACCTCGAGAAGTCGCCGACCTCGGACGCGAAGGCGGCGGCGAGCGCGAACCCGCACCCCTTGATCGACTGGAGCGCCTCGACCTCCGCCGAGAGGGGGCCCGCCGCGACGGCGGCCCTGTACTCGGCGAGGAGGTCGTCGCGCGTCTCGGCGGCCGCCTCGACCTCGCTCCTCAGCGCCGCAAGCGCCCGGATGCCGCCGTCGTCGGCGGGCCGGACCTTGTCGAGCCACCTGAGGAAGTCGTACGTCCAGTACCTCCGGGGGTTTCCGGCCGGCGTCGTGCCGCCGTAGGCGTAGCCACGGCGGGCCAGGAACGCCAGGAGCCGCTGCTTCGCCGCCGCGAGCCTCGCGGTCGCCGCGTCGTGGGCCCCGGCGAGGTCCCTGAGCCCCTCGATCTCGGGGGACGGCACCCATACCGGGGAGATATCGTGCGACAGTATCGCCTTGGCCATCCTGGCCGCGTCGTTGCGGTCGTTCTTGGACGAGAGGTCTGCCGCCGACCTCGGGACCTTGGAGACGGCCGCGACGACGCAGTCGACGCCGAGCCCGGAGAGCTCCCTCTGCGGGGCGAAGCCGAGGTAGCCGCTCTCGTAGGCGGCGAGCGACGGGCCGGGGAAGCCCGACATCCACTCCGCGACCTCGCCCCAGGGGTTGCCGCGGAACCTCCTCGTCACGGCCTCGCCCGTCTCCGCGTCGAGCGCGCAGACGGTGGTGGACCTGAGGTGTACGTCCATTCCGAAGGCGGTAGAATATCTAGGCACGGGAGCCTCCCAACCTCGTTGCGGCGCGGCTGCGCCTCTGGCACTTCAACAACATTGTCGCAGCCCCGACCCGCGGTCACGAGCGGGGGCTCCTGTCGTTTCCGTGCCCCTGGATTGGGTCATAGTGTCTGACTTTTGCTCTACCTGCGGTGCTGGCGGGATAGCTAATTTAGGATGGGGCTCTTTTAGCTACCCGCAAAGTAGTCGTTAGTCATTGGGGACGTTCTTGCTTGACTAGTCAAACAAGAACGTCCCCAACGGCTAGTCGTTTAAGAACGTCCCCAACGACTACCCGGGGGAGTTGCCTTCCCTCGTGGCGGTCTTCTAGCAGAAAAACCAAGTGAGTAGGCTTTTTGCAGGAGGCCAAGCACGCGCCAAAACGCCACAGTTCTGACCTGCGGTTTTATCGATCATTTGTCGCGATGTGCTCGGCAGGTTCAAAAAAGTCTACTCACTTGCATCCGAGACACCCCCCCCCAGATAGGCAAAAACCGCCGCGAAAGGGCCCCTGGTCCCTTCGCGGCGGTCATACGCCTCTGATTTTGCGACGATTATGCCCGCTTGTTACTCGCTGTAACGGGTGGCTATGGCAGCTCGCACCATTCCGGTACTCATAAGGTAGGTCACCAGGAAATAGCCGCCGTAGGCTGCCAGGAAGATCGCGCAGGTGAGGCCCACGGTGCCGCCGATGCTCATATTTCCGAATATGCTCACCATCTCGATGATCACCTTAAGTGCCACAAAGGAGTGCGCCAAGCCCACCGCCAACGGGAACAGGAAGAATACCGCTTGCTGCGCCATCACCGAATGGCGAATCTGGCGGTCGTCGCAGCCGATCTGTGCCAGCACACGATAGCTGCGGCTGCCGTCGGCCACGTTGGAGAGTTGCTGGATCGACAGAATCGCCGCGCATGCAACAGCCAATACAAAGCCGATGTAGATGGCTAGGTAGCTAATAAGACCGTTCATTTGCGCTGCTTGCGCGTACATCTCGGAGCGTGTGATGAAGGTTCCCCACGACCCCGGCTCCTTGCCGTCAACGAGCAGATTGTCGAGCACAGTGTATTTAATACTCTCGTCTGCCTCGGTCGTATCCATCCCCTGTTTGTAGTTAACGAGCAGACTACTGGAATACGGCTGCAGATTAAGTTGGGACAACAGCTCGTCGGCAACGACGACGGTACCCCCATTACTGCCCATCGCCGAGTTGGCGATGGCCGCCGTATCTTCGTCCGACTTATCGGTTGCGGGCTTGAGCGTATGCCCGCCCAAGGTAAGGGTATGGCCGCCAGCCATATACTTGGTGTACAGGTCGACCAGCTCGCCGCCCATATCACACGTGAGCAGATACTGGTCGTGACCGATGTGCACCGGCTCCTTGCCCATCATCTGGCGCAGTTTGTTGTACTGACTTGCCGGCGTCACAGACAGGCCTGTCATGTCGGCATTGCTACCCCCGAACGCCTTGGGAAGCTTTTCGCCCATGGTCTTGCACATCTCACTTGGGGTCACCGAAGGATCCGAGCCGCCAAGCGGGTAACTCAGATACGAATCGATCTGCACATGCTCACCGGCAACATCGGCGATATTGACCTTCTTGCCGGTCTCGTCGTTGTTGTCCGCCGACTTGCCTTTAATACCGTCTGCAACGTTATCGGGGTCGACCCGATCGCCGTGCCATGCGGAGTACAAATCGACCGTACTATCGGCCAGCACCATGCGATCGGCTTCAGACGGATTGATGTACTCTTTGTAGAAGTCGAGCGTATCGGGCGTGTAATAGATATACGTCTGCGACATGTCGGCCGGATTATAGCGCTCCAGGTTTTCGTTCATCACGTTGGCGATCGACATACCGCACGTCACCGAGGTGATGGCCAAAAACAGAAGCATCGCGATGACGCCCATCGAAAAGCACACCGTGTTGACCTTGGCCGAAAGCTGACGCACGGTAAACATATTGAGGCCACGCCAATACACGCTGCGCAGGCTCTGCAGCAGCTTGATGAGCATGCCCGAGAGCCCCCAGAACAGGGCAAAGGTGCCCACGGTAACCATAGCGGTCGTAATACCAAACTGGTTCATGGCCTCTTGCAGCTTGCTGTCCGTCGCGGTTAGCGGGAACCCATCACGTAACAGACGGTAATAGGCCACGCCCACAAGCGCCACGCCCACGACAAAGATGGCAATCGCAATCCAGGGGTTGCGTGTCTTGATGCTCTCGTTGCGACGCTCGGCACCCATAAGCTCGATGAGTTTGGTACGACGCACGGCGCGAAGGTTCAGCAGTAGCGTGAGCACAAACATTACGAGCATGCAGGCAAGAGTCAGATTGAACGCATGCACCGAGAAAAAGAAGTGGAAATTGGCAATCTGTGTCTTAAAAAGCGAGGCCGTAAAGAACGTCATGAGCTGGGAGAGTCCCACACCCAGCACAATGCCGGCGACAAAGGCCACGACCGAGACAATCACCGTCTCGAGCGCCATGATCGTGGCGACGCGTCCGCGCCCCATGCCGAGCACCTGATACAGGCCAAACTCCTTCTTGCGGCGTTTCATGATGAAGTTATTGGCATACACCATCAAAAAGGCCATGACAACGGCCAAAAAGTACGTCAGGTCGCCGAGCATGCTGTCCATAACCTGCGCCAAGCCCTCTTCATCGATTCCGGCGATGTCGACCTGCATCGAGATGGTGTTAAAGGCATAGAAGACCGTGACGCCCAGGGTGAGCGTCAAAAGGTAGACAAGGTAGTCGCGACCGGCGCGGCGGACGTTGCCCCAAGCGAGTTTACAGAGCATCGGAGCCCTCACCGCCCATCATGGCAACGACCTCCATAATGCGGTCGAAGAACTCTCGGCGGTCGGTGTCGCCGCGGCGCAGCTCGGTGAAGATCTTGCCGTCGCGGATAAACAGCACACGGCTCGTGTGGCTGGCGGCAAAGCTGTCGTGCGTGACCATGAGCACGGTGGCGCGCAGGCGGCGGTTGAGGGCCTCTAGGCTCTCGAGCAACAGGCGGGCGCTTTTGGAGTCGAGGGCGCCGGTAGGCTCGTCGGCCATGATCATGGTGGGGTCGGTGACGAGCGCGCGAGCCGCGGCAACGCGCTGCTGCTGGCCGCCGGACATCTGGTAGGGATACTTGTCGAGCACCTGACTGATGGACAGGCGCGCTGCCACATCCTGCACGCGGGTCGAGATCTCTGCCGAGTTTGTGCGGGCAATGGTGAGCGGCAGGGCGATGTTCTCGCGTGCCGTGAGCGTATCGAGCAGGTTGGAGTCCTGGAAGATAAAGCCGAGCTCCTCGCGGCGAAACTGCGAGAGCTTGGCCTGCTTCATGCGCGTCACGTCCTGCCCGTTGATGCGGATCGTGCCGCTCGTGGCGCTATCGATGGTCGACACGCAGTTGAGCAACGTCGACTTGCCCGAGCCCGAAGCGCCCATGATGCCAACAAATTCACCGCGGTTGACGGTAAAGCTGACGTCGTTGAGCGCACGGGTCACGTTGCCCAGCGCTCCATATACCTTTTCGAGATGCGCGACCTCCAGTACCGGGGTCGCCATGTGCGTGGTTTGCATACCGAGTCCTTTCTTGCGATTAGTCTACGGCATCTATAGTCGCAAGAAGACGAGTCGGCTACCATCGATATGGCTTACGCTTGCCTTACCGTTGTGTAAGGTAGGGGTAGTCTTTTTGGGACGGGGCTTTTTTAGCTACCCCATCCGTAGCCTTCGAAACATGGGGCCGCATTTGACATAGGGCAGCTAAAAAAGCCCCGTCCCAAAAAGACTACCCTGCCACTTGTTGATGTTAAGGGAGGACTCCTGTTGAAGACTGTTCATGTTGCCGCTGGGATCATTCGCAAGGAAGGATCTGATGAGCTGCTTGCCGTGCAGCGCGGCTACGGCGACATGCAGGGACTTTGGGAGTTTCCCGGTGGCAAGCTCATGCGCGGCGAGTCGCCCGAGGACGCCGTACGCCGCGAGCTTATGGAAGAGTTGCAGGTCAAAGTCACCAATCTGCGCGATTTCTATACCGTTGAGTACGACTACCCCGATTTTCATCTCTCCATGGAGTGCTACTACTGCTCGCTGGCTAAAGAGTCTGGCGAGCCCCAGAAGCACGACCGCCAGCTCGATATCCGCTGGATTCCGCGCACCTCGCTTGCCACCGTTGAGTGGATGCCCGCCGACAAGGGACTCATTGATGCCCTAATTGAGTTGAAGGAAGACCGGCTTGAGGCCAACGGCGTTGCCAACGACGCCGAGGCCACCGCGACCGACGAGCCCGCCACCAAGCCCAAGCGCGCACCTAAGCGCCGCAGCAAAAAGCGTCCAAAGCCCGGTCTGTTGGACGGCATCGACACCTCGGACCTTTCCGCCGACGAGCGTGAACTCGTGCGCCGTCGCGCCGCTATAAAAAAGTCCATGAAGGGCAACAAGCGTGCAAACACCAAGCCCGAGCTGCTCGTTCGCCAGCGCTTGCGCGCAGCGGGGCTCACAGGCTATCGCCTAGAATGGAAGGTTCCCGGCAAACCCGATATCGCCTTCCCCGGCCGCAAGATCGCCATCTTCGTCAACGGCTGCTTTTGGCACCGCTGCCCCAAGTGCAACCCTAGCCAGCCCAAGCGCAATGTTGAATTTTGGGAGGCAAAGTTTCGCCGCAACGTCGAGCGTGACCGCGCTGCCGTGGCAGCACTCACTCAAATAGGCTGGACACCCATAACCATCTGGGAATGCGAGCTCAAAAAAGACCGCATCGACGCCACGATGGAAAAGGTCATCGAGCAGGTGCGTGCCGCGGCACCGCAACGCTAACAGCGAGCATTCACACGCTCCACACAGGCGAGCCACATCCGCGCCACAAACCTTAGAAAGCCCTTAAGCTCAAAACCTTTCAAGAGTGTTACTCAATAGCCTTGACCTGCGGTTTCATCGTAACACCAAACCAGGTTAAGCCTTTCTTTAGCGCTTCTTTGCAGCAGCCGCGGCATAATACTGCCAGCGCACGGGTAGCAGCATACCCCGAGCGCAATCTATTGGTGGACATCGAGGAGGCCGCATAAGCATGCATTCTTCCAATGACGCAGCACAGCAGCCATCCCTAAATCATGCAAACCTTTTCTCCTTCCCCCCGACACAGAGAAACGGCCTCCTCGACTCCCCCACCACAAAAGCCAAACGTTCTGCAGACCAACACCTCAACCTGCAGACATCCTTCGAAAAACTCCAGGCCTCACTAGACCAGGCATTCCCCAACCAAGCCCGGGCATACTAGCCCCTCATCAACAAAGCGCCCCTCGCGCCCCATCTCTTCAGACCTAACGCCACAAGGGCGACGACCTCGAGTAGGTCAACCTGGGAGGGACGAGGGCTTAGTTCCCCAATCTTTCCGCAGGGGGCAAAAAGCCTCGCCGCACGAAGTGCGCAGCGAGGCTTTTTGCATGCCCGAGGAC
>CATXXF010000068.1 GCA_958403395.1 uncultured Collinsella sp.
AGCCGAAGAGCACTTAATGTGCTCTTCGTGCGAGCAGGACTGTAGAGCAGGAAATCTCACTGGCCGCGCCCGGCCCCCCCTGTGGGCGAGCAAGCGGACGACAAACACATCTGTCCAACAATTCGTCCGAAACATAATGAAAAACCGTTTGATGTGAGTTAATATAAACAACGTCGTGAATCTGACTCCTGCCACATGCATGACAGGGGTTAAACACAAAAAGGAGTCAATTATGGTTTCTGAGAAGGCTACCCTCGTTAATCCTCAGGGTCTGCACATGCGTCCGGCTGGTCTGTTCGCCTCCACCATGGGCAAGTACGCCTGTGACGTGACGGTCGTCACCCCCGAGAAGGAGGTCAACGGCAAGTCCCCGATGGCCCTCATGGCTGCTGGTATCCCCTGCGGTACCGAGGTCGAGGTCAAGTGCGACGGCGCCGACGAGGCCGAGGCTCTGGCTGCTGCCATCGAGCTCATCAAGAGCGGTCTTGGCGAGTAGAACTCAAACGGGTCGCATGTTGAACAACTAAGTTCATATTTGGGGGCGCAGTGACCTGTTGTAAGGTAACTGCGCTCTTTTGTCATGGATATGGCAAAACGCTTTATCACATGACACGGAGAGAGGAATGGGAATGTATCAGGGAGTCAACGCTTCCGAGGGCATCGGTATCGGCACCGTCATGGTCGCCGTCGATCCCGACTTGACGTTTGAGCCGCACGAGGTTGCCGATTCGGCAGCAGAGAAGGAGCGCTATCAGTCCGCTCTTTCGGTCTTCTGCGAGAAGACCCAGGCTCAGGCCGACCACATGAAGGAGACGGTGGGCGAGGCCGAGGCCGAGATCATGAGCGGACACATTGTCCTGGCTCAGGACCCGGGCATGACCGACGCCATCAACGCCGCCATTGACGGCGGTACCTGCGCCGAGCAGGCGCTCATGGACACCTCGACCATGTTCGAGAACATGTTCCTGTCCATGGACGACGAGATGTTTCGTCTGCGCGCGGCCGACATCGCCGACATCCGCACCGGTATTCTGGCCGAGCTGCTGGGCAAGGAGGTCGTTGACCTCTCCGTCCTGCCCGAGAATACTGTCGTTGTCGTTCACGACCTCACGCCGTCCATGACCGCCACGATCGATAAGGCCCACGTTGCCGGTATCGTCACCGAGACCGGTGGCCGCACGTCGCACTCCGCGATTATTGCGCGCGCCCTCGAGATCCCGGCTGTCCTTTCGGTTTCCAATAGCTGCACCGCGCTGCGCAACGGTATGACCGTTGTCGTCGACGGTGGCAAGGGTATCGTTGAGGCCGATCCCGACGAGGAGACGCTCGCCGCATACACCGCCAAGGCCGAGGCCTTCGCTGCCGAGAAGGCAGCCCTCGAGGCCTTCCGCGGCAAGCCGTCCGTGACTGCCGATGGCATCAAGAAGATCATCGCCTGCAACATCGGTAACCCCGATGACGTGCCCAACGCGCTCGATCACGACGCCGAGGCCATCGGTCTGTTCCGCTCCGAGTTCCTGTTCATGGACTCTGCTGAGCTTCCTTCCGAGGAGGAGCAGTTCAACGCCTACCGTAAGGTCGCCAGCGCGCTCAAGGGTGCTCCGGTCATCATCCGCACGCTCGATGTTGGCGGCGACAAGGAGATTCCGTATCTGCACATGGTCAAGGAAGATAACCCCTTCATGGGCTTCCGCGCCGTGCGTTACTGCCTGGCCAATCCCGACCAGTACAAGGTCCAGCTCCGCGCTCTGCTGCGCGCTAGCGCCTTCGGTGACGTCAAGATCATGATCCCGCTCGTCACCTGCGTCGAGGAGGTCTTGGCTGTCAAGGAGCTCGTCGAGCAGTGCAAGGCCGAGCTGACCGAAGAGGGTCGCAAGTTCAACGAGAACATCGAGGTCGGCATCATGGTCGAGACGCCCGCCGCTTCGCTGCTCGCAGACCGTCTTGCCGAGGTCGCCGACTTCTTCTCCATCGGCACCAACGACCTGATCGGTTACACCATGTGCGCCGACCGTGGTAACGACACCATCTCCAACCTGTACCAGGTTTACTATCCCGCCGTGCTCCGCTCGCTCAAGAACATCATCGAGAGCGGCGTGAAGGCCGGCATCATGGTCGGTATGTGCGGCGAAGCCGCTGCCGATCCGCTGCTCGAGCCGCTGCTGATCAGCTGGGGCCTGGAGGAGTTCTCGATGAGCGCTCCTTCTATCCTGCGCGCCCGCAAGACCATCAGCCAGTGGACCAAGGCCGAGTGCGACGAGCTCGCCGAGAAGGCGCTCGCCTGCAACACCGCAGCCGAGGTCAAGGCACTGCTCGAGTCCGCAGCTCGCTAATTTGGTATCAGAGGTAACCGCGTGGTTGGAATGGGCCGGCCACGCGGCCCTCACATATACAGGGGGTACTGTAAATGTTCTACACGCTAACCGCTAACCCGGCTGTCGACATGACGGTTTCGAGCTCTCCGCTCGAGCCCGATGAGAACGTCCGCACCGGCTCGGCCAGCTACACGGCTAACGGCAAGGGCCTTGACGTGTCCTTCGCCTTTAAGAAGATGGGCGTTGACACCGTCGCACTCGGCTTCTTTGCTGGCTTCACGGGCAAGTTCATCGTTGAGGAGGTCATGAACCTGGGTTGCCTCTGCCGCCCGGTCTGGACCGACGGTATCACGCGCATTAACACCTACGTCAACGATGGCCAGCACGAGTACGGCATCCTGAACCCGGGTGCTCCGATCACGCCGCAGCACCAGGAGGAGCTCTACAACATCCTGGACACCGCGGGCGATCTTGAGTGCCTGATCGTCTCCGGCTCCGTGCCTCCCAAAGCTACGCCCGACTTCCTGGCTCAGGTCATGGAACACGCTCAGGCTCGTGGCGCCGACGTCGTCCTGGATCTGTCCTCCGACAAGCTCAAGGAGCTCGCTCACAAGAAGCCGCTGCTCATCAAGCCGAACCATCACGAGATGAAGGCCATCTTCGGCGTGCCGGTCGACACCGACGACGAGGTTCGCGTTGCCATGAAGATGGCTCACGACGCTGGCGTTCAGAACGTGCTGCTCACCCGTGGTAGCCGCGGCGACGCTTACTTCTCCAACGGCGAGGACATCTGGTACGCCAAGCGTGAGTTCAACATCAAGCTGGTTTCTTCCGTCTGCGCCGGCGATTGCACCCTCGCTGCGTTCCTGCACAAGTGGTACAGGGATCGCGACAACGTCGAGGAGGCCATGAAGCTCGCTATGGCCACCGGCGCTAACGTTGCCGAGTCCGTCGGCATTGGCGACTTTGGTCACGTCGACGAGTACAGCAAGCGCGTTGCTGTCCGCAAGCTCGATCGTCAGTAATCGAAACGCGACATATTCGTGCACATGCGGCGCCCCGGTTTCGGCCGGGGCGCCTTTTTGTTCCGCCAGGGGGGGGGTGTCCTGCCGTACTTCATCGCTTCCACACCGTTCACCGAGT
The DNA here is from genome assembly GCA_958403395.1 of uncultured Collinsella sp. Taxonomy (GTDB): domain Bacteria; phylum Actinomycetota; class Coriobacteriia; order Coriobacteriales; family Coriobacteriaceae; genus Collinsella. The sequence continues at coordinate 3,459 of CATXXF010000068.1, forward strand.
TGTCCTAGCCTTTTGTCGATGCGTGGAATATACTTTCATTAACATGTTGCTTCGTGAAAGGAACATTCATGATTTACACGCTCACTGCAAATCCCGCCATTGACTACAACATCGCCTGCGACGGTCTTGACGCCAACACCGTCACGCGTACCCGCAACGCCGTCTACACGCCCAACGGCAAGGGCCTCAACGTCTCGTTTACGCTTGACCACTACGGTGTCGACACCACGATCCTGGGTTTCTTCGCCGGCTTCTCGGGTGAGTTCATCGTTAAGGGCGCCGAGGCCCTGGGCGTGCCCGTCAAGCCTGTGTGGACCGACGGCATCACGCGCGTCAACGTGTTCCTTAATGCCGGCCCCGACACTGAGTACAACATGGTCAACGCTGGTGCCGCCATCAACGAGGCCAATGAGCAGGAGATGTTTGAGCTCATCGATTCGCTCGATGACATGACCTGCCTGGTTATCAGCGGCTCGCTGCCTCCCAACACTTCCGAGGGCTTCCTGGCCGAGGTCCTGCGCCGCGTCAAGGCCAAGGGGGCCGAGTTCGTCCTCGACATCTCGAGCCATCAGCTGGCAGACCTTATTGCCATGGAGCCGCTGCTGATCAAGCCCAATGACGACGAGCTGCTCGACATCTTTGGCATTAAGGTGAGCGGTGGCGACGACGAGTCCGTCAAGGGCGCGATGGCCGAGCTGCACGCCAAGGGCGCCAAGAATGTACTGCTGACCCTTGGTGGCGATGGCGCGTATTTCTCCAACGGCGAGCACATCTGGTTTGCCAACCGCACCTTTGAGGTCAAGCTGCTGTCGACCGTCTGCGCCGGCGATTCCTCGCTCGCTGCCTTCCTGTCCGTGTGGCACGACGCTCCCGAGCGCGTCGAGGACGCCCTGCGCCTTTCGATGGCCACTGGCGCCAACGTGGTCGAGTGCCCCGGTCTGGGGGATTTTGCCAAGGTGGACGAATATAAGAAGCACATCGAGGTTCGCCAGGTCTGCTAGTTCCGGCACCTTGTCTGAATAGTTTGATTATTTCGCATCCGTCTTAGACTAGGACGGATGCGTTTTTGTTTATCGGACTTGCGTGTGCAGTGGAGTCTGTTTCTTGCTAGACTTTTTGCAGACGCAATCGATAGCCAATTTGATAGTCGCAGGAGGCCATAGGCATGTGCAATGTTTCGCTCAACGGTACTCAACCGTCCGATGCGTCCCTGCGCGTCCTGCGCGCGCTTGAAGCGGCTGGTCTTGAGGCTTGGTACGTGGGCGGTTGGGTGCGCGACGCCCTTATGGGGTACCCCAGCCACGATGTTGATATGTGCTGTAGCGGCCTGTGGCAGGAGTCCAAAGCGGCGCTCGAGGCCGCCGGCATCGCGGTTGTGGAATCGGGCATTAAATTTGGCGGAATCACGGCTATTTCCGATGGCGAGCGTATCGAGGTCACCACGTACCGTCTGGATGGCTTTTACACCGATGGTCGTCATCCCCAGAGTGTGGAGCGTGCCGCCTCGCTCGAGGACGATCTGGCGCGCCGCGACTTTACCGTCAATGCCATGGCCTGGCATCCCGAGCGCGGGCTTGTCGACCGCTACGACGGCCAGGGTGACTTGGAGCGCAAGCTGATTCGCGCTGTCGGCGATCCCAAGCGTCGCTTTAACGAGGACGCCCTGCGCATGCTGCGTGCGGTGCGCTTTGCCTGCCGTCTGGACTTTATGATTGAGCCCGAGACCAAGCGTGCGCTTGCCGAGTGCGCGCCGCTGCTCGATGCCGTGGCGCGTGAGCGTGTGGGTATTGAGCTCGAGGGCATTCTTTCGACCGGTCATGGGGGAGACGCGATGCTCCGCTATCCCGAGCTCATCTGCGCCGCCGTGCCCGAGTTGGCAGCGGGTCGCGGGTTTGATCAGCGCAGTGTCTATCATGCGTTTAACGTCTACGTGCATATCGCCCGTGTGCTGACGGTGGCGGGGGAGCTCGCGCTGTGTGACGGCGTCGCGCCCTCGTCGAGCCTTATGTGGGCGGCGTTTTTGCACGATGTGTCCAAGCCCGAGTGCTTCACGGTCGACCATGCCGGTAGCGGACACTTCTACGGTCATCCCGAGCTCGGCGCCAAGAAGGCGCGCGTCATTATGGATCGCCTGGCGCTCTCGCACGACTTGGTGCGCGACGTGTGCCTGCTCATCAAATACCATGACAAGCCGCTGCGCCCCGAGCGCTCCTGTCTGCTCAATATGATGCGCGCGCTTTCGGGTGAGGGCGTCGACACGGCCCGCCTGATTGACGAGCTCATGGACCTTAAGCGTGCCGACACACTTGGCAAGGCCCCGTCGTGCTTCTATTACGTTGAGACGATTGAGGAGATGCGCGCGATGGCGCACGATCTGCTGAGGGCGGGGGAGCCCTATACGCTCAAGATGCTCGCCATCAACGGCGGCGACCTGATCCGTGCTGGAGTCAAGCCCGGGCCGGAACTGGGGCAGCTTCTCAACTCCGCCCTCGACGCCGTGATCGAAGACAACATTCCCAACGATCGCGAAGCTCTTTTGGTCCATCTTAACTTGAATTAGCTACCTAGTTTACCTGCGTGTTCCATAACCTGCCGACAATTTTTTGGCAATTTGGAATTTCTTCTTGCGCTGACGTTTTTTGTCCCGTAATATATTTCCTCGCAGCACGGCAGTGCAGATGTCATGTGGCCCGTTCGTCTAGCGGTTTAGGACGCCGCCCTCTCAAGGCGGAGATCACCAGTTCGAATCTGGTACGGGCTACCACTTCTTTTCTGCTGAGGCTTATGGCCCGTTCGTCTAGCGGTTTAGGACGCCGCCCTCTCAAGGCGGAGATCACC
>CATXXF010000069.1 GCA_958403395.1 uncultured Collinsella sp.
CCAGACCGGAGGGGCCCCGTGGGCGGGAATCTGGGCGTACACATTTCCTACACATCTTGGGATCCGACTAACGTTTGCCAGCCGTTACCTACCGCTCGCCGAGCATCTCTTTATATAAGGCAGTCTCATGGTTAAAGCGGATACGTCCCCCTAGCTAAAGCACAGCCAGCATCGAGCAACTCATCACGTTCTTCCACCGAGAACCCCTCGGCGTAGACGCGCACCACCGGTTCGGTCCCGCTAGGACGGACCAGCAGCCACGTGTCATCCTCGAATGCCAAACGCAAGCCATCCATATGGCTAACGTTTTGCGGCACCTTGCCACAAATCGACTTCGGGTTTACGCCCGGCAGCAGGGTTCGTAACGTTTCGGCATCTTCGGCCTCAAGGCGCAAATCGCGTCGACCGTAACTCGTCTTACCAAAACTGTCCTCGAGTTGGTCGACCAGAACGCCCAAAGGCGCGTCCGTCTTTGCCATAAGCTCACACAGAATCAGACAGGCGAGGATTCCATCGCGCTCGGGCATATGCGCGGCGATGCCGATACCACCGGCTTCTTCGCCGCCCATGAGGACGCCGCCCTTCTTCATCTCCGCCGCTATATATTTGAAACCGACTGGTTTGACGGTCACGCGGCAGCCAAGCGCCTCGGCAATGCGACGCACGAGCGTCGAGCATGAAAGATTGACGACGACGCGCCCCTCCAAATTACGAAATTGAACCAAGTCGCCCAAAACGAGCGCCATGATCTGATGCGGATGTATATATCTGCCGCGCTCGTCAACCGCGCCGATACGGTCGGCGTCGCCGTCGGTCACCAGGCCAGCGCAAGCTCCGTCCTCGACAACCGTGCGCTCGCAAGCGTCCACCCAAGGCTCAACGGGGTCGGGGCAGATATCTTCTTGGTCAGACGCCTGCCCGGCGTGAATCTCGTGCACCTCAACGCCAAGCTCGCGCAGCAAGTCGGCTAGATAGCCCTGGGCTGCGCCGCCCATGGGATCGACAACCACGCGCAGGTGCGCGGCGCGGATGGCTTCGGCATCGACAAACGATGCCACCGCCTGCATATAGTCAGGAATGATATCCGCGGTGCGATATTGCCCCTCGATCCCCATTGGCTCGGGAGCCATAGTCTCTTCGAGCTCTTCGATGACATCCTGGTTGGCGGTCGAGCCGTCACCCATGCGAATCTTGAGGCACAGATAGCCCTGCGGATGATGGGACCCCGTCACCATGAGCGCGCCGCACGCTTCACCGTCATAAGCCGCCGCCCACGTAAGGGCAGGGGTCGGGACAGGTCGCGAAGCGAGCACGGCGTCTAGCCCGTGCGCTGCTAGCACACCCGCCGCAAGCTCAGCGAACTCGCGCGCCAGGGGCCGGGTGTCGAACCCTATATATACCGTTTTGCCCGGATTGGTCTTTTGCCACAACTCGCCGACGGCATCGGCGATACGGGCAACGTTATCGGCAGTGAAGTCCTCATCGACGCGAGCGCGCCAACCGTCAGTTCCAAAATGAATTATCGCGCACACGCGCAGACACCTCACAGTGTTTGGATCATGGTACGCATGGGGTATACCCGCAACATGCACTCGGCAACCTGCCGGCACCAGCATTCACCATTTGGGCAAATGCTGCCGAGGACATGCAAGCAATAAAAAAACCGCCCCGTATGGAGCGGTTTTGCCCTTTATATATCGAGCGCCTCGGCCATCGCTGCCGTAGTGATTGCCGTGGTTCCACAACAACTGCCCACCATTGCGGCGCCGGCATGTCTCCATTCGATGCATGCGCGCGCGAAAGCTTCGGGGCTCTCGTGCCATACGGGGCCATCCTGAGTCTGGACCGGATCGCCTACGTTGGGACGCACCGTGACGGGAGTAGTCGCCGATGCAACCATCCTGGGCACCGCCGTGTTCGCGGCCGCAAGCGAACAGCAATTAACACCAACCGAGTTTGCGCCGTGTTTTTCGGCGTACAAAACGGCTGCCTCGATGTTGAGGCCATCGCCCAACAGGTCGCCTTTATCGTCAACGACAAAACTCACCAGAACAGGCATGCCGTCGGCGGCGTCTCGGGCGCCGGCAAGCATGGGCTGCAAATTACGGATAGACGTCACCGTCTCGATCAGCAGACCGTCAACACCAGCATTGAGCAAGGCGTGCGCCTGTTCGCGCGCAATGCCTCGGATTTCACGATACTCGGCAGAGTCCTCGGCAAACCATTCAATACCGATCGGGCCCATCGAGCCCAGCAGCAGCTGAGGGTGCGCCTGGCGGGCATCGTCGACGGCCCCGCGATTGACCTCCGCCACGGACGGCGCAATCTGGTCGTGCTTGAGGGCATAGCTCGATGCCTGAAAGGTGTTGGTAATGAGCACCTGTGCGCCGGCGGCGACATACAAGCGATGGATACGAGAAACGGTCTGCGGCTCTGCCAGATTCCAAAACGCCGGTGGAATGTCGGCGGCATCGTACTCACTCAACAGAACACTGCCCATGGGACCCTGCGCCAACAAGGTCTCGCTCGACAAGCGGCGCGTAAGTTCCTCGGCACCAAAGCGGTTGTAATAACTCGTATCCATATATATCCCGCTATTCCTCGACGCTGATTCCCTGCTTTTCGAGATAGGCGAGCCAGCGGTTCATCGTGTCCTCGGAAAGCGCATGCTCCATCATGCAGGCCTCGGAATCGGCTCGCTCAAATTCGACACCGAGCTCCTGAACCAAAAACGTGCGGATGAGGCGATGACGGTACCAGATAGCCGTACCAACCTCGCGGCCGCGATCGGTCAGGACTACCTTGCCGTAGTGCGATTGCTCGACAAGTTCGGATGCCTTGAGCGCCGAAACCGCTTTATTGACCGATGCCTTGGAGACGCCAAGGCGCTGCGCGATGTCGACCGATCGCACGCCGTTGGTTTCCCCCTCTTCGCTTTCAATGCGAACCATGCACTCCAAGTAGTCTTCGTTCGCCACCGTCAGATGTAGTTCGCGCGAGCTATTTGTCGTATCCATGATCTTCCGTCCCTTCTGCATTCAATGGCTGATTCTACCCCATCCAAGCGTCGTGGTATGCCGTGGCATACCGTGCTAGAGTTCTTGTTGCACACGACGGCCAAGATTGGAGCGGTCTTTATGGAAAACACCACCACGAGCCCCGATGTCCTCGAACGCTTTTTGCGCTACGTCCAGATCAACACGCAGTCCGAGGATGCAAACTGCGACCAGGTACCCTCGAGCGCCGTTCAGTTTGACCTTGCCAACGTGCTGGCTGAAGAGCTGCGCGAGCTTGGTGCGGAAGATGCCCACGTGACCGAGCACGCCTATGTCTGCGCGCATATCCCCGCAAGTGCGGGCGCTGAGGACAAGCCCGCCCTGGGCCTGATCGCCCATCTCGACACCACCGAAGTTGCACCGGGCGCCGGCGTGAAGCCGCACATCGTGCACTACGAAGGCGGCGACCTGGTCTGCGGCACGGTTGACGGTAAACCCGTTGCCATGAGTACCGCCAAGCTTCCCGCCCTGAATGACCTCGCGGGTGAGGACCTGGTCTGCAGCGACGGCACCACGCTGCTGGGCGCAGACGACAAGGCAGGCGTCGCCGAGATCATGTCGCTTGTCGCGCGTATCGCTCAGGACCCTTCTCTGCCCCATCCCGCACTCGGCATTTGCTTCTGCCCTGACGAGGAGATCGGCCACGGAGCCGAGCTGTTGGATATCGATACCTTTGGCTGCAAGTACGCCTACACGGTCGACGGCGGCCCCATCGGCGAGCTGGAGTGGGAGTGCTTTAACGCCGCCGAGGCGACCGTCCGCTTTGAGGGCCAGTCCATCCACCCGGGCGACGCTAAGGGTCGTATGGTCAACGCAGGCAATCTGTTCTGCGACTTCAACGCGTTGCTCCCCTACGTGCAGCGCCCGGAGTATACGGAAGGCTACGAGGGCTTTTATCACCTTGAGGGTGTATCTGCGACCGTCGATCACGCCACAGCGCGCTATATCGTCCGCGACCATGACGCCGCCAAGTTCCAGCAGAAACTCGACCTTATTGATGCCGCCGCCTCGATGCTCAACCAGCGTCTGGGTGAGGAGCGTGTGACGGTCGAGATTAAGCAGCAGTATCGAAATATGGCCGAGATCGTTCGTGACTATCCCGAGCTTATTGATGTTGCCAAGGAAGCCTACCTTGCCTGCGGCGTTGAGCCCCAAGTGCTGCCGATTCGCGGCGGCACCGACGGCGCGCAGCTGTCGTTCCGCGGTCTGCCCTGCCCCAACCTTTCCACCGGCGGCTATTGCTACCACGGCGTCAACGAGTTCGTCCCGGTCAGTTCGCTCGTCAAGATGACCGATGTGCTCCAGGAGCTCGTCGCCCGCTTTGCATAAGCCTGGCTGCACAAGTCCGAAAGACGAATCGCCCCGTCCTCAACCGAGAACGGGGCGATTTTTTTGCTGCAATGTGAACAGGTTGACGCACGCCAGCCTCTTAACGCAAGGAGTGTCCCAAACTGCCGGCACAGACGATATGAGCAGGACATAAAAACATTGAGAGCCCCTGCTGCATGAAAGACCGCGGATTAGGCCGACAATGGTGAGTGTCTAATCCAACCGTGGCGGCCACGCCGCATTCATGGAAGGGGCTCCCATGCTCGATACTACCACCTTCATCGGCCTCGACGTCCACGCCCGCTCGATAAAGGCCGTCTCCCTCGACGTCATGACCGGGGAGGTACGTGCCGCGACCTTCGGCTACGACGCCGGCGCCGTCGCGGAGTGGGTCCGTTCCGTGGACCCCAGGGCCAGGTGCGTGTACGAGTCCGGGGTCACGGGGTTCGACCTGCAGAAGAGGCTCTCCGGCCTGGGGGTCGGCTGCGTGGTCGGCGCCGTCTCGAAGATGATCAAGCCCAGCGCGGACAGGCGCAGGAAGAACGACCGCAACGACGCCGAGTTCCTCGCCCGCATGCTGTCGGTCGGCAACGTCGTCGAGGTGTGGGTCCCCGACGACGAGTGCGAGGCCGCCCGCGACCTGACCAGGGCGCTCGAGGACGCGAGGGACGACCTCTCGCGCTCGAAGCAGCGGCTCTCCAAGTTCCTGCTCAGGCACGGACTCGCCTTCGACGAGAGGACGCCCACCGGCCGCAGGAAGGGCAACTGGACCCGGGCGCACTGGTCCTGGATCGAGTCGATTAGGTTCGCGGAGGGGGCCGACAACGAGGCGCTCGCCTACTACGTCGACGCGGTCAGGCGGGCGGCGGAGGAGAAGGCGAGGCTCGAGGGGCTCGTCGAGGCCGAGGCCCGCAAGCCCAGGTGGAGGAGGAGGGTCGACTCCCTGCGCTGCCTCAAGGGCGTCGACACCGCGTCCGCCGCCGACCTCGTGTTCGAGGCCGGCGAGTTCTCGAGGTTCAGGAACGCCCGCTCGTTCGCGGCGTGGGTCGGCCTGACGCCCTCCGAGCACTCCAGCGGGGAGAGCGACCGCAGGGGCGCGATCACCAAGGCGGGCAACAAGCACCTGAGGAAGGCGCTGGTCGAGGCCGCGTGGCACTACCTGACGTGCTCGGGGCGGCCGAAGGACCTCGCCAAGGGCCAGGCCCCGGACCGGGTCGCCCGCAGGCATGCCGCCAAGGGCGTGCGGAGGCTGGTCGAGAGGCGGGAGGCGCTGCTCGCGCGCGGGGTCCACGGCAACAAGGCGAACGTAGCCACGGCGCGCGAGCTCGCCTGCTGGGTGTGGGCGGTCGGCCTCATGGCCGAGGAGGCGTAGGGGGCGGTTCCCCGCACATAAGCCAGTCACCCCGGAAGCGGTTCGATCCGAAGCCGTTGAGGCGAACCTCAGGTCCCTTTTCTGCGAGCGCCCAGGGCGCCACACGCGTGCACAGACTGTCGGTTCGACGTAGAAGCCTCAGCCGTAGCAACGGATTGCCCAGCGAGAGATCGCCGCGGGCGGATATTAAACTGCAAAGACGAGCGTCGGTAAGACACGCCGAGGTCGCCGCGGACGGGCTGATATAGGGAGAGGGCCTGACCCCATATCGTTGGGGCCAGGCCCGATTTTGCCTCTTGACAATGTCCTGCTCATATTAAAAGGAACGTCCCCAAGTGCCAAGTGCATCAAGAGTGTCCCCTTTGACCAGTCGTTTAAGAACGTCCCCAATGACTACCCATGTGCCAAGTGTTACGCCGATGTTTTGGCACCGACAGACACTATGACCCAATCCGAGGGCACTAAAAAGATAGGAGCCCCCGCTCGT
>CATXXF010000070.1 GCA_958403395.1 uncultured Collinsella sp.
AACCCCGAGACTACGACGGGCGGCCGCGCCCTTAAGTTCTTCTCTTCGGTGCGTATCGACATTCGCCGTATCGACAGCATTAAGCTTAAGGACGAGGTTATCGGTAACCGCGTGCGCGCCAAGGTCGTTAAGAACAAGGTGGCAGCTCCGTTCCGTTCTGCTGAGTTCGACATCATGTACGGTACGGGCATCTCTAAGGAGGGCTCAATTCTGGACATGGCTGTCGAGTGTGGCATCTGCAAGAAGATGGGCTCCTGGTTTGCCTATGGCGAGGACAAGCTCGGCAACGGTCGAGAGGCCGCCAAGGCTTTCCTGCGCGAACACCCCGATTGCGCCGACGAGATTGAGCATAAGGTCCGCCTTGCCTGCGGACTTGAGTTTGATGACGATGCTCCGTCCGAGGTCGAGCTGACCGATCAGCCTGCGCCTGAGGAGTTTGACGAGCTTTACGCCATCGATGGTTCCGCCATGCTCGATGATGACGACGAGTAGCGGTTACGCTCATGTCGTATACGGTGACCGAGGCCACGGTCGTCTTTCCCGATAAGAAGGCGGCCTCCTCGTTCTCGAGCGGGTATGCGTCCAAAAAGCCTTGCGCACATATCGATTGTGAGCTTGAGGGCGGTTTTGAGCGGTCCATTTGGATTCCCGTGCGGGTCGCGCGGCTGTATGTCAAAAACCGCCCCGATCTTCCCTGTGATTGGGACAATTTTTGTGAGGCGGTGCAGCTCATCGAGCGTAAATGTGCACTTACCATGGTGACCGAGATGCTATCGCGCCGCGACCATGCGACGGGTGAGGTCCGTGACAAGCTGGCTCGCTACGGCTTTCACCAGTCTGCGATCCATTTCGCCATCGAGCGCGCCACCGAGTATCGCTTTTTAGACGAGAACCGCTTTTGCTCGTACTTTATCGAGGAGCGCAAGCGGCGCGGTTGGGGACAGCGCAAAATCGAGACCGAGCTCAAGCGCCGTCATGTCGTGCTCGATGACATTCCCGGTTATCCCGAGGATTATTTTGCCGTCGAAGACGATTTGGCGCGTGCGTCAGCCCTGCTCGCCAAGCGGCGTGTTCCAGAGACGCGCGGATTCGAAAAACTGGTTCGGTTTTTGATGGGCAAGGGCTTCTCGTATCACATCGCCGCCGATGCCGTTAAGGCACGTCTCGATGCCGAACGCGAGGAATGTGCGGTTTAGGCGTATGCGTTTTGTGGCCCTGCCGTTCACCGCGTTTTAGCCGCCGTGCCGGGGCCATTAATTTGACAGTTGTTGTGGTTCAACGTACGATAAACACTGTCATTTGCTTTGTGATATGTGCTCATCTGTGATGAGTTTGTTTATATGTTTATCTGTATCCGACCCGCATAAGCTGCGCCCATATTACTCAAATGTCGCGAGCCGTTCGTAAGGACGGTTCGCTTTGTTGTGTAACGAATCCATAAAAAGGAGTGAGCATGCCTATCATCGCAGCGCTCGTTGGCATCGTTTTGGGTGCCATCGCCGCAATTGCCTACATGCGCACCGCCAAGCAGGGTAGTCTTCACGAGGCCGACGAAAAGATCCAGTCGGCACACGCACAGGCTGAGTCCCTGATCGGTGATGCTAAGCGTCAGGCCGAGACCCTCAAAAAAGAGGCTCTGCTCGAGGCTAAAGAGGAGATCATCAAGAACAAGCAGGCCGCCGAGGCCGAGGACAAGCAGCGTAAGAGCGAGATTCGTACGCTCGAGAACCGTGTGATGCAGCGCGAGGAGTCCCTTGATCGCCGAAACGACGCTCTCGACAAGCGTGAGCACCAGCTGTCCAGCCAGGCCGGTCAGGTCGAGAAGCGCTCCCGCGAGCTCGAGGAGCTCTGCGCCAAGCAGACCTCCGAGCTCGAGCGTATCGCCGACCTGACCCGCGAGGACGCCCACAAGGAGCTCCTCGATAAGGTTCGCGGCGAGGTCACCCACGAGGCTGCCACGATCATTCGCGAGTCCGAGCAGCAGGTTCGCGCCGAGTGCCACAAGACCGCCCAGGAGATTCTGTCCCTGGCGATTCAGCGCTGCGCTGCCGACCACACAGCCGAGGTCACCGTTACCTCCGTGCACATTCCCTCTGATGACCTCAAGGGCCGTATTATCGGTCGCGAGGGTCGCAACATCCGGACCTTCGAGCAGGTTTCCGGCGTCAACCTCGTGATCGACGACACGCCCGAGACCGTCGTTCTTTCGAGCTTCGACCCGGTCCGTCGTGAGACCGCCCGTGTTGCCCTCGAGAACCTCATCGCCGACGGCCGCATTCACCCCGCCCGCATCGAGGAGATGTATCACAAGGCTGCCGACCTGGTTCAGCAGCGCGTGCGCGAGGCTGGCGAGCAGGCTGCCTTCGATACCGGCATCCACGACCTGCATCCCGAGATCGTCAAGACCCTTGGTGCCCTGCGCTACCGTACCTCGTTTGGCCAGAACGTGCTTCAGCACTCCCTCGAGGTCTCTGATCTGTGCGGCGTGATGGCTTCCGAGCTTGGCCTGGACGTTGTGACCGCCAAGCGCGCCGGCCTGCTTCATGACCTGGGCAAGGCAATCGACCACGACGTCGAGGGCCCGCATGCCGTCATCGGCGCCGAGCTTGCCCGCCGTTATGGCGAGAAGCCCGTTATCGTCCACGCTATCGAGGCTCACCATGCCGATGTCGATCCCAACACGGTGCTCGATGTCCTGGTACAGGCCGCCGATGCTGTCTCTGCCTCTCGCCCCGGTGCCCGTCGCGAGTCTGCCGAGAACTACATCAAGCGTCTTGAGAAGCTCGAGGAGATCGCCAACTCCCATGACGGCGTCGAGCGTACCTATGCCATGCAGGCCGGTCGTGAGGTCCACGTCATGGTTCAGCCGGACAAGATCTCCGATGTCCAGTCCACGGTCCTGGCTCACGATATCGCCCATCAGATCGAGGAAGAGATGGAGTATCCCGGTCAGGTGCGCGTCGTCGTGATTCGCGAGAGCCGCGCTGTCGATATCGCTAAATAACATGAGCGACGCGAACGAGCTCATCTCATTTATCGCGTCGATGTCGGGGGAGGGCAACCTTCGCGTCGAGGAGAACCTTGGCGAGGGGTATGTCCGCCTCCGCGTTTCGGAGGCCGAGCGGCGCCAGGCAAAGCACGACATTCAGCATGTCGAGGATATCGTCATCGAAATGCTCCGTAATGCTCGCGATGCTGGCGCCGATAAGGTCTATCTCGCCACGACCAAGGAAGATGGCGTCCGCACGCTTGTCTTTCTGGATAACGGTTCGGGCGTTCCGCAGGATATGCAAGAGCGAATCTTCGATGCCCGCGTTACCTCCAAGCTCGAGAGCATGAAGATTGACCGTTGGGGCGTTCACGGTCGTGGCATGGCATTGTTTTCGATCAAGCAGAACACCGACGAGGCCCGTGTGGTCACCTCCGGCGTCGATCTTGGTTCAGCCTTTAAGGTGAGCGTTGCAGCCGACCGCCTCAGTGAGCGTGCCGATCAGTCCAGCTGGCCTCAGGCCGTCAAGGATGAGGACGGACGTTATGTCTGTGCTCGCGGCCCGCATAATATTATTCGCGCTGCTTGTGAGTTTGCGCTCGAGGAGTTGCGTGGTTGCGATGTCTATCTTGGTTCTCCGTCTGAGATTGCCGCGACCCTTTATGCTCAGGCGTCAAGTCGGCTCGATACGTCGCGTCTCCTGTTCATTGATGACGAGAGTGAGCTTCCGGTTGTCGATCGTTTAGGCCTTGCCTCTGATGCCGAGGACTTTATCCGTATCTGCTCGGGTTTGGGTCTTGAGATGTCCGAGCGCACGGCACATCGCATTTTGGCAGGGCAGATTAAGCCCGTTCGCGGTGTGACCGCGCGTCTGCTGCGCGAGCGTGATTCTTCCTCGCATGCGCCGGCTCCTGTCGATCTCGCGAAGGATCGTCGCGGGCTACGTATTGCCAAGGATGACATGGCACAGTTTTCGCGTGCTGTGGAGCGTGACTTTAATGACCTTGCCGCCCGGTACTATCTCAACCTTTGCGGCGACCCAAAGATTCGCGTTTCGCGTGATCGAATCACCGTGACCTTCGATCTTGCCAAAGAGGAATAGTGCCTTTACCGAGTCCACTCGGTACGATACAGTTATTGCAGTTAAAACGTACTTTTAAACGCAGGAGTTTCTTCATGGATTGCCTGAAGGTATCAAGCAAATCATCGCCCGCGTCCGTTGCCGGCGCCATCGCCGGCATGGTCAAGGATGGTGTGCCCGTCAACATTCAGTGTGTCGGCGCCGGTGCGGTCAACCAGGCCATAAAGGCCGTGGCTATTGCGCGCGGTTTTTTGATTCCAACCGGGTTTGATATTTCCTGCGCGCCCGTGTTCTCCGACATCCTCATTAACGGGGAGTCGCGCACGGCCATCCGTCTTTCTATTTACGTTCACCAGATCAATCGAGCTGCTATGGATAACGTCGTCATGGATGATGTTAAGCCTGTGGCATAGCTTCTGCTTGTCTCGATTCGCCCCCCCCTCTCCATCGTTAGGACTTATGCACATGGACCAGCGTTCCGTACGCGATATTCTTGCCGGTAAAACCTACTTTATCCGCACCTTTGGCTGCCAGATGAATCAGCACGACTCCGAGCGCGTGAGCGGTCTGCTCGATTCGTATGGTTGCCTCATGGCGCTCGATCCCGAGCATGCCGATATTGTTGTCTTCATGACATGCTGCGTGCGCGAGGCCGCCGATACTCGTCTGTACGGCCAGTGCAATTCCTGTAAAAGCCTGCCGCCTTCGCCTTCGGGCAAGCGTGTGGTTGCCGTTGGTGGTTGCATCGCGCAGCGCGATGGCGAGGGCCTGCTCACCAACGTCGATAACGTCAATGTCATCTTTGGTACGCATTCCATCGCACATGTGGCCGAGCTCATTGCCGAGGCGTTCCTTGATGGCAAGCGTCATATCCGCACCAATGAGCATGAGGATACGGATGCCATGAGCATGCCGTGGCATCGCGAGACCCAGTATCACGCTTGGGTGCCCATCATGACGGGCTGCAATAATTTCTGTACCTATTGCATCGTTCCGTACGTGCGCGGTCGCGAAAAGAGCCGCCCCTTCGAGGAGATTGTCGACGAGGTGACCGGTTTGGTGCGCCAGGGCGTGCGTGAGATTACGCTGCTGGGCCAAAACGTTAACTCATATGGTCGCGATCTGTTTGGCAAGCCGCGTTTTGCCGATCTGCTACGTGCCGTGGGCGATACGGGCGTGGAGCGCATCTTCTTTACGTCTTCGCATCCCAAGGATCTGCTGCCCGAGACCATCGACGCCATGGCCGAGACGCCTGCTGTTATGCCGCAGCTGCACCTGGCCGTCCAGTCGGGCTCGACGCGCATTCTCAAGGAAATGAATCGCCGTTATACACGCGAGGACTATCTGGGCCTGGTCGATCGCATTCGCAACCGGATGCCCGATATCGCGCTCTCGACCGACATCATCGTTGGCTTCCCGGGCGAGACTGAAGAAGACTTTGAGCAGACGCTCTCACTTGCCGAGACGGTCCGCTATGCCCAGGCCTATACCTTCATCTATTCCAAGCGCGCCGGTACCCCGGCCGCAGAGATTGACGATCCTACGCCGCATGAGGTAATTCTCGAGCGTTTCAACCGCCTGGTTAAGGTTATCGAGACTACGGCACACGAGTATAACCAGGGTGAGCTTCATACTGTGGTGCCGGCGCTCATTGAGGGAACGAGTAAAAAGAACGACGCGGTCCTGCTGGGCAAGAGTCCCAAGAATCAGACCGTGCATGCGCCTATCCCCGAGGGTTACAGCATCGATCAGCTTGTTGGCAAGATCGTTGATGTTGACGTTGACGTTGCCAAGACCTGGTATTTGTCCGGCTCCGTTGTGGGCGAGCCGCGCTAATGGTTTCTCCCAGGGCAGGACTTTCCGCCGTTGCGATCGTCGGTCCGACGGCGGTTGGTAAGAGTGATGTTGCCGACCGTTTGGCAGCTCGTCTTTCGTCCGAAGTGCTGTCGTGCGATGCGATGCAAATCTATCGCGGCATGGACATCGGTACCGCAAAGATGGCGCTCGATGAGTGTACGGCGCCGCTGCGTCTCGTCGACATTGTAGAGCCGGGTGTGGCATATTCTGCTGCGCTTTATCAGGCTGACGCTCGCGCGCATGTTGAACGTCTCCTTGGTTCGGGTCGCCTGCCGGTTTTTTGCGGAGGTACGGGGCTGTATCTC
>CATXXF010000071.1 GCA_958403395.1 uncultured Collinsella sp.
GTCTACGAGGAGCTGCAGGCCGACATAAACCAGGTCATAGCTGCCAAAGCCGACGTCCTCATCGCCAGCATAAAAGAATAGCCAATTTAGGACGGGGCCTTATAGCCACACAACCCCTTCTCATAAGTTGCGGTGAAATAGGGACTGTTTATGCGGTTAAAGCCGTAAATCAATCCATATTTCACCGCAACTTATGGAGTTGAGGATGATTTAGCTAGTTGCGAAGAGCGTTATCGAGGGTGGCGGCCACGATCAGTGGGTTGTCAGTGCCGGCGAAAAGGCGGATGGTGCTCCCCTGCTTGCCGCGTGGGGCCGAAAGGCGCGTCGCCGCGCCGCCGGCGGGCGATGTGCGAAACTCCCCCGGCAAAGCATCGAACAGCTCGCCCGCGCTACGTTCGATAAAATCAAACTCAGCTGCCGGACCAAAGCCGTGCTCGAGGATTCCCGTTGCAACCGCATGGTCGGGATGCGAGCTCAGCCCGGGATAGCGCACGTTGCGCACCATCTCGTTGGCGGCCAGATACTCGGCCAGCGCACGGGCGCGGTCAAAATGCGCCTGCATGCGGACATCGAGCGAGTCCAGCCCGCGCTCCAGTACACCGGCCTCGTCAGCAGGCATATCAAGCTTGGCCAAGCCACAGCCCTCAAGCAGGGCATGCGCGCACTCAGCCGCGGCATCCACGCGATGGCGCTTGAGCTGCGAGCGCGCGACCGATACGGCAACCAACTTGCGCGGAGCCTTGCCGGCGCACACGCGGTCGAGCGCCTCGAGCGACAGCACGGCACCCAAACGCAGCGGATCGCAGCCAAAAGCCGACGCCACCGTGTTATCCACCACAAACAGCGCATGGGCCTCACGAGCAGCGCGGCCCAGAGCGCGCAGATCGGGCACACGCAGACCAAACCCGCCGATGGAGTTAACGAACCACCACAGGTGCGGCCCCTCGGCATCAAACGAAGCATCAAAGCCCTCGGACGCGGCAGTAAACGCCGCAACCAACGGCTCCCCCACCATAGCCACGTCGCAGCCATCAAAGCCGCGCGCAAACGCATCGGCAAAGTCATCGGCAAAGGTCACCAGGCAGTCACCGGGACGCACAATCCCCAGCTGCGACAGCACTGCCGGCACATGCGGGGCCGCAAGCAACCGCGCCTCACGCGCGCCGGTCCTCAAAGCCCAGGCCTCTTCTAGCTGTTGCACGTTCACGCGGCACCGTCCCTTCAAAACAAAAACCCACGATGCGGGTGTTCCCCGCATCGTGGGCAACGGCTGCAGTATAGCGCCGATATGCGACGAATCGCCTAGATGTTGAGCGCGTGGTAGGTCACGTTCGCACCCGGAGTGTCAACGGTCACGCCATAGGCCTCGGGATAGATGCGCGTCGAAAACACGAGCGAGCCATCGTTCACAAACACCTCGACCGAAGAGACATCGCCAACAATGCGCACATTGCGCACCTCGTCGACGGGCTCCCAGCGCACGGTACGACCGCAGCCGGCAGAAGCGCGACCCTCATCGGTAAATCGCATCTCAAAGCGCGAGGGCAGTTCGTCCCCAGCGGGCACAAACGCCAGATTCAGCTCGCCATCAACGGTCGCGGCAAACGCGCCGTCGACACCGTCGACAACAACATCAAAGCAAGTATCGCCGGCAACCTCCAACGAGCCCGCCCCCACACGCACCGAGGCATAATGGTGCTCAATCTCGCGCGCCGGCTGCTGTAGCACCACGCCGCCCGCACCGGCTGTAAGCTCACGCGGCACCGTCATGCAGTGCTGCCAGCCGCACGCCACGGTAGGCGCGTTGTCATAGGTCGGCTCATCGGGCATGCCCATCCAGCCGATCAGAATGTGGCGACCATCCTCGGACGTAAACTCCTGAGGAGCATAGAAGTCAAAACCGGCATCCCACAGGCGGAAATCGCCCAGCTCATAGGCACCGTCACCACCTGCAATGTCGCCCGTTACAGGCATGTAGCCAGCAGCGTATACGTTGCCGCGGTCCCAACGACCGCCCTCGAGCCCCTGGGGGGAGAAGGACAGCCACTTCGCCGGCACACCGTCATCGGCCTCAAGCTCAAAGTAACCCGGGCACTCCCACATAAAACCAAAACGCTCGGGCGTAGACACACGGCTCTCGAGCTCCCAGCTCAGCATATCGGCCGAGCCATACACCAGGATCTCGCCCACATCGCGCCCGGCACCCTCACCGTGCATGGCGCAAAATCGACTATCGACATGCGGCCCGTCCACGCGACGACGCGCGCCCAGCACCATGTGGTAACGACCGGCCTCATCGCGCCACACTTTGGGATCGCGCACATGGCACGTCAAATCCTCGGGATAATCCTCGGAAGTCAGCACCACGCGCTTTTGGCTAAACAACTGTCCATCGGCGCTCTCGACATACACGGTATCGGCGCGACGACCGGTGTTGACATAGTCATAAACGCCGTCCGCATCGGGAAGCTTAACGTTGCCGGTATAGAGCACGCGAATGCGACCGTCCTCGACCAATGCCGAGCCCGAGTACACGCCATGGCAGTCGAACGGCTCGTCGGGAAGCAGCGGCGCGCCAACATATTCCCATTTCATAAGGTCGCGGCTCGTGGCATGACCCCACACCTTGACGCCGCCGTTCACATCAAACGGAGCATACTGGAAGTATGCGTGAAACACGCCATCGGCCTGGCAAAGCCCGTTGGGGTCGTTGAGCCAGCCCGTGGGCGGCATAATATGAAAATGCTGAGCATAGGGCCCGTGACCGCGCTCGGCGGCCGCGGCATCCATGTTGGCAACGAGCTTGGCAAGATCGCGCTGAAGTGCGTTAGACATGTCGGTATCCAATCGAATTAAATCAACGAACGCTTAAATCAAGGGTTCCAGATAAAGAAAACGCCCACAGGATGGAGCCTGCGGGCGTTCTGTTTACGCGAATCCTACGCCTGCTCGGAAGCCTTGGGCTCGTCCTTGTACAGGACAAACGAGACGGCAAAGGAGACCAGCGCGGCAACCGCAAACATGATCGCGTACTGCACGGGCTGGGCCAGGCACAGCAGGATGCCGAAGATACCGGTAACGCCCGTGCCGGAGGCAGCCAGCGAAGTGAGCGCGCAGACCAGGGCACCGCAACCGCCGCCGATGCAGCCGGCGATGAAGGGCTTAAAGAAGCGCAGGTTCACACCAAAGATGGCAGGCTCGGTAATGCCCATGAAGGCGGACAGGGCTGAAGGAAGCGCCAGGCCCTTGATCTTGGCATCGCGGGTCTTAAAGGCAACGGCGAGCGCGGCACCACCCTGGGCGATGTTGGCGGCACTGGCGATGGGCAGCCAATAGGTCACACCGTACTGAGCGAGCTGGCCCAGATCGATGGCGGTGTACATCTGGTGGATACCGGTAACGACCGTGGGGGCATAGAACAGGCCGACGATAAAGGAACCTATGCCGAAGGGCAGAGTGAGCAGGGCCTGGATCAGACCGAGGATGGCGTTCTCGGCCCAGACAAAGATGGGGCCGACGGCAACGAGGGTCACGAGCACGGTCACGAACACCGAGACGAGCGGAGTCACAAAGAGGTCGAACATCTCGGGAACGATCTTGTGGAGGCGCTTCTCCAAGAAGGCGAGGATGGCGCAGGCGATGACGATGGGGATAACGTGGCCTTGATAACCGACCCACTCAAAGCTGTACACGCCGGGAATGACGGTGACCATGGTCTGCACGCCCTCGGAGGCAACCGTATAGGCGCTCTGCAGCGAGGAGTTGATGAACGCACCACCGACGACGGCGCCCAGATACGGGTTGGCGCCAAAGGCCTTAGCGGCGGAGTAGCCAATCAGGATCTGCAGAATGCCAAAGGACGTGCCCGAGACCAGGTCGGCGATCTTATAAATAAAGTTATTGGTGTCGAGCGCGATAAAGCCATTGGAGGCCATAAAGTTGAGAGCACTCATGATTCCCAACAGCAGGCCCGAAGCCACGATGGCGGGGATGATGGGGACAAAGACGTCGCCGAGCACCTTAATGGCGCGCATAAAAATGTTCTGCTGCTGCGCCGCGGCCTCCTTGACCTCGGCCTTGGTGGCAGCCTCGACGCCACTGAGCGCGATGAACTCTTCGTAGACCTTGTTGACGGTGCCAGTGCCAAAAATAATCTGGAGCTGGCCCTGGGCCTCAAAGACGCCCTTGGCGCCGTCGATATTCTCGAGGGCTTCCTTGCCGACCTTGGCGTTATCGGCAATCACCAGGCGCAGACGCGTGGCGCAGTGCGCAGCCGAAACAACGTTGTCGGCGCCACCGATGTTGTCGAGCACCTCTTGGGCTGATTTGCGGTAGTCCATGACTTCCCTTTCCTCCAACGGGCGCATGTGCACCCGGCCATCTTTGACACATACACTGTAATCGTTTTCAGTTTGATATGACTGTAATCGTTTTCATAGTAGGGTGAACGGTAGGAAAAAGCCGGCGAAAGGTAGTTTTGAAGCAAAAACAGGGGTCTCAGAGGCAGGCAGACGTGCCCAAGGCCTAGACATTCATAAGCTGATGGCCGAGCTTGAGCGACTTTAGACCGCTCTCCCCCTCCTCGCCATCGAGCGCGTTGAGCAACATATTGGTCGCCTCGACGCCGCTGGTCAGGTAGCCGTAATGCACGGTGGGAATGCCGCCCGTCAGCGCGCGCAAAAATGCGTTGTCGCCGAAGCCGCTCACGCGACGCACGCCATCGCCCATGCCACGCACCTCGTCAAGAGCGCGCAGGGCGCCGGCAGCCATAGTGTCGGTCGCGCACGCGATAAACGAAACATCGGGGGCATCGGCAAGCAGCTCGCGCGCAGCGCGATAGCCCGAGTCGAGCGTAAACGAGCCCAGGCGAATCAAGGCGGCATCGAGCGGGTTACCCGCGGCGCGCAAGCCGGCCTCAAAACCGCGACGGCGGTCATAACCGGCCGCGCGGTCCTCTTCGGTAACTCCGATGTAGGCGATCTTGCCATCCACCCGACCCGCAAGCGCACGGCCGAGCTCAAAGGCAGCCTCGTAATCGTCGTGATAGACGCACGCCGCGCCCTCGACATGTTGGCCGATCAACACAATGGGCACACGGCACGACTCAATCGCGCGACGGTGCTCGTCGGTGATCATAGTTGCCACCAGAACAATGCCGTCAACCGGGTGGTTTTGGAATAAATCGAGGTATTCGAGCTCACGATCGGCCGCGTTGTCGGTGTTGGCAAGCAGCATCTGGTAGCCACGGCGACCGAGCACCTGACCAATGCCGGCGGTAATGCGGCTCACGGATTCCGAGTTGATCTTAGGTACGATGACGCCGATGAGCTTGGTGGAACCGGTGCGCAGCGCGCGAGCCTGGCTGGATCGCACGTATCCGGTCAGCTCGATTGCCTGCTTAATGCGCTCGGCCTTGTCCGCCGAGATATATCCACCGTTGAGGTAGCGCGAGACGGCGGCGCTCGAAACGCCGGCCAGCTCGGCCACATCTTTCATCTTAACCACGAGCACCCCTGTCATTGAAATCGCTTTCACCATAATACCCGCGAACGCGCTCAATGAATCAACTCGCCCATCCAGGTCGAGCAAACGTCAGCGAGCGGGCAGCTGCCGTGGCGAGGTGCCGCGAAAGAGGAGCGAAGCGTACTTTATGTACGCAAGCGACGGTTTGAGCGGCAGATCGCCC
>CATXXF010000072.1 GCA_958403395.1 uncultured Collinsella sp.
GGGATTGGTCAAAATAGTTTGACTATTAGCGGCTAAAATCGCCCGGCGCTAACAATGAGCACCGTGAGCACGAAAAATTGAGCAGTTTAAGCAAGAGGGCCGTGCCCCGGGGACCGGGGGCGCGGCCCTCGCCGTATGTTTTCCCCGGGCGGTTACTTTGGCGAGCCCGCCCGGGAAGGATGGAGGAGATGACCGTGCCCCTGGACACAGTGAATGATGTGTTTCGTCAAGAGGATTTGAGCAAAAAGAGCATCGGAAATTGAGCAGTCGCAGCATCGGAAGCGCGCACGCCTTTTGAGCGGCTAGCCCTCCTGCATGAGGGCATGGCGGACGCGGTAGGACTCGCCGCGGAACTGGACGAGCCTCCCGTGGTGGACGATGCGGTCGATCACGGCGGCGGCCATCTGGTCGTCCCCGAACACCGACCCCCACCTGCTGAACTCCAGGTTCGTGGTGATTACCACCGACTGCCTCTCGTATGCGTCGGCGAAGATCTGGAAGAGCAGTCTCGCCCCGTCCGCGTCGAGCGGGAGAAACCCGAGCTCGTCGATGACGAGCAGGCGGGTCTTGCCGATGAGCGCGGCCTCCCGGTCGAGCCTCCCGTCGTCGCGGGCGCGCCCCAGTCGCATCACGAGCGAGGACGCCGTGAAGAAGCGCGCCTCGAGCCTCCTCTCGCACGCCAGCGCGCAGAGGGCCGACGCCATATGCGTCTTGCCGGAGCCGACGTCGCCCATGAGCACGAGGTCCTCCCTGCGCTCGACGAAGTCTAGCGCGAGCAGCGACTCGCGCCCCATGTCCTCCGGCCACGACACGGCCGACCAGTCGTAGCCGTCGAAGGTCTTGGGCGCCGGCAGCGCGCAGCGCCTGAGCAGCGTCGCGCGCTTCGAGGCCTCGCGACATGAGGGCGACGCACTGCCGGTCGTTCGAGTGTGAGAGCGTCGCGACCAACAGCTTGAGGTCGAGGGACCTCCCGCCGACCGCGGCGCGGAAGTTCCCGAAATCGACCTGGCAGGTGCCGGGCGCCCACTCGAGCTCGAGGTACCCCTCTCCGCCCGCCGCGGCCCGGGCATGCCTGAGCTCGCGGACGAACCTCTGCACGGTGGAGTACGAGCCGCCGTAGCCGCGCTCGGCGACGAGCCTGTCGTAGATCCGCCTGGCGGTGCGGCGCTGCTTCCTCGGGGCCCCGAGGTCGGCCTCGAGAACGCCCGCGACCCATTCCTCGTTGCCCTCGAGCGCGGGCCTGCCCCTCCTCCGGGGCATCGGCGCGGCGGGCGACATGTCCTCCATGTCGGCGTACTTCGCCACGGTGTTCCGGCTCACGTGGAGCATTCGGGCGATCTCGGACCTCGAGCGCCCGGCGGCATCTATCGACCGTATATCATTCACTGTGTCCAGGGGCACGGTCATCTCCTCCATCCTTCCCGGGCGGGCTCGCCAAAGTGCCCGCTCGGGGAAACCGTATGGCGAGGGGGTCGCGCTTCCGGTTCACGGGGTACTGACCTCCTGCTCAAACTGCTCAGTTTCAGTGCTCACGGTGCTCGATTGCTGGCGATCACGCGGACCTCTTTTAGTGATCATTAACACCCGTCGACATGCTCGACCTGACGCCGGGGCTCATAGAGCCTGCGCGCGCCGAGATGGGCGATACCCCGCTGGCCTAGCCTTAAGGTAAAACGGAATAGGCGGACCGAACGTCCGACTGGGTCTGGGAAGCGGTGTCAGGCGGAGGGCGAAGCATGGCGACCGAACCCATCGAAACACATCTCCACCGTTCCTCCAACTGGGAAAACGCCGCCCCGGGGCCCACGGGGTCCGCGGGGGCGTTCGGATAACTGCCGGAACGGCCTATCGGTTCAATGCGATCGGCCGAGATCGGAAATCAACCGATATTTAGCGATTGTGTATGATTTTCAACCGGATAAATGTTGTCGAAACTCTTTTCCTCTCTATTTTGGGGTATCAAGAGTAGAAAGGGAGGTGATTTTATGAATCATAATCAGGCTATTGAATTGGAGAGAATAGTTAGAAATGTGCATGACTGCGACAGGGCCGGTATGGGTGGCTATATTGATGCTGATAATTTTTCCTCCAATCCTTTTGATGCGGCGTTGATTGCACTTGCTCCACTGTGGAAGAATGACTCAGATCGACAGGTTGAAAATTTCCTGTATAAATGGGACCACATTATTCGAGCAGAAGTCTCGCCATCGGATGATTCCGTTGAGTCCTACATTGTCGAGTTGGAGCGGATAGTACATGACTTGGGCGGCGCTTCTCTCTGTTAGTCTAAGATTGACTCAACTTGGTCTCAGCGCCTAAGCCAATTGTGCAAACAATGGGGTCGCTTCGAAAGCATCGCTTCTCGAAGCGACCCCATTGTTTGTCTCTACTTGTGTGCCCCGAAGGGGTTCATTCTTTCCATATCTATCTGTCCCATCCGGCCGAACGCCCTGTTCCCGAATCATTACCCGTTATCTAAACTGTTGGATTGATTTGGCTCTGTTAGACCATGATTGACATTCTGCCCCAATCATCTTTTTGAAATTGCAAGATAATCGCCCCCTTGCCGGGTTTGAATCCGGCAAGGGGGCGATGTGCTCAAGATCTGTCGGGTCAATCGTGAGGGCCCCATCGCCCCAAGTCGATTTGCCGGCTATCTCGCCGTCTTCCCGTCGGGCGCCGGCGCCTTGACCCTCATCTCGAACGGCATCCCGCCCTCCCGGACGGGCGCCCTGAGGAACGCGTTGACGGCGGTGGACATGGACAGGCCGAGCTCGTCCAGGATGGCCGTGGCCTCCTTTTTGGCCTCCGGGTCGATCCGGATCGTCGTGGCCGGTATGTTCGACGGCATGGCTGCACCTTTCCTCGTATATCGCGATGCGACCATTCTACTGTCTCTATGCGGCGGCTTCGGTCCAGTAGTCTATGTAGGGCGGCAGGACGTTGAACATATCACGGATGCGGCTCCTGCACACGCCGTTGGCGAGCTGTCGCGCAACCGTGCGCTCGGCGGTGCCGGAATCGGTCGCCATGTGCCCACGTGCTGTATCACTGGCGCGTGCATCCCGGTTCTACCGCCGATGGCTCTGCAGATAGCAAGCCGTATGCCATCGAGGCCGGACGCCTTGCGATGCAACGTCACCTTGACTCGCTGGACGTTCACGGAACGGCCGATGAGACTGAGACGCCGTTTGTCTACCGCATGCGCTATGCGCTGCCGGAGCCTGCACCGCTGGTGAGTATTGTGATTCCCACCAAGGACCACGTCGAGACGCTCGACGCCTGTGTGATGTCGATCGCCCAGAAGGCCACGTATACCAACTACGAGATCGTCTTGGTGGAGAACAACAGCGAAGATCCGGAGACGTTTGCGTATTACGAAACCCTTCCGGAACGCGTGCTCACGGCATCTGAAGGCAAAGGTAACGCACGCGTTGTGTACTGGCCGGGCGAGTTCAATTACTCCAAGATCATCAACTTTGGCGTTGAACATTCCAAGGGCGATTATCTGCTGCTGCTGAACAACGATACCGAGGTCATAAGCCCGGACTTTATTGAAGAGATGATGGGCTATCTGCAGCGCCCCGATGCGGGCGTGGTGGGCGCCAAGCTTTATTTTGCCGATCATCTGGTGCAGCACGCTGGCATTTTGGTCGGCGTGCGCGGCGCACTTGCCCATGCCAGCCAGGATTTCTCGGCAAAGCGCGAGGGCTACCTTGCCCGTGCCGTGAGACCGGGCAACTTTAGCGCCGTAACAGGTGCCTGCCAGATGGTCCGACGCGACGTATTTGAGGAGGTCGGAGGCTACAGCGAGGAATTCGCCGTCGGCTTTAACGATGCGGACTTTTGCCTGCGCGCGTGGGAGGCGGGCTACCGCACCATCTTTACGCCCTATGCCGAGCTGTACCACTACGAGTTCACCTCGCGCGGCAGGGAAGAGGCCAACGAGGAAAAACTTCGCCGCTGGAAGCGCGAGCAGGCGCTGTTCATGCAGCGCTGGCCGGAGTTCTTTTTGACGGGCGATCCGTGGCTTGGGGCAAACCTATCAGCCAACAGTGAGTATTTCTCGCATTTAGGCAATGGTATTTAGGAAGTCTCAAACTTTCTTTCAGAGCCGCTAAGGCCACTAAGGGGCATGCCTATCTGGTGCGACCCATTATGCGCTGACATGGACCATGGACGTAAATGCGTTACCCATGCTGCTATAATGCTATGTCTACGATTAATCGGGGTGAATGGATGTCTATGAAACGACTAAAGTGTTGCGTTGCTTTACTGCTCTCCCTTATATTCGGGCTCTCTGGCGCGCTTCAGCCTTTTGCACTGTATGCCGAGACACTCGATTTGGCTCGGGAACAGCCAAAGGTATCGCAGCCCGCGAACGAGAGCGCTTCTAACGCCTCTACGAATACGTCTGGCGATCAGGTGGAGAGCGATTCGGCTGCCCAGGACTCCTCGACGCCTGATTCAAGCGAGACCGCGGATGCCGAGGCAACTTCCGACGAGGACTCTAACAAGGGAGCAGATGAGGCGTCTGATGCGGATGTCGTGGCCCCCCTGGCTGAGAACTCTTGGCGTTATGTCGACGGTTCCCTTCGCTCCGATCTTCCTGACGATTATGGCGCAAATGCAGATTTCGAAGGCCGTGCAATGCACAGCATGCCTAAGGGCGCAACGGCGCAGGGAATCGACGTGAGCGAGCACAACGGAACCATTGATTGGCAGTCCGTGAAAGATGCCGGTATCGACTTTGCGATTCTAAGAGTCGGTTTTGCTGGCGATACAAACGGCGGAAGGCTGGACAATTACTTTAAGCGCAACGTGAGCGAGTGCGAACGTTTGGGAATTCCGTATGGCGTGTACCTTTACTCCTATGCGCGCAATGAAGAAGATGCCCAAGCCGAGGCACGCTTGATGTTAAGTGCTCTTAAGGGCCATTCACCCACTCTTCCCGTTTACTATGACTTGGAAGAGCAAAAAACAAATGCTGATGGTTCGCCCATGTGGACGCCATTTAACGATCCCTCGAAGCTCGCATCGATCGCAAAGACCTTCTGCGGTCAAATTGCAGCTGCGGGGTATAAGCCCGGTATTTACGCAAACGTTAACTGGTTCAAGAACTACCTTACCGACCCTTGCTTTCTTTCTAGCGGCTGGAGCATCTGGACTGCCCAATATTGGTACGGAGGCCGTTACGATGAGTGCCTCGACCTTACTCCTGATGCACCTGCCAAATATGATTGTTGGCAGTATTCTTCCCGTGGCAGCGTTCCCGGTGTAAGCGGTGACGTTGATGTTAACTACTGGTTTGGAGATGCGACCCCGGATACCTCTGATGACCAGATTGCAGCTGAACTGGCAAGAGTTGCGCAGCGATACAGCTCGCAACTTGGTGCTGTTACGGGAGAAGCTTATAAGTTTGAAGACGATAACTGGAGACTTGATTGCGAACACGGCGGCGCTGTGTTTTCGAAGAAAAGTGGAGCGTATCCTGTCTGGGGAGATATTTTTACTTACTGGAACTCGGAATCGAATGCCATCTCAATTGGTGTTCCTGTTGGCGAGCCACGTGAGTTTCTGACGTCGCACGGATCAGGGTGGGTGCAGGATTTCGAGCGCGGCTCCATCCACTGGACCGAGTCAACCCATGCCGTCTCCGTGCGCT
>CATXXF010000073.1 GCA_958403395.1 uncultured Collinsella sp.
CCGCGGCGCTTAAGTACCACACCTGCCAGACCGGGCACCTTCATCTCGATGGAGTCCATCTGCCCGTTCCAGGGGTAGGGCTCGCTCGAGCAGGTGTAGGGCTCCTCGCCGGCGTATCCGCTGCCACCAAACTCGGGACGGTCGGAATCAAAGATGACCTCCCAGTCACCCTCGCGCGGCACGCCCACGCGGAAACTCTCGTAGCTCGCCGGGTCAAAGTTGATCAAGATCACCAGGTCGTCGTCGACGTCCTCGCCCTGACGCACAAAGCTCACGATGGACTGCTTGGAGTTATCCGCGTCGATCCAGGTAAAGCCGTCGTCGGTGTAGCCGCGCTCGTACAGGGCGGGCTCGGCGGTGTACAGGTGGTTGAGCGCCTTGATAAACGCCTGATGATGACGATGGGTCTCGTATTCCTCGGTCAGGAACCACTGGATGGACTCGTAGTAGCGCCACTCAATAAACTGGCCGATCTCGTTGCCCATAAAGTTGAGCTTGGCACCGGGATGCGTCATCTGGTAGAAAGCCAGCGTGCGCAGGCCGGCAAACTGGCGCCACCAGTCGCCCGGCATGCGGCCGATGAGCGAGCACTTGCCGTGCACGACCTCGTCGTGGCTCAGCGGGCAAATAAAGTTCTCGGTAAAGGCATACATGATGGAGAAGGTCAGCTGCTCATGCTTGCCCGGCCGCCAGGGGAAGTCGGTCTGCATGTAGTGCAGGGTGTCGTTCATCCAGCCCATGTCCCACTTGTAGTGGAAGCCCAGGCCGCCGTCCTGTGGCGGATAGGTCACGAGCGGCCACGCGGTGGACTCCTCGGCCATCATCATCACGTCGGGGTAGTGCGCCTCCACGGCGCAGTTGACCTGACGGATAAATGCGCTGGCGTCCAGGTCCTCCTCGGTACCGTACTTGTTGAACTTCTTTTGTCCGGGGTCGTCGATGCCAAAGTTGAGGTACAGCATGCTGGACACGCCGTCCATGCGAATGCCGTCAACGTGGAAGTTCTCGAGCCAGTACAGCACGTTGGAGACCAGGAAGGAGCGGACCTCGCCGCGAGCGAAGTCAAACTTGTGCGTGCCCCAGTTGGGGTGAATCTCGTGCTCAAACAGCATGTGGCCGTTAAAGGTGGCAAGGCCGTGGGAGTCGGCACAAAAGCCGCCGGGCACCCAGTCCATGATCACGCCGATGCCCGCCTCGTGACACGCATCGATAAAGTGCATGAGCTGCTGCGGGTTGCCGTAGCGCGACGTGGCGGCATAGTAGCCGGTCGTCTGGTAGCCCCAGGAGCCATCGAAGGGGTGCTCCATGAGCGGCATGACCTCGATATGCGTGTAGCCCATGTCGCGCACGTAGTCCACGAGCTCCACCGACAAGTCGTCGTAGGTGTAGAACTCGCCGCGCTGCGCGGGGAAAGGATCCATGGGGCCGGGGTAGTTGCCGTACTCGTCGGGCTCGCCCTGTGGCGTGTCGCCGTGGCGCTTCCACGAGCCAATATGCACCTCGTAGATGTTGAGCGGCTGCGACATGTGGTTGTGGCTGGCGCGGCGCTTGAGCCACGCGGCGTCGTTCCACTTGTAGCCATCGAGGGTCCACAGCACGCTCGCGGTACCCGGAGGGCACTCGGCCTTAAAGGCATACGGATCGGCCTTGTAGAGCTTTTCACCCTCGTTGGTCTCAATAAGATATTTATAGAGCTGACCCTGCTCGGCGCCAGGAATAAAGCCTTCCCAAATAGCGCTCGTATGCACGGGCACCAGCGGGTTGGCCTGCTCATCCCAGTCGTTAAATTCACCAATGACATGGACACTCTTTACGTCGGGCGCCCAAACGCAAAAGCGCCAGCCGCGCGTGCGCTGCTGCGTGTCGGGATGCGCGCCCATCTTTTCCCAGCTGCGCTCCCACATTCCAATGCCAAACAGGTAGACATCGTCCTTGGAGAGCTCCGGTGTGTGCGGAGCCGGTTTGCGGGTTGCGGGCTTTTTAGCCGTTGGCTTTAGCTTTGTATCGCTCACGTTTGATCCCATCATGACGCGGCAGCGTGTTGCCTTGGTGACTAGATGCGAAAGGTCCAAGGCTGCACGAATCGAAGGGACGGCGAAGTTTCTGTGATTCGTTCCACCTCGCGTGCTCGGTGGAACTTTCGGCAGAAACTACGATAACACCTGTGCGTTAGTTTTATGGACGAAAGCGGATTTGCGGGGGCGTTTAATCGGTAAGCGACATGTTTATACCACTGGCAGATTTGACGTGGTAAAACTCTTGACAGTTTTACCAATTTGGGTTTCAAAATTGTTTGGCTGACGTTTGGTAAAACGTTTTTAGCAGGATGTTTACCATTTGATATCGAAAGGTTCGTTTATGTCCCATACCGCCGCTCCCAAGGTTGCTTTTGTTTTCGATTGCGACGGCACGCTGGTAAATAGCACGCCCGTTTGGGCCTATGCCCAGCCCGAGTTATTGCACCGCCACGGTGTCGACGTGACGGTCGACGATTTTGCCCAGTTTGAGCATTTGTCGCTCGAGGACGAGTGCCAGGCCTACCACGACACGTGGGGCATTGGCGCGAATGGCGAGGAGCTGTATCGCGAGCTTAGCGACATCCTGATCGATGGCTACTCCAAGGTGCCGCCGCGCGAGGGGCTCCTGGCGTTTTTGGAGCAGGCGAAGGCGGCAGGCATTGCCATGTGCGTGGCTACGTCCACGCCGGCCGAGCTGGTGCAGTCTGCGCTCGCTGGCGCCGGGCTCGACGCCTACATGGAGTTTGTGACCACCACGGGCGAGGCAGGTCGTTCCAAGCAGTTCCCCGACGTATACGAGCTGGCGCTGTGCCGTCTGGAGGAGCGTCATGGGCACAAGTTTGAGTGCGCATGGGTGTTTGAGGACGCCGTCTTTGGCCTTAAGAGCTCTGGCACCGCCGGCTTTAAGCGTGTGGGCATCTATGACCCGCATGGCCGCATGAAGCGCGACGACGTACGCGCCAACTGCGATATCTTTATCGACAGCTACGAGGAGCTGGATCTGGCCCGCGTTCTTTCGTTTGAGGGATAGGCGAGGGCTGTGGCTTGCAAAGTACTTGTAGTCTGCGGCTCGCCCGTGGTGGCGAGCGCTGATCTGTTGCGTAGGCTAGCGAAGGAGTGCGATTACGTTGTCGCCGTGGACCGTGGACTCGACGCGCTACTGAGTGCCGGCCTGGGCTGCGACGTGTATGTGGGGGATGCCGACACGGTGAGTGATGCGGGTCGTGCGTTGGTCGATGCCGCCACCGACTTTGAAGTTGAGCGCCACGACCCGTACAAGGACTACACGGATCTGGCGCTGGCACTCGATTCCGTCCGCCGTCGCTGGCCGGGTGCCGAAGTGGTTGCGACCTGCGTCACGGGCGGCCGTCCGGACATGGCGCTTTCCGTACTGGGCCTGCTCGCGGGCTACAAGGGCGCCCCAGTCTGGATTGCCGAAGACGAGATCACGGCCCGTATCCTGCACGGAGGCGAATCCTGGGCCATCGAAGGTGCCGAAGGCAAGACGTTTTCTATCATCGCCATAGCCCCCAATACCGAGGTTAGCGAGCACGGCCTAGAGTGGGAACTAGATCACAGCCCCCTGGGTTTGTTGGCCGACACAGGCATTAGCAACATAGTAAGATCTACTGCAAAGATCGAAGTCCACACCGGTACTGCAATAGCGTATTTGCTGCATCAGGGTTTTATCGGGACGGCGGATAAAAATAATCGCTCGTAGAGTGATTATTTTTGCCCCGTCCCAGGAAAACCCGTAAGTGCGAGGATCAATTGCAAAAAACTTCTTGCACAACTAAGAATCTTCCCCTATAGTATCTCCTCGTCACGGGGGCGTAGCTCAGCTGGGAGAGCGCTTGACTGGCAGTCAAGAGGTCAGGGGTTCGATCCCCCTCGTCTCCACCATCGTGAATGTAAAGGCCTTCGGAATTCCGAAGGCCTTTTTTCATGCCAAAACACTACGCGCCACAAACCCCACCTATGCCAACAAAAAGTTGCACAATTAATTTCCCATGTCTGTACATAGTTTGTTAGACTAACGCAATTACCAGTGCAGCTCGCCGTTCCATTTGTGCTTAAGGAACGCCCCTAATCACCGCCAATACCTCAATAACCTGCATCAATGTGAACAACATTCCAAAACAACACCCTTGAACACGCTAAATGAACGATATGTTGTCCACCACAAGCCAAATCAGTTTCGTTACCAGCTTGTGCTAGGATACTTAGCGTTACATGAGTTCAACTGTGCTCGCGGCTCCAGCAAGTCGCTAAGCGCAGGGTCGATCAGCATCCGGCCGTAACGGCGGTGCCAGAAACACCACGAGCTCCAATAAAGAAGTTATGCGACGTTATTAATTTGTATTGGGTAATTCCATGATGCAATTATTAGCATGCATGCCAATAAGAAGCAGTTTTACAGCTGTTTGCGTGCGGTCCAGTTTTGTTCCCGCTTGACTGGTTCGCACGCAGCCA
The DNA here is from genome assembly GCA_958403395.1 of uncultured Collinsella sp. Classification (GTDB taxonomy): domain Bacteria; phylum Actinomycetota; class Coriobacteriia; order Coriobacteriales; family Coriobacteriaceae; genus Collinsella. The sequence goes on from CATXXF010000073.1 coordinate 4,491, forward strand.
GCTGGAGACGCGGTCTTTTTGCGATACACGGCCGCATCTCTAGCAACTGCGCTTATACATACCGTTCACGGTGGGGCAGAGCCACGTGCTTGTCTAACTGGGCTCAGGGTTTGAATATGGAGCGCCTTCGCGCACAAGCGCCCTGGCGAAGCCATACCCAAACCCCGTGAGCTACACGTAAGACAGCAAGGGGGTGGTGCTCGTGTGGTATGTGATTCAGGTCATTAACGGTCGCGAAGACGTAATGCGCGAGCGCATCGAGCGCATGGTGCCGGCTGGTGCCATGCAGGAGCTCTTTTATCCCCAATTTCAAACCGAAATCAAGGTACACGGCGAATGGGTCGATACGACCAAGCCACTCTTTCCCGGTTATCTTATCTGCGACACAGCAGATCCCCGCACCGTGCAACAGTATCTGCTGCGCATGGACGACTTTGCTCGGGTGTTATCCCAGGATGGTCAGTTTGTACCGCTGGCAATAGAAGAGGTTCAGCTTATTGGCGGCTTTACGCATAGGGGAGACCGCGTAGTGCCCATGAGCGAGGCTCTAAAAGACGGTGATCAGGTCGTAGTTACGGCAGGCCCGCTGCTGGGCCACGAAGGCCTTATCAAAACCATTAACAGACGCAAGAGCACCGCTTATCTTGAGCTCGACCTTTGCGGCCGACGCGTAACCACTCGCGTTGGCCTTGCCGTGCTTTCAACCGAGCAGCGCGTCATGCGAAACCTTAAAAAGGCGATCGCCTAAGCGCGGGCGACTGTTTTACGGGACAGGGAGGATCCCCGGGAACGGGGACGTAGGTTTGAAGGAAATATTGTCAGATAAAACTGAATATTCAGAAGGAGCGCCGGTGGGGGCCGCGCTTGTTGCCCAGGCAATGAGTGGCGGGGACGTGAGCATGCGCTACAAGGCCATGCAAGCCGTAAAGGACTGGGACCGCACACGCCTAGGTTACAGGGCCGTAAAGCGCGCCTTCGACATCGTGTTCAGCGGCTGCGTGCTGGCCGTCATCGTCGTTCCGAGCCTGGTGCTGGCCGCGGCCATCCGCCTGGAGAGCGAGGGCAACCCGTTCTACA
>CATXXF010000074.1 GCA_958403395.1 uncultured Collinsella sp.
GGGCATCTGTTCCGCGGTGTTCAGTAGCACGCTGCGACATGGGACGGGGTCTCTGTCTCGTTAGGGCAGGGATCGGGAAATGAATCTCAGTTAGGCTACTTATCATTTGAAGGTGCTTCCCATGCGTAACACTGCGGCCTCGCAGTGCCGGGAAGCTCCTTCCCGGGCGCTATTTCACGCTCGTAAGGCGTCCTTGGTAGCCGCAAAGGACGCGCGCATTGCCCTCGGCAATGGCAAGTCCTTTCTCGAGTGCCGCTCGCGGCAGGTCGTAGTCGTTGTTGTTCTGCGAGATGTGCATGGCAACGACGGCCTCGGGCGTGCGAAGACCCGCGGCGCGCGATTCGGTGATGAGCACGGCGTCGATTCGGGCGGGGTCGAAGCCCGCCTCATCGCAGCGTTCGAGGAAATCGCGCTTGCAGATTCCGCAGTCGATAAGCATGCCCTCGCCTGTTGCAGCGTTTTCGACGATGGCGGCGTTGCCTTTGCTTCCGCTTGCGAGCACATGTAACTTCAGCACTGGTTGTTCTCCTGTCGGGCGATGGGCAAGAATAGCCCTCGACCGTGACGATTAGATTCCACTGCGGCATTGTAGCGAAACGCCACTCGCTTCAGCGAAGAGTTTGGGCGAGAAGCCCCCTCGCTTTATGAGCTCGGTCTTCCAGAGCGCTTGCTCGTTCGCTTATTGCGCAGCCCTCTCGATAGATTCGGGCCTCATGCGGCCTATGTGCTAGAACCTGACTTTTGCAGAACAAATAGGCTGTTTGCCTTATGCGAACTGGGTAAACGGCCGTGTTTCCAGTGACATTCCTTGTAGTGCAACAGCCTAGCTGCGCGGTTTCTTCACAACCGACATGACGTTGTTCATCTGGGACTTCGTCATCACCTGGCGCGAGAGGTCGATGCCGACGCAGGAGCAGAGCGCGTCGGTGAGGTCGGTGCGGTAGTCGAAGTGGTAGACGTTGGCGTCGAGCCGGCGGCCCGTCATGTTGCGCAGCGCCTCGGAGACGGCCTCGGCGGACGGGCGCGAGCCCGTCGCCCTCTCGACGTCGGCCTGCATGAGGCGCATCTCGAGCAGGGCAACGTAGCAGACGAGGAAGTGCGCCTCGATGTGGTCGCGGGTCCAGACGTAGACCGGGCGCGCGTCCATGGTGCCCTTGAGCACGCGGAACGACTCCTCGACGCGGGAAAGCCCGCGGTAGGCCTCGATGACGTCGCGCTCCGGCCATTCCTGCTCGGAGGTGATTATGCAGTAGTAGCCGTCCATCTTGGCGTCCTCGGCGATTCTGGCCTCGTCGAGGACCCAGTTGTGCTGCGCCTTCTCGCCGGTCGCCTTGACGACCGGCACGTCCTTGGCGTACTTGGCCGAGCTGCGGGCGACGGCGGACGACATGTCGCCGCGCGCTATGGCGGCCTTGGACTTCTCGATGACCTTGGCGCGCTCGTGGCGGGCCCGCTCGCAGAAGTCGCGCGACCAGAACGCGACCTCCTTCACGGGCACCATGACCCGCCTCCTCTTGCCATCCTCGCCCGTGACGTGCACGGCCTTGTCGGCTATGCGGCTCTTGACCTTGAACCTCCCGGAGCCGGACTCGGCGTAGCCGGCGCCGTCGAGCACCCATTCCCTGAGCTCCCTGGTCGCCTTGCGCACCGACTGCGAGAAGACGAACCCGTTGCCGTCCAGCGTGCATGCGGCTATGTTGCTGGAGGTGTTGAGCCCCTTGTCGGCCACGACCACGACGCGCTCGCCGTCCGGGTTGCCCGCGCCGCGCAGGCCGGCCTTCTTCATCATCGGCAGCATGGTCGACATGTCGTTCACGTTGCCCGGGAACAGCTCGTAGTCCAGGGGCACCCCCTCCGCGTCGAGCAGCAGCCCCATCTGCACGATGGCCTCCGGGCGGTGCTCCTTGGAGACGCCCTTCCTCCTCAGGCCGCCGTCGTCCTCGCCGTCCATCTCGAAGTAGTAGTTGGTGACGTCGTAGTAGAGCCTGGTCCTGTCGCGCGGCCCGCGAGCCGCCTCGATCGAGCTGTTCATGTGCTTGACCAGCCCGTCGGCGTTGGCGGCGAGGTAGTCGAGGCAGCGGTACACGTCGTCGAGCGAGAAGCCGCACTTGCGCGGGAAGCGGCCCCTCGACGCGAACGCGGCCGCCTTCGACCCGGGCTCCGAGACGCGGTTCCACGTCAGCAGCTCGAGTATCCTGCACGGGTCGTAGGAGAACCCCCGCGACGTCCTGCGCCGCTCGAAGAAATCGCGGATCCCGAGTTCGCGGTGGAAGTAGGCGCTCGGCACGGCCGCGCCCATGTCGATGCGGCCCTCGGCGCGCTTGTCTATCCTCTGGAGCGGGTGCAGCGTCACCGTTATCGGCGCGGCCTCCGCCCTCGCGGCCTCGTTCTCGGCCTCGACCTCGGCCCTGAAGTGGGCGACGGGGTCGTCGTAGGCCTTCTCGAGCTCGTCGAGGTAGCCCAGCGAGCGGACGTGCCTGGTCTTCGTCTTCCCGTCCTCGCCGCGGTATCCCTGCACGACCGACAGGTAGACCCGCCCGTTCTTCCTCTTCTGCTTCTTCACGAACACGATAATGCCCCTGACCTGCGGTGACGATGCGCTCATTATAGCATACCAATAACGTTCCCCAACGCATATTGTCTATAATTCTTGACAAAAATAGAGGCCGGAAACGGCCTCTGAACAGGAGCATCAAAAAGAAGGGTCAGTTATCTATCTGCCAAACTCGGGGGGGATATTTTTCGGGCTCGCGCCTCGCGCTGGCGCAATCTTGCAGCAGGCGGCATCATGCCGAGTTGGCGTCCGGCTGTGGGTCTTATCGCTAAATTGCTCGAGGAGATTGCGCTGAAGCCCCCATATGTTTTTTGCGGAGGAAGGGGATGGTGGCGTGCGCATGTTCTCGCGTGCGGCTTATCGGGGCATGGCGACCTCTTGCGCTCGCCGGCGGCGTCACGACCGCTGTGTGCGGCTTCAGCAAACTCGCTGAAAACTTTTTCAAAAAAGTGCTTGACCGAAATCGTCGTTCTGTTAGTACCTGACTTTTGCAGAACAAATAGGCTGTTTGCCTTATGCGAACTGGGTAAACGGCCGTGTTTCCAGTGACATTCCTTGTAGTGCAACAGCCTAGCTGCGCGGTTTCTTCACAACCGACATGACGTTGTTCATCTGGGACTTCGTCATCACCTGGCGCGAGAGGTCGATGCCGACGCAGGAGCAGAGCGCGTCGGTGAGGTCGGTGCGGTAGTCGAAGTGGTAGACGTTGGCGTCGAGCCGGCGGCCCGTCATGTTGCGCAGCGCCTCGGAGACGGCCTCGGCGGACGGGCGCGAGCCCGTCGCCCTCTCGACGTCGGCCTGCATGAGGCGCATCTCGAGCAGGGCAACGTAGCAGACGAGGAAGTGCGCCTCGATGTGGTCGCGGGTCCAGACGTAGACCGGGCGCGCGTCCATGGTGCCCTTGAGCACGCGGAACGACTCCTCGACGCGGGAAAGCCCGCGGTAGGCCTCGATGACGTCGCGCTCCGGCCATTCCTGCTCGGAGGTGATTATGCAGTAGTAGCCGTCCATCTTGGCGTCCTCGGCGATTCTGGCCTCGTCGAGGACCCAGTTGTGCTGCGCCTTCTCGCCGGTCGCCTTGACGACCGGCACGTCCTTGGCGTACTTGGCCGAGCTGCGGGCGACGGCGGACGACATGTCGCCGCGCGCTATGGCGGCCTTGGACTTCTCGATGACCTTGGCGCGCTCGTGGCGGGCCCGCTCGCAGAAGTCGCGCGACCAGAACGCGACCTCCTTCACGGGCACCATGACCCGCCTCCTCTTGCCATCCTCGCCCGTGACGTGCACGGCCTTGTCGGCTATGCGGCTCTTGACCTTGAACCTCCCGGAGCCGGACTCGGCGTAGCCGGCGCCGTCGAGCACCCATTCCCTGAGCTCCCTGGTCGCCTTGCGCACCGACTGCGAGAAGACGAACCCGTTGCCGTCCAGCGTGCATGCGGCTATGTTGCTGGAGGTGTTGAGCCCCTTGTCGGCCACGACCACGACGCGCTCGCCGTCCGGGTTGCCCGCGCCGCGCAGGCCGGCCTTCTTCATCATCGGCAGCATGGTCGACATGTCGTTCACGTTGCCCGGGAACAGCTCGTAGTCCAGGGGCACCCCCTCCGCGTCGAGCAGCAGCCCCATCTGCACGATGGCCTCCGGGCGGTGCTCCTTGGAGACGCCCTTCCTCCTCAGGCCGCCGTCGTCCTCGCCGTCCATCTCGAAGTAGTAGTTGGTGACGTCGTAGTAGAGCCTGGTCCTGTCGCGCGGCCCGCGAGCCGCCTCGATCGAGCTGTTCATGTGCTTGACCAGCCCGTCGGCGTTGGCGGCGAGGTAGTCGAGGCAGCGGTACACGTCGTCGAGCGAGAAGCCGCACTTGCGCGGGAAGCGGCCCCTCGACGCGAACGCGGCCGCCTTCGACCCGGGCTCCGAGACGCGGTTCCACGTCAGCAGCTCGAGTATCCTGCACGGGTCGTAGGAGAACCCCCGCGACGTCCTGCGCCGCTCGAAGAAATCGCGGATCCCGAGTTCGCGGTGGAAGTAGGCGCTCGGCACGGCCGCGCCCATGTCGATGCGGCCCTCGGCGCGCTTGTCTATCCTCTGGAGCGGGTGCAGCGTCACCGTTATCGGCGCGGCCTCCGCCCTCGCGGCCTCGTTCTCGGCCTCGACCTCGGCCCTGAAGTGGGCGACGGGGTCGTCGTAGGCCTTCTCGAGCTCGTCGAGGTAGCCCAGCGAGCGGACGTGCCTGGTCTTCGTCTTCCCGTCCTCGCCGCGGTATCCCTGCACGACCGACAGGTAGACCCGCCCGTTCTTCCTCTTCTGCTTCTTCACGAACACGATAATGCCCCTGACCTGCGGTGACGATGCGCTCATTATAGCATACCAATAACGTTCCCCAACGCATATTGTCTATAATTCTTGACAAAAATAGAGGCCGGAAACGGCCTCTGAACAGGAGCATCAAAAAGAAGGGTCAGTTATCTATCTGCCAAACTCGGGAACTCGTCATCGAAGACTTCGGGCAGACAGTACACGCCCCGGGTAAGCTTGTCTATGGCGCCCGATTCAAGGGCGTAGGAGATCGAGCCCGGCAGAAAGCCCGCTTTCGCGATTTGCGCCGCGCTCGCGATGCCGCCCGAGTCTTCTACGAATTCGGCTATCTCCTCGCTTCTGCCCATAACCCTCCTTTTTGATTATTGGACACGAATTGTAGCTTAAATGTGTCTAATAATCAAAAAAGAAGATCCTGGCCATCAGGCAAAGACGCCTGGCAAGACGCTATTCCTGTAAAAACAAATTTAGGCCCGGTGACTTGAATCAGCGGTCATTCTCGGACCATCAGAGAAGAGCATAAGCATCGTTGTTGAGTTCAACGAACTTGCTCGAGTTCCTGCGCCGGGCTTGGCAGCTGAATTAAAGGCATAAAGCGCAAGGTATAACCTGACTTTTGCAGAACAAATAGGCTGTTTGCCTTATGCGAACTGGGTAAACGG
>CATXXF010000075.1 GCA_958403395.1 uncultured Collinsella sp.
TGGCCTGGATGTAGTTGAAGCCAGTCGTGGCAACGAGGTTGGCCTCGATACCCTGGATGAACTGATGCGTACCGGTAACGACGAGCGGCTGCAGGAACGCGGCGAAGACAAAGGCACCAAAGACGCCCATTCTGTTGTACAGGACATCGATTACGCCAGCGAGGACGTCGCCGATCAGGTTGCCGAGCGGGCCGAACACGGTGAACAGGGCAACGTTAGCAAGAATCAGGGTAACGGTCGGGACAAAGACAAACGAGACGACCTCGGGGATGTACTTCTGGGCAATCTTTTCGACCTTGGCCATAAACCAGGCAGTCAGGATTGCAGGGAACACACCGCCCTGGAAAGCAACCATGGGAATGGATAGCGGACCGAAGTTCCAGTACTCAGCACCCGTCGGGTCCATAACGAACGTGTTACGGTTCATAAGACTCGGGTGAACCATGACGATACCGACGAGGATGCCCAGGATCGGGTTACCGCCAAAACGCTTGACCGCGCTGTACATAACCAGGACAGGCAGGTAGTCGAACGTGGTGGCGATAATGGCAAAGAAGCTTGCGAGGTTCTTGAGGAACTCGCTGTGATCGGCGAGACTGCCCTCCATGCCAAAGAGGCCGTTGGCAACGATCAACGACTTAAGGCCGATGATGATAGCGGCACCGACGAAGGCAGGAATGATGGGGATAAAGATGTCCGAGAACACCTTGAGGACCGAGAAGAACTTGCCTTTCTTGTCCGCCTCGGCACCCTTGACCTCGGAAGCGCTAATCTCCTTGACGCCCGTCAGAGCCATAAACTCATCGTAAACCTTGTTGACGGTACCGGTACCAAAGATGATCATGAGCTGGCCGCTGTTGTACAGCACGCCCTTGACGCCATCGATGTTCTCGAGCTCGGCCTTGTTGTATTTGCTCGTATCCTTGAGCACCAGACGCAGACGGGTCACGCAATGCGTGGCGCCCTCGATGTTCTCCAGTCCGCCGACGTTGTCGACGACTTGCTGGGACACTGCCTTGTAGTCCATGTTCCTCTCCATTCCTTTTCTAAATCATAAAACGGTTCGTTGCCGCTACAGAGACGCGATCGTTGCGTTTGCGCACTTGAGCGCACCGTCGGTGACGGTAAGCGCCACACCCTGGCCCTGCTTGTTGCAGAAGCGAGCGTTGAGCGCAACATCATCGACAAAGATGGTCGCGATGTCGTCGTCGACGACCAGACGCACATGGTGAGTGCCCTCGCCCTTAAAGAACAACGGACGCTCGAGGCCCATGTTGTTGACCTGGAACCACGGGTACTGGGGAGCCGGCGTGAACTCGAGCTTGCCCTCGCGCAGGTTGGCGCGGAACTCATAGGCAAGACCGGTCTCGGCGTCCTCGGCGAACTTGACCGAGAAGCCGGCAGCGTTACCGCCGAGCTCAATGTCGGCATCGAGCAAGTAGGTGGAGCCGGCATCCGCGGCGAGCACCTGCTCGACCTTGCCCGACTCGCAGGAAAGCTCAAAGGTCTCGACTGCCTTAGCCTCGCCAAAGGCGCCAAGCATGCTGTCGGGGAGCTTGGTGCCGAGCGTTCCGTCGGCACGCTGAACGATCTCGAGGGGCATAAAGGTGCCACCCCATAGGTAAGAGCTGGGGTCGCCGCCCTCGTCACGCGTAGGAACCCAACCAAAGAGAACGCGACGCTCGCCATCGAATGCGGTGCGAGCGGCGTAGTACGCGCGGCCGTCGAAGGAGTCGTCAGCGGGGGTAATCCAAGGACCGTTGATGGACTTGGACATGCGGTAACGGGTCTTGTTGCCGTCGCTGTACTCGGAAAAGACGAGGTACCACCAGTCGCCCATCTTAAAGAGATCAGGCATCTCAAACATGGTGTACAGGCCCGGGTTCCACCAGTCGCCCTGGAACTCCCAGTTGGTCAGATCCTTGGAGGTGAACTTGACCAGGCGGCCGGTCATCAGACGCTTGTCCTCGCCCACACGCGTGCCGAGGATGAGCATGTACTCTTCGTTCTCCTCATCCCAAAGCACAAAGGGATCGCGCCAGTTGCGGTCATCGTAACCCTCCTGGGGCGGAAGCAGCGTCTCGGCGATGTTCTTCTCCCACTTGACGGCGTCGTCGCTCGTTGCGTGAAGAAGAACCTGCTTCATCAAACGTGCGCGGACCTTATCGCGATTGCAACCAGTGTAGAGCGCATGGTACTTGTCGCCCACCTTAAACACCGTGCCGGCATAAATGTACTGGTCGACTTCCTCGTCGCCGCCACGCTCAAGGCTCTCGCCAAAGTCCTTGTAGTTGACGAAATCCTTGGTCGTAGCGAGTGCCCAGCCAAACGGCTCTCCGAAAGGTTCGGGGTTACGCGTGTCACGCTGATGATAGAGATAGAACGTGCCGTCCTCGCCGTACGGCATGATGTCGCCTACCCAAATTCCCTCAGGCTGGTAATACACCTTGTGCATCCGAGACTTCCTTTCCACGACATACTAACTCGGTACAATGGCAAGATATGTCAATCGTTTTCATATGTCAAACGTTTTCACACCAATACGTCTTTTCGCAGTTCCAGTCGTCGGCAAACGGTTGACATATGCCGGTGAACGGTCATCAGAGGCGTTTGAGAAATTCTTTTGGCACGGGATGAACTACGCGGTTTTGCCCTCAATGAGTTCAACGGGGAGCTTGATATTCGATTCGGGATTATCGCCGTTAATAAGAGCGATGATGGATTGCGCCGCGAGCTCTCCGATGCGATCGATATCTTGACGTACGGTTGTTAAGTCAGGCATAAACGTCATAGTTCGGCGGGCACCATCCGCGCCCACGACCTTAATATCGTCTGGAGCGCTCAAGCCGCGCTGCTTCATCACGTTGAGACAGATGGCCGCCATCGTATCGTCTCCCGCAAAGATGCCGTCAATATCGGGGTTCTCATCGAGGATCTTCGCAACGACCGCGCCCTTTTCGTCGTCGGGCTTAACGAACTCAACCTCACGGACAAGCGCGGACAAACCGGCCTGCTCAACAACATCGAGGTAGGCATCGGTACGCTTATTGGCAGGCATGCGCATGCGGCTATTGCTGCGCAGGCACAGGATACGCCTGCAGCCGTCATCAATCAGACGGCGCGTGGCGAGCTCGCCAATGCCATAGCTGTCACTTGCAATCTGGACAGAGCCCTCGCCAAGATCGCAGTCGATGCCAACCAGGCTCAAGCCCATCTCGGCATATGCCTCGGCACCGATATTGAGGGAGTTGACGATGACGCCGTCGACCATATTGCGGCGGAGCATGTCAATATAGGAACGCTCAAGATCGGGTCGATTGGCGCTGTTGCACAGCAACATCTTAAAGCCGTTTTCCGCTAACGTGCGCTCGACCGCCTGCACAACCTGAGCATGGAACGGGCTGCTCACAAAGGGAACGATCATACCGATAAGATTCAGGCGACCGTTGAGCATGGCACGGGCGATATCGTTGGGCGTATAGTTGATGCGCTCCATCGCGGCATGGACCTTATCGCGGGTCTCTTGGCTAATATAGCCGCGATTATTAAGCACGCGAGATACCGTAGTAGGCGAAACCCCCGCCACCGCCGCAACTTCCTTGATGCCAGGCTTAGCCGTATCCTTAGAACGAGCACTCTCGCGAGCCATAGCACCCTCCCCCATCAACATGTCATACGTTTACATACGAACAAAGCATACCCCAACAACAGCGGGAAGACGGTAACAGCACAAGTAAGTAAACGACTCATCCAACTAATTAGGAGAGTTCCGCCTAAAGGGTGACTACACAGGACCCCAGCCGGGGCTGTTTGGGCTACCTCCCAAAACATTCCGCAGGACGCAAAGAGGCTCGCCGCACGAAGTGCGCAGCGAGCCTCTTTGCATGTCAGAGGACGTTTTGGGAGGTAGCCCAAACAGCCCCGGCGATCCTGCGGGAGTTAAATCCCTTTAGAACTTGTCGTGGAAGGTACGCGCAATGACCTCGTCCTGCTGCTCCTTGGTGAGCGTGTGGAAGTTCACGGCATAGCCGGAAACGCGGATGGTCAGCTGCGGGTACTTCTCGGGGTGAGCCTGAGCGTCGAGCAGCGTCTCACGGTTGAAGACGTTGATGTTCAGGTGGTGGCCACCCTTCTCAGCGTAAGCGTCGAGCATGTGGACCAGGTTATCGGCCTGAGTCTCGGAAACTTCAGAAACCTTCATAATGTGTCTCCTTCGATTAATAGGCGCCGGCCGAAACCGGCGCGCTAATCAGTAATCGTTATTGTTAGTATAGCACTAACAATAGTTACTCGCCCAGCTGATCAAGGTCGATATCGCCAAAGAACACCTGGTCCTCCTTGCCGAGCGCACTCGGGATGATGGAGAAGGTGTTGGAGATGCCGTCCTGAGCATCGCGGAACGGGAGCTTGGAAACCGAAGACAGCGAAGCGATGGCGCCGTGGCTATCGCGCTTGTGCATGGGGTTAGCACCCGGGGCGAACGGCTGGCCAGCCTTGCGGCCGTCGGGCGTGGAGCCAGTCTTCTTACCGTACACGACGTTGGAGGTAATGGTCAGAACCGAGGTCGTGGGCACGGAGTTGCGGTAGGTGTCGTTCATGCGGATGTACTCCATGAACTGGTGCACAACGTCGTGAGCGATCTGGTCGACGCGGTCGTCGTCGTTACCGTACTTGGGGAACTCGCCCTCGGTCTCGAAGTCGACGATGATGCCGTTCTCGTCACGGACGGGGTGGACCTTGGCGTACTTGATGGCGGACAGGGAGTCAGCCACAACGGAAAGGCCGGCGATGCCCGTAGCGAACCAGCGGTGCACGTGCTTGTCGTGCAGAGCCATCTGAATGCGCTCGTAGCAGTACTTGTCGTGCATGTAGTGAATGATGTTCAGCGAGTTGACGTACACGCCAGCAAGCCACTTCATCATGTCGTTGTACTTGGCCACAACGTCGTCGTAATCGAGCGTATCGCCCTCGACGGCGCGATACTTGGGGCCGACCTGCTTCTTGGAGACCTCGTCAACACCGCCATTGAGTGCATACAGCAGGCACTTGGCCAGGTTGGCGCGGGCACCGAAGAACTGCATCTCCTTGCCG
>CATXXF010000076.1 GCA_958403395.1 uncultured Collinsella sp.
GGGCTCCTCCGTCCTGCGGAAAGATTTGGAGAGTAACCCTGTGCCCGGCCTGCGGTAACTAAGGGGTCGCCGCGTTTATCTTGAAGTGCTGCATATACAAAGTTGGAAGGGTCTGAATTGCACTTTGCCGATATGTGCCCTTTTCCCTGATGGGACCGTGCTTGAGGGGCGTCTTCATGAGTTGCGGTGAAATAGGGACTGTTTTACCAGTTAAAAGGTCTAATCAGTCCCTATTTCACCGCAACTGAAACAGGGGCGCTCTCCAAGAGAGCGCCCCTGCCGGGTTTCCATAGTTCTGGCGAAGCAGTCCTTGAGATCCGCCTTGCCTTATGCCAAGAACTCCTTGGTGGTCGCCACGATGTTGGCGGCGTCCAGGCCGTACTTGTGCAGGAGCTCGGCGCCCGGGCCGGACTCGCCAAAGGTGTCGTTGACGCCGATCTTCTTGAGCGGCGTCGGGCACTGCTCGCACAGGACGTCGGCAACGGCGCTGCCCAGGCCACCGATCACGGAGTGCTCCTCGACGGTCACGACGTGGCCGGTCTTGGTGGCGCTCCTGACGATCAGGTCGGCATCGATGGGCTTGATGGTGTGCATGTTGATGACCTCGGCATCGATGCCCTCGGCAGCAAGCTGCTCAGCGGCCTCGAGCGCCTCGCCGACCATCAGGCCGCAGGCGATGATGGTGACGTCGGTGCCCTCGCGCATGATGATGCCCTTGCCCACCTCGAACTTGTAGGTCTCGGGGTCGTTGATAACCGGCGAGGCCAGACGGGCGAAGCGCATGTACACGGGGCCGTCGCACTCGTAGGCGGCGCGCGTCACGGCACGGGCCTCGATGTCGTCGGCGGGAACGATCACGGTCATGCCGGGGATGACGCGCATGAGGGCGATATCCTCGCAGCACTGGTGCGTGGCGCCATCCTCGCCCACCGAGATACCGGCGTGCGTGGCACCGATCTTAACGTTAAGGTGCGGATAGCCGATGGAGTTGCGGACCTGCTCAAAGGCGCGGCCGGCGGCAAACATGGCAAAGCTGCTCGCGAAGGCGACGCGGCCGGTGGTTGCGATACCGGCGGCAACACCCATCAGGTTGCTCTCGGCGATGCCCACATCGAAGAAGCGGTCGGGGCACGCGGCCTTAAACTTGCCGGTCTGCGTGGCGGCGGCCAGGTCGGCGTCGAGGACCACAAAGTCATCGTGCTCGTTGGCGAGCTCGACGAGGGCCTCGCCGTAGCTTACACGCGTGGCGATTTTCTTGACGTCTGCCATCCTAGAGCTCCTCTCCGGCGGCCGTGAGCTCTGCCATGGCCTGCTCAAACTGTTCATCGTTGGGGGCCTTACCGTGCCAACCCACCTGGTTCTCCATAAAGGAGACGCCCTTGCCCTTCGTGGTCTCAGCGATAATGGCGGTCGGCTGACCCTTGGTGGCGCGGGCCTCGGCAAAGGCGGCGCGGATCTGGTCGAAGTCGTTGCCGTCGGCGAGCTCCACCACATGGAACTTGAAGGCGCGGAACTTGTCGGCGAGCGGCATGGGGTCGTTGACCTCCTCGACGGGGCCGTCGATCTGCAGGCCGTTATGGTCGACGATCACGCAGAGGTTGTCGAGCTGCTGGTTGCCGGCAAACATGGCGGCCTCCCAGACCTGGCCCTCCTCGCTCTCGCCGTCGCCCAGCAGGGCGTAGGTGCGATAGTCGTCGCCCCAGTGCTTGGCGGCAACGGCCATGCCCACGGCGGCGGAGATGCCCTGGCCGAGCGAGCCGGTGGACATGTCGACGCCCGGGGTGTCGTTCATGTTGGGATGGCCCTGCAGGTGGCTGCCGATGTGGCGCAGCGTCTCGAGATCCTCCTTGGGGAAGAATCCGCGCTCGGCGAGCACGGCGTACAGACCAGGCGCGCAGTGACCCTTGGAAAGCACGAAGCGGTCGCGGTCGGCCTTGCGGGGGTCGGCCGGGTCGACGTTCATTTCCTCAAAGTACAGATAGGTCATGATGTCGGCAGCGCCGAGCGAACCGCCCGGATGGCCGGACTTGGCAGCGTGCACGCCGGTGACGATGCCCTTCCTTACCTCGTTGGCAACCTTTTTGAGCTCTTCGTCGCTCATTGTGCCTTCCTTTCATCCTCATTAGACAAAATGCGCACGGCACCGAAGGTAATCCCAACACAGCCGCAATGCACGTACGTCATTCATTATGCTGGAAACTGATGGCTTTACCAGAGTTTTTATCATTATTTGAACAATTTAGCAGGCAGAACCGCTGATGAAACGGTTTATCAATGTGAACGTCTTTTGGATGGAACGCGATCGACCCTACGCGCTAATGTCCTTGAATCCCTCGCCGAAGGCTTCCGTAACGTCAGCGACCGTCACAATGGCGTGAGGATCGCGCTCGCGCACGATCGTCTTGAGGGTATTGAGCTCTCGACGGCTCACGATGACCATAATCACCGGCTTCTCGGCACCCGAATACATGCCAGTCGCCTTAAACTTGGTACAACCACGACCCAGGCCATACATGATATCGGCAGCGATATCAGGGAACTTGTCCGAGATGATGAGTACCATACGGCGCTTGTTGCCACCATCGACCACGGCATCGATCACGTAGCCGCTAATGACCATCGAAAGGCCTGCATATAGTGCGTTTTCGATTGAAAAGACCGGAGCCGACAGCGCGCATACGGCAACATCGATCGCCATGACGGTCGAGCCCACCGGCAGCGAGGTATTACGCGAGATGATTTGGCCAATCGTGTCCGAGCCGCCGGTGTTGGCGCCGGCGCGCAACACCATGCCGTAACCGATGCCCGTAATAATGCCGCCCCACATGGCGGGAAGCATCAGGTCCGCATCCGCCAGAGCTGCTACAAACGGGGCGAACAGATCGGTAAAGAAGCCCAGCAGCACAAAGCCCGTCGCGGTCTGCACCACGTAGAACATGCCACCTTCGCGCATAACGACCAACAACAGCAAGGCGTTCATCACGATCGTCTGAATACCAACGGGAAGCGATAGACCGCGCGATGCGCCGACCGCCTGGATAATGGTGGCAAGGCCCGTAACGCCACCGGCAGCAAGGCCGTTGGGAATCAAAAACAGGTCGGTCGCAATAGCGGCCAGAGCGCACCCCAACATAATCTGGGGCAGGTCGTGAAAGAAGTTCATCGAAAGAATGCGCTTGATGTCCAGACGATATGCCATGCTGCCTCCCTCAAAAAAGCGCACCCCATCGGATGCTCTTTGAACTTCTTCTTGTATTCGATTCTACCGATTCGCCGAACAAAAACCACCCCTGCGCAGGGTTTATTCCGGATACAAACCCGTCCAACCGTTGGGCTTAGCATCGGCTTGAAGCCGCCCGATGTTTTAAACCTCCGAGCCTTCTGCATCGGCGTTGCCGGTGGCCCAGCGATGGTAGCCAATAACAAACGGGTCCAGGTCGCCATCGTCAAGAACGGCCTCGACGTTGCTGGTTTCCACGCCCGAGCGCAGATCCTTGACCATCTGGTACGGATAGAGCACGTAGCTGCGAATCTGGTTGCCAAAACCGATCGTGGTCTTGGGCCCGCGAATCTCATCGAGCGCCTCGGCGCGCTTCTCGAGCTCAATCTCGTACAAGCGAGCCTTGAGAATCTGCATGCACGCGGCCTTGTTCTGGATCTGGCTGCGCTCGTTTTGGCAGGTAACCACAATGCCGCTGGGGAAATGCGTCACGCGCACGGCGGAGTCAGTGGTGTTTACGCCCTGACCGCCCGGGCCGCTCGCGTGGTACACGTCCACGCGGATATCGTCGGGACTGATCTCGATGTCGATATCATCGGGTAGCACGGGGATGACCTCGACGCCGGCAAACGTGGTCTGGCGGCGCTTCTTGTCGTCGGTGGGGCTAATGCGAACCAAGCGGTGGACGCCGGCCTCGGCGCGCAGCATGCCAAATGCGTCCTTGCCCTCGACGGTAAAGGTCGCGCGGTCGATGCCGATGACCTCGGCTGCGGGACAGTCGTTGATGGTGACCTTCCAGCCGCGACGCTGGCAGTACTTCATGTACATCTTAAAGAGCATGAAGGTCCAGTCCTGGGCCTCCAGACCACCCTGTCCGGGCTTGATGGTCACAATGGCATCGCCGTGATCGAACTCACCGGTAAACCAGCTCGAAAGCTCAAGCTCATCGATGGCACGGGCCAGGCGCTCAGCCGTGGCTGCAGCCTCCTCGCGAAGGGCGACGGCGTCGGGGTCATCCCCCATCTCCTCGGCAAGCTCCAGCGCGGCGCGGGCATCGGAAAGCTCGCCGCGCGCGGTGTCCACTGCAGCGATATCTTCCTTGGTACGCGCGATCTCCTCCATCGTGGCGCGAGCGGCGTCGGCGTCATCCCAAAAGCCAGGGGCAACACTTTTGGCCTCGAGCTCCGTTACGCGGGTGCGCTTCTC
>CATXXF010000077.1 GCA_958403395.1 uncultured Collinsella sp.
CCAGCACCGCTCTTGTCGTCGTCTTCGGACTGTTTCTTTTCGCCCTCGGTCTTGCTCTCGTCCTTCTTCTGAGCGGATTTGTCGTCCTTCGCCTCAGAGCTAGAACCCTTATCGGATTCGGTCTTCTCGGAAGCCTTGTCCTTGGAGTCGCCCTTTGCGGCTTCGGTCTTTTCCGTGGAAGCCTGATCAGAGTTGTCCTTGTTCTGGGCCGAGCCGTTATTGACGCCAGCCATCAGCGAAGAACCCAGCGTAGAACCAAGCTGCTCGGAGAAAGAAGGCTTCTTGTCCGGCGAAGCAACGGGAGCGTCCGGCGCCTTATTCGAATCGTCCTTGGAAGCATCGGAATCAGGGGTTGCGTCAGAGCCGGAGCCGTTGTTAGAGCCGGTGTCAACGGACGAATCGCTCGAGCCGGTAGATGAGTTAGAGGTGTCAGCGCCGGTCGAACCAGAAGCGTCGCTGTCCGTATTGCCGGCAGAGCTTGAAGGCGAATCGCCCGCAGCAGAGCCGTTCAAATCGGAGCCGTTCGAGGTAGAGCCGTCGTTGGTAGTGCCACCAGTAGAGCCATTACCGTCAGCATCGGTCGAGGGCGCATCCATCCTGTCATCGTTGGCATCGTCACTCGAGTCGTCATTCGAATCAGGTGTCGGCGAGGGCGCCGGTGTGGGCTCGGGCTGCACGGGCGTCGCGGCGGCAGCCTCGTCCTCGGCGATATAAGCCAAGCAGTCCTTCAGCTCATTCTTATAACGATTCTTCCAGCCCTCATGATACTGGGGCTGGCTTGCATACTTGGTCGCCACGTTATTGACCACGCTGTTGGAAAGCGCCGTCACAAACTCGCGGTCGGACATATCGTTGGAAAGATTCGCCCAGCGGAAAAAGTCCCTGCAGCCACCAGTGCCGCACATGTTGGTAATGCTCCACACCATGCCCTTGACGCAATCGGCGCGGCCCGAAATATCAATACCCAGGCCGCTCTTGAGCCACGCCTCGGTCACCGCATAGTACGAGTTGTACGCATAGGCATCTTGAAGTGCTGAGAACTCAACAGGATCGGTGTTATACGCACCTTGGAAGGCATCCTGAGCGATATGGCCCAGCTCGGTGAGCTGTCCGTTCTCGTACATGGCATTGCTCGTGTTGGAAATCTCACTGCCGCGATCAATCGCTTCCTTGAGCATACCGTATTTTTCGGGGCTGTAGTTGTAGGCCTGCTTCATAAACGGGATGAGCGACCAACGCCGGTCGAACTGGTAATAGCCCAGCGCGTTATAACCGTCGCCATACGAGAAGCCCTGGTTGTAGTTGCCATGGCTCTCGTACTTGGTAAAGTACTTCATCTCGGGAGTCACGTTGACAAACGAAACGCCCTGGACCGACCTCAGCACGCCCGAGAAGGACTGCTGGGTGTAGAGACCCTTATCGATATCGGTGGCATCCGAAGCAACGCCCGGCGTGGGCTCCTCGGCAGCGGCGGGTGCCGGCGCGGAAACGGCGCCAAACGAAAGCGCCAACGTCAGGCCCGCGACAATAGCAGAATGCTTGGGCTGCATAAGATCCTCCCTGCATTGGTGTAGTTAAAGTGCGGTTTGCAAAGATAGATTTAAGTATTGCAGCTCACCCGTTGTTGCACAACAACCCCTCGGTAAACGGCAACAACCCTCCGCGAAATCTTAAGGAATTAAACAAACTGGTCGTCGGGCGCCATCAGAAGCTCGCCGTATCGCTCCATCAGCCCGTCCCTCAACTGACAGAAAGCGGGGATATAGACGTTCAAGATGCGCTGAATCAAATCTTGAGCGAGCTTGTTGTCGTAGATATGGACGTTCGTATTGCGGTCTCTGAGCATGTCTAGCCAGGCCGCCTCATCAATAAAGTCGTAGAATCGGTACGACTCCTTCAAGATGGCACGAGGAGACCCCGACGCGGCAAGCGTGGCGCCCTCATACTCGAGCAGACGCTTAAGGAGCTTCCAGCTCAGTTCAAATTGAAGATTGAACTTATTAATCAATCCACTCTGAACAAAATCATTGTTGAGATCCTGATTGGGCGCATCCTCAAGATTCGCCAAGGCGCTAACAAAGTTCTCATATTTTTTCATACAGAATCACACCATCCCTGGCAATCTCATCGAGCAATTGCTGCGATAGGGACTCGTCGAGATTGACGACATCTACATCTAAAAGAGTATCAAGATGTTCCTCGATCAAATATGAGAAACGGCCGAAATCCCGGCAACCTGCTACGGCGATGTCAATATCGCTCTTGGGCAAGTTGTCGCCTCGAGCACGAGAACCAAACAACACGACCTTCTCGGCGTCACATTCCCGAGCAAAAACTTCGATTTGCTTGTACACCTTGTCGAGAGATGCCATTTGCACCCCTACAGCTTAATGTCAAAGTTGATCTCGGGAACGGCGGCCAAGTCGGCCAACGTCACGCCGTCGACGTACTTTTCGATCACGTCGTCCAGACCGCGCCAGAACTTGACGGTCGAGCAAAGATCGCTGCGGGTGCAGCTGTTGTCGATACCATCGCACGCCACCGGAGCCGTGCTGCCCTCGACAGCGCGCAGGATGTCGCCGGCACGCACCTCGGCTGGATCCTTGGCCATCATGTAGCCGCCGCCCTTGCCGCGCACGCTCTTAAGCAGGCCCGCCTTCATAAGCGGACGAACCAGCTGCTCCAAATACTTTTGTGAGATATGCTCGCGGTCGGCAACCTCGCGCAGGGCAATTTTGCCCTCGGCGTCACCGAGCGCCGCGATATAGATCATCAGCCGGAGGGCATAGCGGCCCTTGGAAGAAATGAGCATACCTACCCTCCCATCGCATCTGGGACAACATAACCAGGTTTGTTTGTCCCAAATCTTAAGTAAGTGGGACAAACAAACCTTGTTATTTTGTCCCACATCTAAAAAGTCGAGTGGATTAGTCGGGTTTTCCCTTGACTAACGCCGAACCCATAGTAACTTTATTCCGAGAAGATTCCTAGGGTTTAGTACACCTATGAGTACACCATATACAGAGAGGGACAGCATGAGCGCAAATCCGCTGCTTTCCATCGAAGGTCTGACCGCCTCCGTGGACGAGAAGACCATCCTCCACAACGTCAACCTCAACGTCGCCGCCGGCGAGACCCACGTGCTGATGGGACCCAACGGCGCCGGCAAGTCCACCCTCGGCCACCTGGTCATGGGCGACCCCGTCTACACGGTCAACGACGGCCGCATCGTCTTTGACGGCCAGGACATCACCGAGCTCACCACCGACAAGCGTTCACGCGCCGGCCTGTTCCTGAGCTTCCAAGCTCCGGTCGAGATTCCGGGCGTGCCACTGTCGAGCTTTTTGCGCGCCAGCATCGTCGGCCGCCCCGGCCTGGAGATGAAGGGCAAGGAGTTCCGCCGCCGCGTGAAGGAGCTCGCGGCCGAGCTCAACATGGATACCGCCTACCTCAACCGCGAGCTGGGCGTGGGCTTCTCGGGCGGCGAGAAGAAGAAGGTCGAAATGCTCCAGCTTCTGCTGCTGCAGCCCAAGCTCGCCATCCTCGACGAGACCGACTCGGGCCTGGACGTCGACGCGCTTTCCACCGTCAGCCACGGCATGGACGCGTACCGCAAGAGCTGCGACGGCTCCATGCTCATCATCACGCACAACACGCGCATCCTGGAACACCTGGATGTCGACCGCGTCCACGTTATGGTCAAGGGCCACATCGTACGCGAGGACGACGCCTCGCTCATTCCCTGGATCGACAAGAACGGTTTTGAGACCTTCGAGCGCGAGGCCGCCGAGCAGCGCGCCCAGGCCGAGGCCGCCGCTGTCGAGCAGCAGGCGTAAAGGGGCGACGCAATGACCAAGAACCGCACCGAGGTCGCGGACATCGACCGCAGCCTCTACGACTTCACCTATGGCGAGGAGGGATTCGAGCGCCTCGACGCCGGTATCACGCCCGACATCGTGCGCGAGATCAGCGCCAAGAAGGACGAGCCGCAGTGGATGCTCGACCTGCGCCTCAAGTCCCTCGAGATCTTTAACCGTTTCCCGGATCCGACGTGGGGCCCCTACATTGAGGGCCTGGACATGGACAACATCGTCACCTACGTCAAGCCCAACACCGACCAAAAGCACGACTGGGAGTCGGTGCCCGACGACATCAAGAACACCTTTGAGCGCCTGGGTATCCCCGAGGCCGAGCGCAGCTACCTGGCTGGCGTCGGCGCGCAGTACGACTCCGAGCTCGT
>CATXXF010000078.1 GCA_958403395.1 uncultured Collinsella sp.
AAGACTCGGAGATGGACTTGACGTACTTGCCCTTAGCCGAAGAGGGCTTGACGCGCAGGATCTCGGTGTACAGGGCAGCGTAGTTCTCGACGAGCTGCTGCTCAGAGAAGGACTTCTTGCCCAGGGGCACGTGGCAGATGCCGTAGCGGTCGGCGCGGTACTCAACGCGGCCAGCCTTGAGCTCGGAGACCATCTTGGCGACGTCCATGGTCACAGTGCCGAGCTTGGGGTTCGGCATGAGGCCACGGGGACCAAGGATCTTACCGATGCGGCCAACCTTGGCCATCATGTTCGGCGTAGCGATAGCGGCGTCGAAGTTGATCTCGCCCTTCTGAATCTGGGCGACGAGCTCGTCGGAACCGATGATGTCGGCGCCGGCAGCCTCAGCCTCGCGGGCCTTCTCGCCCTCGGCGAAGACGGCAACACGAACGGTCTTGCCGGTGCCGTGGGGCAGGGAGATGGAACCACGGATGTTCTGGTCAGCCTTACGAGTATCGATGCCCAGACGGAAGTGGGCCTCGACGGTCTCGTCGAACTTGGCGGTGTCGAGCTCCTTGATGAGCTTGGCAGCCTGAAGGGGGGTGTAGAGCGTGGCGCGGTCGATCTTCTCGGCAGCGGCGTTATAGCTCTTACCATGCTTAGCCATGTGCATTACCTCCTGTGGTTAAACGGGCGTGAGCCCTCCCACATCGTATCGTGTGCCCTATTGCACACATTTAACGGGCACCCCGGTCGGAGCATCCGTTGTTACCATAAGAAATCGCTACTCAGCGATGGTGACACCCATGGAACGGGCGGTACCGGCGATGATCTTCTTGGCGGCGTCAATGTCGTTGGCATTGAGGTCCGGCATCTTGATCTCGGCGATCTTGGTGAGCTGCTCCTGGGAGAGCTGACCAACCTTGTCGGCCTGGGGCTTAGCGGAACCAGACTTGAGGTTCAGCTCCTTCTTGATGAGGTGAGCCGCCGGCGGGGTCTTGGTGATGAAGGAGAAGGACTTGTCCTCGTAGACAGAGATCTCAACGGGGATGATGTCGCCCTTCTTGTCCTGCGTCTCGGCGTTAAAGGCCTGGCAGAACTGCATGATGTTCACGCCAGCAGCGCCCAGGGCGGGGCCGACGGGAGGAGCGGGGTTAGCTGCACCAGCAGGAATCTGGAGCTTAATGACGTTGGCAACCTTCTTCTCAGCCATGGTCATTCCTTTCGAATCACGAGTGTGAAGTACTTGCTATATCGTAAGCACGCACGTGTTAGAAGCACTCCTGAGATGAGCAGTCACAGAAGAAGCACGCTCGCGCGAACGGACGAAAACTTAAACGATGACAGCGACCTGGTTAAAGTCGAGCTCGACCGGCGTCTCGCGGCCAAAGATCATCAGCGTGACCTTGAGCTTGCCAGCCTCGGTGTTAACCTCGGAGACCTTGCCATCAAAGTCGGTAAGCGGGCCATCGGTGACGCGGACGGACGTACCGACCTCAATATCAACCGAGGTGCGCTTGGGCGAATCGCCCTTACCGGGACGACGAGTCATCTTGTTGTACTCGTCGCGGGAAAGCGGAGCGGGCTTGCCGTTGCCGCCTAGGAAACCGGTGACGCCGGGCGTGTTACGAACACACGTCCAAGCATCGTCATCCATCTCCATGCGGACCAGGACATAACCCGGGAAGATCTTGGAATCCTTGGTCTCACGCTTGCCACCCTCTTTAATCTCGGTGACGCGCTCCATAGGAATCTCGATATCAAAGATACGGTCCTGCATGCCCATAGTCTCGATGCGATGCTCGAGATCGGACTTAACGCGGTTCTCGTATCCAGAGTAAGTGTGAACGACGTACCAACGCTTAGACATGGTTTAGCCCCTCAATCCAGAGAACAGAGCAAGAGCCTCGCCAAAGCCAGCATCGAGCAGAGCGATGACGACGCCGACGACGATCAGAGAAGCGCAAACGACGACCGAGTAGTTCACGAGCTCCTTCTTATCGGGCCACGTGACACGCTTCATCTCGGACTTGACCGAAGCGAAATACTTCTTGGTGCGGGCGAAGAAACCAGGCTTCTCGTTCTTCTTGGACTTCGCAGCCTTCTCGTTCTTCTTGGCAACGGCCTTCTTGGCCTCAACCTTGGAGTTGGCGGCAGCTTTGTTGGCAGGTGCCGGCTGCTGAGCCTTCTTCTTGTTCTTCTTGTTGGCCATTTGGGTTACCTCCGCGCAATGCGCTTATACATGAGTAAACCGTAAGCCCCCAAGTGGGAGCTTACGGAATAATGACTGGCACGCCAGGAAGGACTCGAACCCTCAACACTCGGTTTTGGAGACCGATGCTCTACCAATTGAACTACTGGCGTATGTGACTAGAGACTAGCGAGTCTCTTTGTGCAGCGTGTGGTGACGGCACCAGGGGCAATACTTCTTGATCTCCATTCGATCAGGCATGGTCGACTTGTTCTTGGTGGTCGTATAGTTGCGGCGCTTGCACTCAGTGCACGCAAGAGTAACTAAAGTACGCATGTATCCTGAACCTTTCATTTCCGCCCCGTACGGGCACGAGTTGTTACTTTATCAGCTCCACGTAAGTGCTGTCAATGAAAACCTCGAGTCAATTGGTTCTCGGTGGATCCATTCATATTTGGAACACATCAATGAAGCCATCGAGATCTAATCGACGGTGCATCCAGGACCATTATCGATCCTCTCGACACCAGCAACGGCTCAATATCCATTGCAGAAAAGAACCCGGCACCCCTATAAGTGCCGGGTTCTCTAAGTCAGCTATATCAAAGAGCTAATTTACTCAATGATCGTGGAGACGATGCCCGAACCGACGGTGTGGCCACCCTCGCGGATAGCGAAGCGCAGGCCCTCCTCCATGGCGATCGGGTGAATGAGGTCGCCCTCGATGGTGATGTGGTCACCAGGCATAGCCATCTCGGTGCCCTCGGGGAGCTTGACCGTACCGGTAACGTCGGTGGTACGGAAGTAGAACTGAGGACGATAACCATCGAAGAACGGGGTGTGACGGCCGCCCTCCTCCTTGGTCAGAACGTAGATCTCGCCGGTGAACTTGGTGTGCGGGGTAACCGAACCAGGCTTGCAGAGAACCTGGCCGCGCTCGATGTCCTCGCGCTTGATGCCGCGGAGCAGCAGACCGACGTTGTCGCCAGCCTCGCAGAAGTCCATGGACTTACGGAACATCTCGATACCGGTAACGACGGTGTTCTGGGTATCCTTGATGCCGACGATCTCGACGGGCTCGTTGAGCTTGAGCTCACCGCGCTCGACACGGCCGGTAGCAACGGTACCACGGCCGGAGATGGTCATAACGTCCTCAACGGCCATCAGGAACGGGAGGTCGTTGTTACGAGCAGGCGTCGGGATGTACTCGTCGACGGCCTTCATGAGCTCGCGGATAGCGTCCATCCACTTGGCGTCGCCCTCGAGAGCGCCCAGAGCGGAACCACGGATGACGGGGATGTCGTCGCCGGGGAAATCGTACTCGGAGAGGAGCTCACGGGTCTCCATCTCGACGAGGTCGATGAGCTCGTCATCGTCGACCATGTCGCACTTGTTCAGGAAGACGACGATGTAGGGAACGCCGACCTGACGGGCGAGCAGGATGTGCTCGCGGGTCTGAGCCATGGGGCCGTCGGTAGCGGCGATAACCAGGATAGCGCCGTCCATCTGAGCAGCGCCGGTGATCATGTTCTTGACGTAGTCAGCATGGCCCGGGCAGTCAACGTGAGCGTAGTGACGGGCAGCGGTCTCGTACTCAACGTGGGAGACGGAAATCGTAATGCCGCGCTCGCGCTCCTCGGGAGCCTTGTCGATGTTCTCGAACGCAGTGAAGTCAGCCTTGCAGCCCTCGGTCTCGGAGAGAACCTTGGTGATGGCAGCGGTCAGCGTGGTCTTGCCGTGGTCGACGTGACCAATGGTGCCGATGTTAACATGCGGCTTAGTGCGCTCAAACTTCTCTTTGGCCATAAAGCCCTCCTCTAAACAGGTCGTCCCCGGACGGGACTTTGCCTTTATACCATAGTGGCCTCTCAACATACTATTGAGAAGCCACCGTGTTACCTATGGTAGCGGTGACTGGATTCGAACCAGTGACGCCACGGGTATGAACCGTGTGCT
>CATXXF010000079.1 GCA_958403395.1 uncultured Collinsella sp.
CGCTTCCACTGCCTGCGGCCCCGCTTGTCGGTCTTCTGCCTGCCGGTCTCGGGGTCGATCAGCGGCACCCGCTCTCCCCGCTCGTCCAGCACGTACTCCATGCGCTGCTTGAGCCTGGCCCAGCCGCCCGTGGCCGGGTCGATCTGCCGGTTGGCGACGAGGATGTGCGCGTGCGGATTGTTGCCCTCCCTGTCCTCATGGATGGCGTAGGTGGCCGCGTAGCCGTCCGCGTTCAGGTTCTCGCGGATGTACTCCTCCAGCGCCTGCACGCGCTGCCTGGGGGTGAACTCGCGCGGCAGGGCCACCACGATCTTCTTGGCCGGCCTCGCCGTCCGTCCGGTCTCGTGCAGCTCGACCGCGTTGAACAGCACGGCGGGGTCGGCGAACTCGGCCGGCGCGCCCTCCGGCAGCAGGGTGCCGACGCGCAGCACGCGCTCCTTGCGCCCGTAGTCGTAGGTCTCGCCGCGCCGCTCGTCATGCACCCGCTTGCCGGTGATGTACGAGAGCGTGGCCGTGGCCCTGGAACCGCTCGCGCGGCTCACGTTGGAGACGGACAGATGGTAGATCGCCATCGGCTTCGGCTCCTTTCGTGATCGGCCAGGGCGGCGGGGTGCGGGGCGGCGGCCCTGCGGCAAGGGGTTCCCAGGGGTGCGGCGAGCACCCGCTGGGCCTGCCGGGAGGCTCCCCCGGAAGGGTGGGAATCCAAAGGGCAAGGCCCGTGGCCCCCGGAGGGCGCGCTTACGGAAAATGCAACCTCAGGTTGCATGTAAGTGCGCCCTAATCTTTGATTAGGGATTTCCTTGCTGGTAGAATCATATCACCATACGGATGATGCAGACCATGTAAGGAGCCGTTTCGATGGTGAAGAGCCTGGATGAGCAGATCAAGTCCCTGCAGGAGAGGCAGGCCCAGCTCAAGGCCCGCGAGGACGACCTCAAGGCGCGGCGCAGGGAACGCGAACGCAAGGCCCGAACCAAGCGCCTGATCGAGGTCGGCGCGATGGCCGAGTCGGCCGCCGGCTTCGAGGGAGGCGACGAGAGGGCCAAGGAACACATCGCCCGCCTCGTGCAGCTCGGCTCCCTGGTGGAAGCCATGTGCTCCACCGACGTGATGGACAACTACACGAGCCGCGAGGACCTCAGGGCCACCGTCGCCAAGGCCCTGGAACACAACGTCAGGACCAGCGATGGCATGAACTGGAACCTCCAGGACCTCGTCTACGAGGCGCTGAGCGAGGAATGGCGCAAAAGGGACGGCGAGGACGACGACCCATGGGAGAACCACGGGCCGGACGGATACCAGCCGCCCTCATACGAGCCGGTCAACCCCGAACGCAGGACCGCCCAGACGCCCTCCGATGGCCTGATCTGACGTCCGAAAAAAGGCGCCGTGCGCCCTTTTTAAATCTTTTAAAATCTTTTTACATTCTTTTAGGCCCTCCGCAGCCCTACTCTCCCAACGGGTTTCGGACGGTACTTAGTACAAAAGGGGAACGAACTTAGTACAAAAGGGGAACGAAAGTCCACGGCAGTTATCCACATTCTCGGGTTCCGTTGTTTTTTCTTCTTCGCCTATAAGTATCTGTATACCTGTCTAGCTGGGACCCCCGCTCAGCCCTACTCCCACAAGGGCTGAGGGCACATTCGCCTACCTAAAGCCCCTCAAAACCTACCTAAAGCCCCTCAAAACCTACCTAAAGCCCCTCTGTCTACCTAAAGTACACGGGCTTCATGCTATACTCCTACTTAAAGTACACACTGGATTTTGGCATGAAAATGCCCCCGCGAGACGGCAATCTCCGGGGGCGTGGCAACCACGAAAGGACCGTGATTAGCAATGGATGATGATACCCGTTCCAAGGATTTGACGCTCCCGGAGGACGAGCCGTGGATGTCTCACGGCTTCATCTCGAAGATCGCCGCGCAGGTCTCCCTGCCCTACAGGAGGCCCAAGGATGGCGTCAAGGAGATCGAGCGGCGCAACGGCAGCCTGGTCGTGCGCTACGTGTCCGGCGCCGACTATCTGCCCTATGGCAAGTATCCGCGCCTGTTCGAGTTGTGGGCGTGCACGATGATCAAAACGAACGACCCGTGCTTCGACCCGGAGACGAACACGCTGCATCTGGGCACCACGTTCCGCGAGTTCCTGCGCCTCATCGGCGTGCAGGTCGGTGGCCGGCAGCTTAAGTCCATCAAGCCCCAGCTGGAGAGGTTGTTCAAATGCGTGTACATCATCAGTAACAACACCGAGAACACCAGCCAGGGCGTGAACTTCACGGTCGCGGAGAAATACCAGATCGATTGGCTGCGGAACGAACCACAGTCGCACGGCCTGTTCGAAAACTGGGTGCAATTGAGTCAGCGATACGTGGACATGTTGCGGGATCATCCCGTGCCGGTTGATCTCAAGGTGATCGCCAGGCTCCGCAAGCCGATGGCCATCGACGTGTACTGGTGGCTGACCAAGCGCGTCTACAACCTGCACGAGCCGGTCACGATCACCTGGCAGCAGCTTTACCGGCAGTTCGGCAGCGATACCAAAGAGCTGTGGAAGTTCAAGCAGAATTTCAAGGATGCTGTGGCCGAGGTCGTGGAGGTGTATCCGTGCAGGATCACGTTGGGGCCGCAGCGGGTGACGGTGTTCCCGAACCGGACGAGCGTGCCCACGGTGGCGCAGGCCAGGGCCGTGGAGCGCCGTAGGCGTCGCGAGGCCCCGGCGAGGCCCGCGGAACGGCGGGAGAGCCCGCGTGAGGACGTGGAGGCCCGGTGGATCGAGGTCAGGGGCTGGGGC
This sequence comes from uncultured Collinsella sp., assembly GCA_958403395.1. Taxonomy (GTDB): domain Bacteria; phylum Actinomycetota; class Coriobacteriia; order Coriobacteriales; family Coriobacteriaceae; genus Collinsella. Next base: position 2,791 of record CATXXF010000079.1, read on the forward strand.
AACGTGTGGATGACGTCGGAGCTGTTCGACGTGGGTCAGGCGCGCGCCCATCTGGAGGGGGCCGTCGATCCCGTTTCGTGCCCGGTGTGCGCCTATGACGAGCGCAACCGCGAACATCATGCGCAAAACGCCGGAAGGCTGTTCTAGCGGCCGTGTCCGCGCCTCTGGGGCGGTTGCGCCTGCCATGGGTCGATCTGCCGCTGTTCGGCCTCCTGCTGGCCTGTGCGCCTGTCTGCGCGCTGCCTGATCTCCCTGAGCAGGTCGGCCTTGGTCCTGGGGGCGCTTCGCTCCTCGAACGGGCCGCCCTCCCCCAGGTCCTCGGGCTCGCTCAGGTCCAACGGCTCGTCACCGGACGGCTCGGGTCGGTTCATGTCCTGCGTCGGGTCCTCCGCCGCCCGTTCACGCTGTTCGGCCATGCGCAGTGCGAGGGCCTTCACCTGTTCGGGGCTTGGCTTCTCGCCCTCGGCCCGCTCGGCCTGTTCGAGCCGCCTCTCCAGTTCGTCCACGAGGCCGGTCCTCGGCTGCATGTCGTGGTCGTGGATGGCCTTGGTGGCCCTCATGCGGAACCTGTTGGCCTGGTCCCAGTCGCTCGGGATGTCGGTGTCTTCGAGCCATGGCACCGCCCCGCGCAGCTTCTCGGACTGCTCCCCGGCCACCTGTTCGGCGTTCCGCAGCAGCCTGCCGCGCTTGAAGACGTTCGCGTCCCTGGCCTCGCGCGAGGCGGCTCGCGCCACGTCGATGATCTGCTTGGCGGCCTCAAACTCCTCGGTGCCGTGGCTCCTCCACCACTCCTCGCGGTTCCTCACGTCGGCCTTGGCTCCCATGAGTTTTCCACGGATCGCTGCCGTGTGGTCGGCCCTGTCGGCTTCGAGCTGGCGGCGCGCGTCGCCCTCGAAGTAGCGCCAGTTCGGCTCCCTGGCCGGTTCCGGCCTCGCCTGGCGTTGGCGCAGCTGCCTGATCTTGGCGGCGAACAGCTCGCCCAGGCGGTCGAATATCCGGCCGAGTTCGGTGCGGATGGCGGTCAGCAGGCCGTTGCTGCGCCTGATCTCACGGTTGGCCTCGCACCTCTCGCTGACGCCCCCGGCCCGTTCGATGGCCCTGGCCGCGTAGCCCTCGTGGATGGTGGGTTCGAGGTCGCTGCCCTGGTCCTCGAGGCTCCTGTGGTCGATTCTCGCGGTCTCGTCCAGCCGCGCGTTACAGGTCTTCGCCCAGGATTCGCGCAGGGCCTTGAGCTTGGCCTTCCGGTCGAGCGGGTTCAGGGACACGCTCG
>CATXXF010000080.1 GCA_958403395.1 uncultured Collinsella sp.
GTGACGCAAAAGCGTCGCCCCTCGTTTTTAACCATGTCAACTGAACCTAGTTCAGTTTGGTTGATTTCCGATCTCAGCCGAACACATTGAGCGGAAAGGCCGTTCCCGCAGTCAGTCGAACGTCCCCGGGGCCCTTCTCAGGCCCCGGGGACGGCATTTTCCCAGTTGAAGGAACGGTGGAGATGTGTTTCGATGGGTCAGATTCGTGTCGTTCCGAAAAGACCGTGAACCTTTTGTGGGACACGCGGCGCCGTGGTACCATAGCCGAGTTTGTTGTCTTGGTCGGAAACCAAGACGCCTTATGCGCTGATCGGTAACCAGCGCCTGACCAATAAGGAGTCCTACCATGAAGCAGGGTATCCATCCCCAGTATGTCGAGTGCACGGTGACGTGCTCCTGCGGCAACACCTTCAAGACGCACGCTACCGTGTCCGAGATGAAGGTCGAGCTTTGCAACGAGTGCCACCCGTTCTACACCGGCCAGCAGAAGTTCGTCGACACCGGTGGACGCGTCCAGCGCTTCGCCGACAAGTTCGGTGGCGCCGCTGCCGCCCAGCTCAAGAAGGCTGAGGAGGCCAAGGCTGCCAAGGCCGCCAAGGCTGCTGAGGCCGAGGCCGCTCGCAAGGCCGCCGCTGAGGCTAAGGCTGCCGAGAAGGCTAAGCGTGCCGCTAAGTTCGCCGAGGAGGCTGCCAAGCAGGCCGCCGAGGCTCCCGCAGAGGCTCCCGTCGAGGAGGCCGCTGCCGAGGCTGAGACCACCGAGGCTGCTGAGTAAATAGCTCGCCGCGGAATCGCTCGCATTCATGGCATAAGGGCCGTGCATCCGTTTGGGTGCGCGGTCCTTTTCTTTTTATTGGTGCAAACCAACCTGCCCCCATTGCACCAAATGGCAGAGAGGCGGCGTTTGCCCAGATAAAACCTGCCAAAATAAACCTGTCCCTTTTTGGCAGGTTGGTCGTAGTTATTACGTGGCGGTCGAGGTCGACCGTATAGGCCGCGCCTTGTTTGGCTAAAGTACAATCATCTGTGTTTAACTCGCCCGCAGCTGCACGGCGTGGGCGATGGCCAAAAAGGAAAACCACATGGGATTCATGTCAAAGCTGCTGTCCTTTGGATCCGATAAGGACCTTAAGCGCTACTACAAGATCGTCGACCAGATCAACGGTCTTGAGCCCCAGTTTGAGAAGATGACCGAGGAGGAACTCCGCGGCCAGACCGATAAGTTCCGCGAGCGTTACGCCAACGGCGAGTCGCTCGACGACATGCTCCCCGAGGCCTTTGCCACCGTGCGTGAGGCTTCCAAGCGCACCATGGGTATGCGCCACTTTGACGTGCAGCTCATCGGCGCCATGGCGCTTCATGAGGGTCATATTGCCGAGATGAAGACCGGCGAAGGTAAGACCCTCGTCTCCACGTTGGCCGGCTATCTCAACGCTATTGCCGGCAAGGGCGTGCACGTCGTTACTGTCAACGATTACCTTGCCAAGCGCGACTCCGAGTGGATGGGCCGCATCTATAAGTACCTGGGCATGACCGTCGGTCTGCTCCAGAACAACATGCCGCTCGAGCTCAAGCGCCCGGCCTACCAGGCCGACGTCACCTACGGCACCAACTCCGAGTTCGGCTTTGATTACCTGCGCGACAACATGGTTACCCGTCCCGAGCAGCGCGTGCAGCGCGGTCACAACTACGCCATCGTCGACGAGGTTGACTCCATCCTGATCGATGAGGCCAGAACGCCGCTGATCATCTCGGGCGCTGGCACCAAGTCCGCCAGTACCTACAAGGACTTCGCGCGTGCCGTGCGTGGCCTTGAGCGCGGCGAGGACGTGTCGCACGACATGCTCACCGCCACCGAGGACGTTGAACCCACGGGCGACTACGTCATGGACGAGGCCAAGCACACCATTGCCGCCACCGAGCGCGGTCTTAAGAAGATCGAGCGCCGCCTGGGCATCGATGACATCTATGCCGATCTCTCCGGCCAGCTGGTCAACCACCTGCAGCAGGCGCTGAAGGCCCAGTACATGTTCCACCGCGACAAGCAGTATGTGGTCACCAACGGCGAGGTCAAGATCGTCGACGAGTTCACCGGCCGCATCATGGAGGGCCGCCGCTATTCTGAGGGCCTGCACCAGGCCATCGAGGCCAAAGAGGGCGTGCTCGTACGCGAGGAGAACCAGACCCTGGCCACCATCACCCTGCAGAACTACTTCCGTCTGTATGACAAGCTCTCCGGCATGACCGGCACGGCACTTACCGAGGATGCCGAGTTCCGCGAGATCTACAAGCTGCCCGTCGAGGTTATCCCCTCTAACAAGCCCGTGCAGCGCGTGGACCACGAGGACCTGGTGTACCGCACCATCCAGGCCAAGTACAACGCCGTCGCTGACGATGTCGAGCAGCGTCACGCCAAGGGCCAGCCGGTCCTGGTGGGCACCGTCTCCATCGAGAGTTCCGAGAAGCTGTCCGCCGCCCTTACCAAGCGCGGCATCGCACACGAGGTCCTCAACGCCAAGCACCATGAGCGCGAGGCCCACATCGTGGCCCAGGCCGGACGCTACGGCGCCGTGACCATCGCCACCAACATGGCCGGTCGTGGTACCGACATCCTGCTGGGCGGCAATCCCGACGAGCTGGTGCGCGAGCGCCTGGAGTACGAGGGCCTGACCATGGAGGACGTGACGCCCGAGCAGCTCGAGCAGTTTAACGCCGAGGCCAAGGAGACCTGCAAGGCCGAGCGCGAGCGCGTGCTTGCCGCCGGCGGCCTGACCGTCATCGGCACCGAGCGCCACGAGTCCCGTCGTATCGACAACCAGCTGCGCGGCCGCTCCGGCCGTCAGGGCGATCCGGGCGAGACCCAGTTCTACCTGTCGCTCGAGGACGACCTCATGCGCCTGTTCGGCGGCGACAAGATGGACCGCGTCTCCAAGATGATGGTCACGGCCGACATGGGCGACGACATGCCCATCCAGCACAAGATCATCTCCAAGGCCGTCGAGAGCGCCCAGCACAAGGTCGAGAGCATCAACTTCTCCATGCGTAAGAGCGTCCTTGAGTACGACGACGTCATGAACAAGCAGCGCCAGGTCATCTACGCCGAGCGCAATAAGATTCTGGACGGCAAGGACCTGACCGACCACATCACCGAGGTCATGCACGATACCGTCTACCGTTGCGTGCAGGAGTTCTGCACCAAGGACAGCCACGATGGCGAGCGCGACCTGGAGGGCCTGCGCAAGTGGGTCGTCGAGCTGACCGGGCATATCGATACCCCTCAGTTCCCCGACGAGGACTTTGAAGCCCTGGCTGCCGATGTCTTGGCCTATGTTGAGAAGTGCTACAACATGAAGGCCGAGCGTCTGGGCGAGGACCTGATGCGCGAGCTCAATACCCAGGTCATGCTGCGCGTCATCGATACCCGCTGGATGAACTATCTGCAGGAGATGGACTACCTCAAGACCGGCATCGGCCTGCGCGGCTTTGGCCAGCGCGACCCGCTGGTTGAGTACAAGACCGAGGCCTACGGCGCGTTCCAGATGCTCGTCGACACCATGTACGAGGATTACCTACGCACGGTTCTGCGTATCGAGATCAAGGCTGCCCCGCGTGCCATGGAGCACAAGGAGGAGCCCGCGCTCGAGGGTGCGCGCTTCTCCGGTCCTGCCGAGGTCGATGGTGACAACGGCGACTCGGTGCTGCGCAAGCAGGCGCAGGTGCAGGCCCGCACGGCTGTCCAGGGTGGTCCGGCTGCCGTTAACAACGGTGGCAAGGTGACGACCTATCGCAAGTCCGAGAGCGACGATCCGTACGTCAACGTGGGCCGCAACGACCCGTGCCCCTGCGGTAGCGGCAAGAAGTTTAAGTACTGCCACGGCAGGAATCGTTAATGGCTGAGGCTTTAGAGGTAACGCCCGCCGAGCTGGACGCGTTCGCGGACCGGCTCGGCGAGGTCGAGGCGTATCTCCACTTGGACGAGAA
>CATXXF010000081.1 GCA_958403395.1 uncultured Collinsella sp.
GGGATTGGTCAAAATAGTTTGACTATTAGCGGCTAAAATCGCCCGGCGCTAACAGCCTGCTTGTATCTGTAAAGTACATGGCTTGATGAGCAACGCTTTGGCGGGTAATGAGTCGAAAAGCAGCAACGTAACCAATTTGTAACAAACTTAGACGTTTAAACAAATAATCCAACCTTTTGCGAATTTAGCTATAATTCCACAATCCAAACAGGTATACTCCTTTCATGTCGTGTAGGAAATACGTAGACAAAAAGGAGGTTATGTGATGGTAAGTATTGTTCTTGCTAGCCACGGGGACTTGGCAGCTGGAATCAAGCAGACAGGCTCGATGGTCTTTGGCGATCAGCCGTCTGTTGCCGTGGTCTCGCTCGAGCCGAGCATGGGCCCCGACGACTTCCGTGCTAAGGTCGAGGAAGCAGTCGCTTCCTTCGACGACCAGGAGCAGGTACTCTTCCTCGTTGATCTGTGGGGCGGCACGCCGTTCAACCAGATCAGCGGGCTCATCGAGGGCCACGATTCCTGGGCTATCGTCACCGGTGTCAACCTGCCTATGCTCATCGAGGCATATTCGCAGCGCTTTGACGCAAAGAACACTGCACATGCGATCGCAAAACATCTCGTGACTGAGGCTAAGGCTGGCGTGCGCGTCAAGCCCGAGTCTCTGGAGCCCGAGGAGAAGAAGCCGGCTGCGGCCGCTGCTGCTCCTGCAGGCGCCATCCCTCCGGGAACGGTCATCGGCGACGGGCACATCAAGATCGCCCACGTCCGTATCGACACCCGTCTGCTTCATGGTCAGGTGGCCACCACGTGGACCAAGCAGATCAACCCCAACCGCATCATCGTGGTTTCCGACGGCGTTGCTCACGACGAGCTCCGCAAGACCATGATCGAGCAGGCTGCCCCTCCGGGAGTCCATGCCAACGTCGTGCCCATCAAGAAGATGGCCGAGGTCGTCAAGGACACGCGCTTTGGTGACACCAAGGCCATGCTGCTCTTTGAGAACCCGCAGGATCTGCTCAAGGCCATCGAGGCCGGCGTCGACATCAAGGAAGTCAACATCGGTTCCATGGCTCACTCCAAGGGCAAGGTCGTCGTCACCAACGCCGTCGCTATGGGCGATGACGACGTCAAGACTCTCGAGGCCCTTAAGGCCAAGGGCGTCAAGTTCGAGGTCCGCAAGGTTCCTTCGGATTCCTCCGAGGATCTCGACGCCATGTTGAATAAAGCTAAGGCCGAACTGGCCGCTCAAGCATAGTAAAGGAGGGTCCGATACATGTCTGCAATCACTATTCTGCTTGTTGCGATTGTCGCGTTGCTTGCCGGTATGGAAGGCATTCTGGATGAGTTCCAGTTCCATCAGCCGCTCGTGGCATGCACGCTTATCGGTCTCGTAACCGGTCACCTTCAGGAGGGCATCCTCCTGGGCGGTTCGCTCCAGATGATGGCCCTTGGCTGGGCTAACGTCGGCGCCGCCGTCGCGCCTGACGCCGCTCTGGCCTCGGTCGCTTCTTCGATCATCATGGTGCTCGCCCTCAACGGTGGCGCCACCGATTCGGCCAAGGCCGTTACCACCGCTATCGCCGTCGCCGTCCCGCTGTCGGTCGCTGGTCTGTTCCTGACCATGATCTGCCGTACCATTGCTACCGCTATTGCTCACGCCATGGACGGTTGCGCCGAGAAGGGCGACTTCTCCGGCATCGAGCGCTGGCAGTATGCTGCCATCCTCATGCAGGGCCTTCGTATCGCCATCCCGGCAGTGCTTCTGTGCGTCATCCCGGCCGAGGCCGTTACCAACGCGCTTAACGCTATGCCCGACTGGCTGTCCGGCGGCATGGCTGTCGGCGGCGGCATGGTCGCTTCCGTCGGTTACGCCATGGTCATCAACATGATGGCCACCAAGGAGACCTGGCCGTTCTTCGTCCTCGGCTTTGTCCTTGCTGCCATCCCTCAGCTCACGCTGATCGCCCTTGGTCTCATCGGCATCTCTCTTGCCCTCATCTACCTTGGCCTTAAGGATCTGGCCAAGCAGGGTGGCGGCATGGGCGGTGGCTCCGGCGACCCGCTCGGCGACATTCTGAACGATTACGAGTAGGAGGGGAGTGATACATATGGCAGAGAACAAGATTCAGCTCACCAAGGCTGACCGCAAGAAGGTTTGCTTCCGTCATCAGTTCCTTCAGGGCTCGTGGAACTACGAGCGTATGCAGAACGGCGGCTGGTGCTTCGCAATGATCCCTGCGATCAAGAAGCTCTACACCAGCAAGGATGACCAGATTGCCGCTCTTAAGCGCCACCTGGAGTTCTATAACACCCACCCCTACGTTTCCGCCCCCGTCATTGGCGTTACCCTCGCTCTCGAGGAGGAGCGCGCCAACGGTGCCCCGATTGACGACGTCGCCATTCAGGGCGTCAAAGTCGGTATGATGGGCCCGCTCGCCGGCGTCGGCGACCCCGTCTTCTGGTTCACCCTTCGCCCGATTCTGGGCGCTCTGGGCGCTTCCCTGGCCATGTCCGGCAGCATCGTCGGTCCGCTGCTGTTCTTCTTCGCGTGGAACATCATCCGTTACGCTTTCCTGTGGTACACGCAGGAGTTTGGCTACAAGGTCGGCTCCTCCATCGCCAAGGACCTCTCCGGTGGTCTGATGGGCAAGGTCACCGAGGGTGCTTCCATCCTGGGTATGTTCATCATCGGCGCCCTGGTCGAGCGCTGGGTGTCCATTTCCTTCACCCCGATCGTCTCCACGGTCAAGCAGTCTGCTGGCGCCTTTATCGACTGGGCTAGCCTGCCCTCCGGTTCCGAGGGTATCAAGGAAGCGCTGACGATGTACAACTCCGTCGGTGCTACCGCCCTTGATCAGATGAAGGTCACCACGCTTCAGGCCAACCTCGATCAGCTCATCCCCGGCCTTGCCGCCGTGTGCCTGACCCTGCTGGTCTGCAAGCTCCTCAAGAAGAAGGTCAGCCCGATCGTCATCATCCTGGCTCTCTTCGCCGTCGGCATCATCGGTCGCTTCTGCGGCTTCATGTAAGCACGCTTCGGCTTAAGACCGAGAATTGCTAGGCAAGGGCTTTTGAGCCATTGAAACGGACCGCACCCGGTGGGTACACTGGATGCGGTCCGATTGTTTTATTTGGAGGGCGAGGCGCGCATGGCGCAATCTCAGAACAGCACGGTCGATCTGGCAACGCCGGCAACCTGCCTGATGGGGCTTACCAGCCACGGTAACGTGATGGTGGGCAATAAGGCGTTCGAGTATTACAACGAGCGCAATCCCGAGGATTATATTCAAATCCCGTGGGACGAGGTCGACTATATTGCCGCCGAGGTTTTACGCGGCACCAAGAAGATCACGCGTTTTGCCATCTTCACCAAGGACAACGGTCACTTTACGTTTTCGACGCGCGACGACAAAGAGACGCTTCGTGCTGTCCGCAAGTACGTCGACGAGGATAAGCTCGTGCGTTCGCCCGACTTTATCGATGTGACTGCCAAGGGCGCCAAGAGCATCCCCTCCGTTATCAAAAACCTCTTCCACAAAGGTAACTAGTCATTAAAGAGCGCCCCCCAAAGTGGGACGCAGTTTCCCATGGGGCTCGATTGGGAAAGTGCATCCCAGTTCGAGCGCCGATTCCGGGATGTAGTTTCCGGAACGGGGTCGTTTGGGAAACCGTGTCCCGTTTCGAGCCGAAATTCTGGGACACAGTTTCCAGCGAGGTCCCATTGGGAAAGTTGGGACCTCGGACAAAATCTCGGACCCAATTCGGGTCCAGGAGGGAGTCCGATGTA
>CATXXF010000082.1 GCA_958403395.1 uncultured Collinsella sp.
AACTGTGCACGGAGTACATACCCCTAGGGCCGGAATGAGGTTGCTTTCCAACGCATTCCGCAGGGGGCGGCATTATTTTGTAGCGCGAAGCGCGGAGCAAAATAATGCCGCATGCCCGAGGACGCGTTGGAAAGCAACCTCATTCCGGCCCGAACAGGTCAGTTTACCTGCGCATTTACAAATTCGTAAACTTTTTTGAAAAAAGTGCTTGCACAGTTCTCGAATCATAGGTTATTATCTTCCTCGTTGAACGCGCGGGTCCAACAAAACGAACCGCGAATCAACAACATAGCATGTCGGAGTGGCGGAATTGGCAGACGCGCTAGCTTGAGGTGCTAGTGACCGCTTTTTGGTCATGCGGGTTCAAGTCCCGCCTCCGACACCATCGCATTTGAGAAGCCTCTTCGGAGGCTTTTTTGTTACCGATAGACGGTGAGGTCCACGATGGAAACGCTTGAGCGCAACGAGTGGGCAGACGTTGCCCAACTGGTCGAGATCACGAGCGATGCTGTCATCATCTGTGAGCTCGACGGAACCATTCTGCATGTGAATAACCGTTTGCTCGACCTGATGTGCGAGGAACGTTCCGACGTAATCGGCGGAGATGTTAAAGACGTTCTGTACTCGTCTGCCTTTGAGCGCGCGACCGAACATCGTCTGCCGTTTGAGACCGATGGCTCCGAGAGCGAGCTGATGCTCAAGCTGAGCGACGGATCTTTTATTCCCGTCTTGGTTCGCGCGGGTTCCGTTACGCCTCCGCGTATCTTTGGACGTCGTGCACCGCGTGTCCTGGTGGCGCTTCACAGCATCGAAGAGCAGTATTCCCACGATCGTCAGCTCAAACGTGCGTTATCGGAGCTTAGGGTGGCGAATAAACGCCTTTCGGGTACCCTTTCGGTCATTATGAGTACCGTGGGCTCCGATGAGCTCCCCAGCTTGCTCGATACCGTTATGAATCAGCTCGTTGGAACGCTCGATGCCTCCGGTGCGGCTATCTATTTTTCCGAGAGCGGCGGCTTTAAGCTCCGTGGTGTTTCTAAGGAGCTTGAGGACAGCTATCTGCCCGAGTTTATGCCGTACGGCGCGGGCATTCCGACCTACGTACTTCGCGAGTCGCGTGCCTGTCGCCTGTCGATCCAGCAGGACCTTGAGGGCGACCGGGTTGCTTCGGGTCTGTTCATGGATTTGGACAATCGTTCCAAGCACTTGCTGCGCGTGCAGGATATGCCCCCGTATCGCAGCGAGATCTGTCTTCCCGTGTTTTACGGCACGCAGGTCCTTGGCGTGTTGGAAGTTGGCTGGAAACGCCCCCAGGCGCCACTTGCCTATGACGTGAACGTGCTCGAGGTCATCTGCGATTACCTGTCTATTCAGCTGGTCGGCATGGCGTCGAGCTTACGTTCGCGCCGCACGGCGGAGCTCGGCCGCTCGCTCAATTTGCTGCGCGACGAACTGTTTACCTATCTCGATGATCCCGTTGCCGTCTCGCGAGCGGTGTCGACGGAAATCTGCACGGTGCTCAATTGTCATTTCTGCCCCGTGGAGTATGATGCGGGCCTCGAAACTTATGTCATCGATTTTGAGGGCGGCAGTCGTGTGGCGCTGCCGGACGATCCGGAGTCACTCTTCTTTTCTGTCACGGCGCCAGCAGCGCGCCTGGGGGCAGCCCCCGACGGGTTTGAGACATCGGTGTTGGGCGGGACGAACGCTGACGACCTTAAGCACGTGCGCCTTACGCGTGTGGACGAATCCACGTCTATGGGTGCATGGTTGAGGGCCCATGGCCTACCATGTCAGGGGCTTTATGTCGACTCCGGCATCGAAGCGGGGCGCTACCACTCGGAAGCGGATGGCAAACGAAGCAACGATGCGATCGTTCCCGCTGATATCGCCAAGGGGCCGACGAGGCGCGCTTTGCTGCTCCGCGATGGCAGCCAAGAACCAATTGACGACCTTGAATACGACTACCTGGTGCATCTGGCGCATGACTTTGAGCTGATCTATGAAGGCGAGTCTCAAAAGCGCGAAGAGCGTCATATCGCTCAGACGCTTCAGATTGGCATGAGAAATTCGCTTGGTGACGTTCCGGGCATTGCAACCGATTCGGTATATCTATCGGCAACGAATTCTGCGTTGGTCGGCGGTGACTTCTATACGCTTGTCCGACTTCCCGACGATTGCGCCGTTATGATTTTGGGCGATGTATCCGGCAAGGGAATCGAGGCCGCGTCGATGTCGGCGCTCGTCAAGACAGCGCTGACGGCCTATGCCTGGGAGGGTGCGGGGCCTGCTCGCATGGCCCGCTCGCTCAACAGCATGCTCATGGGCTTTTCGAGGGTCGAGACGTTTGTGACGGCGTTTATCGCCAAGATTGATCTTAAAGCGGGTCGCGCAACCTATTGCTCTGCGGGGCATCCTCCCACTATGGTCATTAGGCCGTCGTCGACGCCGCTTGGCGGCGGCGAGACCTGCGGGGGAGAAGTGGAGCTCCTTGGATGCCAATCGGGCGTAATCGGTGCCTTTGAGAGCATGGTGTACGAGACGGGCGTGTTTACGTTCGCTCCTGGTGACATGCTTTTTATGTATACCGACGGAACAATCGAAGCACGTGATCGCTCGGGTGCTTTCTTTGGCGAGCAGCGCCTTCGCGACCTTCTGCTCTCTGTCTCGAGTGAGGGCGTATCAGGAATCTGCGGTAAGGTCTTGGGCGAGCTTGATCGCTTTACCGAGTCGGCGCTGGACGATGACATCGCGCTGGTCTCCCTTGAGTTTTTACGGGGTCGATCGTAGGTCACGACGCCTGACGGGCAAAATCCTTACGGTTGAAGAAACGTGTGCATCGAGCGAGCTCTTTTGGGGAACCATGGTCGTATGAATGAGTGGAATGACATAGCGGTTTTGACGCCACCGGGCGATATCGACATCGCCTCGGTGTCCGCACTGCGCCGACGGTTGGATAATTTGATCGACCGGGGCGTGCGTCGTGTTGTCATCAATTGCCAGACCGTGGGTTTTATCGACTCGACGGGTTTGGCGTTTTTGCTTACACGTGCTAGAGAGCTTATGAGGCATGAGGGGCTGCTTTCGCTCGTTAACGCCTCCGATGAGGTCGTTCGCTTTTTGGAAATTGCCCGACTTGTCGACATCCTTCATGTCGCGGGCCCGGCGCGGGAGTCGATTCCCGCCATTCCGGTGGGGGAGCTGCCTCGCTGGAGTAAGAGCGTCGAGGTCCGTCAGGGTATCGAGAATCTTCCATACTACCGACATCGCATCGCTGAACTCCTTGAATCGCTTCCGTTGCGCCGTGACGAGCGCTACGATGTCGCATTGGCGTCGGGGGAGGCGCTGGGTAATGCCTATGACCATGCGGGCGGTATCGGGTGCGTCCTGACGGTTCAGGCCTATGGCGATCGCGTTGTGGTTGAGGTGCTTGATCGAGGTGCCGGCTATTCTATCGATGAAACGAGCGAGCCGGTCGCATCTGAGGAGCGCGGCCGTGGCATCAAGCTTATGCGTATGCTTGTCGATAACGTGGAGGTTGCTCGTCGTACGGACGGCGCCGGCACGCGCGTGCAGATGGTGAAGCTGTTTAGCAGAGCGTTGGAATCGTGTGCCTAGCCAATCGCTTTAGCGCGTTTAGCTATTAAGAACATACGGCAGACAAGTTTTTTGAAAAAAGTACTTGCGTCTTTTGGACAACTCGCGTAAATTAATAACCCGCAAGCGGACATGGCTCAGTTGGTAGAGCACAACCTTGCCAAGGTTGGGGTCGCGGG
>CATXXF010000083.1 GCA_958403395.1 uncultured Collinsella sp.
CTCGGCGAGCGCCGCGCGCGGGCGGCCCTTTTGCTTGAACTGGCGCTTCCGGGCTCGGCATACGTGTATCAGGGTGAGGAGCTCGGCCTTTTTGAGGTGGCTGATATCCCGTGGGCTGCACTCGAAGACCCTACTGCGACCAATACGCACGGACCGAAGCGTGAGAAGGGGCGCGACGGCTGTCGTGTGCCCCTGCCGTGGGTGGCGGCGGACGATCCCGCGCATGGCGGATCGTTTGGGTTTTCGCCGGCAGACGCCGATGCGGCGCCCCATCTGCCGCAGCCTGCATGGTTTTCCGATTATGCTGCCGATAGGGAAGAAGTGGACCCGACATCGATGCTTGCGCTCTATCGTGACGCCCTCTGGCTGCGGCGCAAGCTGCGCGGGTGCGCCAACGATCTTGCGTGGCTCGATCTTGACGGGCGCACCGGTCTTGCGGATGGTGCCGAGGGCGCTGAGGGCGGCGTCATCGCCTATCGCCGCGATAACGGCTGGACGTGTGTGACGAACTTCGGTGCAGCACCCGTGGAGCTGCCGGCGGGCAGGGTCCTGCTCACCTCATCACCGCTTGCAGACGGCAGGCTCACGCAGGACAGCTCTGCCTGGATCATGCTCGGTGAGATGTAGGGGTCTCTTGCGGCGAGATTGCGTTTGCCCGCGCCTTCCGTGGTGGCTGATGTCTTCGCGAGGTTCGCGAGGGCGTTGCAAAACTTTTTAAAAAAAGTTCTTGCATAGGATGCGGGCATCACGTAAGATTAATCCTCGTAAGCGGACATGGCTCAGTTGGTAGAGCACAACCTTGCCAAGGTTGGGGTCGCGGGTTCGAGCCCCGTTGTCCGCTCCATTTGGGCGTTTAGCTCAGGGGGAGAGCGCTTCCCTGACACGGAAGAGGTCAGAAGTTCAAATCTTCTAACGCCCACCAAATGTTCGCAGCTCAGAGGCTATGTCCTCTGGGCTGTTTTGTTTTACCACCAAGCACGCCGCCAAATAAGCCACCAAATATTGATCCAAGGTCTGTACGCGATGGTCTTCGCATCCCATAGAGGTGCCGGCAGATTGCATACGTCCTGGCCGATCGTGACCGCAACATGTTGGTCAAGCACAATCTTTTGGATTCTTTTGGCGTGAGCGGCTTGGTTTTGGTAGGATTTGTCAGCGGCTTGACTAAGGGGGTTTTATAACTGCCATGCAGGTAGCCGTGTTGGTAACGTTTTACCGACTTGCCAAGAACCCCTCATAATTAATGCGTCTGCAAAATGACTAATTGCTTTGACCTGCTGAAACACTATATGTTGTGTTTGACCTAAAAAAAGAATACAGGATATAGATGCCTCTTTGTCGTATGATAGATGGCGGACAGAGAACGAGGACCTTATTCGCCCCATTTGGATGGATCTTCGAGCCCCTTGATTGGCTGCGAGGATTGTCCGCATGAGGGCCTATGGTTTTCGAAAACACAGATTGCGCGACGGCGCCGCAAGACAGGGGCAAGCCCTGCCGGGCATCGTTTGGCTCTGAAGCGCAATACGATTTCGACGCGAAAGAGGCAAGAGGATGAAGATCATCAAGCGCAGCGGCACCGAGGTTGTCTTTGACATCGATAAGATCGTCAATGCCATCCGCGCCGCAAACTTGGAGGTCGAGGAGAGCTCTCGTCTTACCGACCGCCAGGTGGTTTACGCGGCACAAAACGTCGCCGAGGCATGCGAGAACGCGGGCCACACCGTGTCGGTCGAGGAGATTCAGGATCTGGTCGAGGACGAGATTATGCGTCTCGACTGCTACGAGGTCGCTCGCCATTACATCATCTATCGCTATGTTCAGAGCCTGAAGCGCCAGAAGAACACGACCGACGACAAGATTCTGTCGCTGATTGAGTGCAACAACGAAGAGGTCAAGCAGGAGAACTCCAACAAGAACCCGACCGTCAATTCCGTTCAGCGTGACTACATGGCCGGCGAGATCTCCAAGGACCTGACTCAGCGTGTGTTGCTGCCCCAGGAGATTGTGGATGCCCACAATGAGGGTCTGATTCACTTCCATGATTCGGACTACTTTGCCCAGCACATGCATAACTGCGACCTGGTGAACCTGGAGGATATGCTCCAGAACGGTACTGTTATCTCGGGTACGCTGATTGAGAAGCCGCACAGCTTCTCGACCGCCTGCAACATCGCGACGCAGATCATCGCCCAGGTTGCTTCCTCCCAGTACGGTGGCCAGTCGATTTCGCTGACCCATCTTGCCCCGTTCGTCGAAGTGAGCCGTCAAAAGATTCGCGGCGAGGTCGCCCGCGAGCTCGAGGAGCTCGGCGTTTCCGCATCTCCCGAAAAGGTCCGCGAGGTTGTTGAGGATCGCCTGCGCGATGAGATTCGTCGCGGCGTCCAGACGATTCAGTATCAGGTCGTGACCCTTATGACCACCAATGGCCAGGCGCCGTTCGTGACGGTCTTTATGTATCTTAACGAGGCCCGTACGCCTCAGGAGAAGCACGACCTTGCCATGATTGTGGAGGAGACGCTTCGCCAGCGCTACGAGGGCGTTAAGAACGAGGCCGGCGTTTGGATTACCCCGGCATTCCCCAAGCTCATCTATGTACTCGAGGACGATAACGTTCACGAGGATTCCCCGTACTTCTACCTGACCCAGCTGGCTGCCAAGTGCACTGCCAAGCGTATGGTTCCCGACTACATCTCCGAGAAGAAGATGCGCGAGCTCAAGCTGTCGAAGGGCGAGACCGCCGGCAACGGTGACTGCTATACCTGCATGGGCTGCCGCAGCTTCTTGACGCCCGACCGCTCGGGCAACGGCTTTAACAACGTTGCCAACGCGCTGAACTACGACCCGAACAAGCCCAAGTACTATGGTCGCTTTAACCAGGGCGTCGTGACCATCAACCTGCCTGATGTCGCGCTGAGCTCGCATCAGGACATGGACAAGTTCTGGAAGATCTTCGACGAGCGCCTTGAGCTGTGCCACCGCGCCCTGCTGTGCCGTCATGAACGTCTGATGGGTACGCTTTCTGACGCCGCACCGATTCTTTGGCAGTACGGTGCCCTCGCCCGCCTGAAGAAGGGCGAGACGATCGACAAGCTGCTCGTGGGCGGTTACTCCACCATTAGTCTGGGTTATGCCGGCCTGTATGAGTGCGTCAAGTACATGACGGGCCACAGCCACACCGAGAAGGAGGGCACGCCCTTTGCCATGGCCGTCATGCAGCGCATGAACGACAAGTGCGCGGAGTGGAAGGCTGCAAGCGACATCGATTTCTCGCTGTACGGCACGCCGTTGGAGTCGACGACCTACAAGTTCGCCAAGTGCCTGCAGCGCCGTTTTGGCATTATCCCGGGCGTGACGGACAAGGGCTACATCACCAACAGCTACCACGTCCACGTGTCCGAGGAGATCGACGCATTCGACAAGCTCAAGTTCGAGGGTATGTTCCAGCAGCTTTCGCCGGGCGGTGCCATCTCCTACGTTGAGGTTCCCAACATGCAGGACAACCTCAAGGCTGTCATTCGCGTGATGCAGTACATCTACGACAACATCATGTACGCCGAGCTCAACACCAAGAGCGACTACTGCCAGGTGTGCGGCTATGACGGTGAGATCAAGATTGTCGAGGATGACGGCAAACTGGTGTGGGAGTGCCCCAACTGCGGCAATCGTGACCAGGAGAAGATGAATGTCGCCCGTCGCACGTG
>CATXXF010000084.1 GCA_958403395.1 uncultured Collinsella sp.
GACGGCATCTCGCGCCTGGTACTCGAGAAATGCGACTTTTTGACCAAGCTTCCCCAGCGCGGCATGACCGAGAGCCTCAACGTGGCCCAGGCGACTACGGCCCTCTGCTTTGAGTGGCTGCGCCGCAACGCCGGCGAGCTCATGGGGGAGGAGTAGCGCATGTCCAAAAAGAACCGTGCCAAGTCCAAGGCCAAGCGCTTTGGCGAGGGCTCGGCCAAGCCGATTGTTTCGGCCGCGACCTATGGCGTGGGCGGCAATGCGTTTGCGCAGGCCATCGCCGATCCAGTCTCGACGGTGCACTCCAACAAGCCCGAGCTGCTGGTGGTCGACGGCTACAACGTGATCCACTGCACGCCACGCTACGAAAAGCTCGTCTACGACCATTCCGACGATCCGTATTCCAGCGATGTTCACGATATGGCGCGCACCGCCCTCATCAACGACGTCGCCGCCTTTGCCCAGGGCCGCTACGAGGCCGTGATCGTGTTCGACGGCGCGGGCAATATCTCCAGCGAGCGCCCCAACCTGCCGGCCCGCGGCGTGCGCATCGAGTTCTCGCCGACGGGTGTATCGGCCGATACCGTGGTACAGAAGCTCTGCATCGAGGCGCGCGAGGAAGGCCGCGCGTGCTCCGTGGTGTCGAGCGACGGCACGATCCAGGCCGTCGTCATGGGCAAGGGTGTTACGCGCATCTCGAGCCGTATGCTGGTGGACGAGATCAAACAGATCGATAACGACGTTCACGAGGCAGAGGAAGCTCCGCAGATCAAGATGACTCTGGGCAGCCGCCTGAGCCCCGAGGCCCTGGCAAAGCTTAAGGCCCTGCGCGGGCGGTAGGGGAGTTGGCGGGGCAATGCTGCCTCGCTAACTCCATTCAGCGATGTCGATCATTCTTTCGAGGCGCCACGTTAGCGCCTCTTTTAGATAAGGCAGTCTCGCTGCTAGGGCATCGTTTTTAGACAGAATCTCGATCGCCTCGTCGACAAAGCCCTCGAGTTTGTCGCCGTCAAACCAGCCCATGTCCTCGACGAGCAACATTTGTTTGGCGGGACTTGAATGAAATTGTGCGCTGGTAAAACTGTGCTCTCCCGCCCTAAGCTCCTCTAGCGATATGTTGCACCAGAGTGATGAGCCCGAATCGAAGATGGGGGCAGGTCTGCAGGCTTGCGTGTTGACGTTTCGCACAAGGCCAAAGTTACGCCAATGGCGGTCATAGTTGGCGATGATGTCGTCACATACGATCATGCGGTCAAGGGCATCCTTGACGCCTGTCACCCCGAGCTCCTCGCAGTTTGCTACGTATCGCTCGTAGTCGGTTAGCCGTTCATCTGCGTTTGCGTGCTGGTTTACATAGAACGCAGGGACATACTCTTCTTCATCAGTTAAGAAGACATCGCATATGCTCAGGGCGGAAGTGCCCGTGCCCTCGAGCGAGTAAGGCACATAATCGCAGGCGTTTAGGATGCGACGGTGGAGCGCGGTCGCCACCAGCTCGTTATAAGGTTCCTGGTTCAGGTGCGCTCCTGCCTTATGCAGAATTCGACGCCCGTCCTCGCATGTCCAGTACTTTTGAAGATTGCCGTCCGAGGTGTTGTCGGGCTTTGCGGCGGCTGCCTTACCCTCCGGGGCGAAGGGTGCAATGGTTAGCGAAACGTCATCAAAAGCATTATTGAAGAAATTAATATCTTCCCAGGCGAGGCCGGAACTTTGGGGTCTAATCCAATACTGGTCGGATAGGGAGAGGCCAAGATTTCGCTGTACGAGTTCATCGGGAACATCGACTGCGGCTTCTGCAAGCAGGGAGGCTAGCCCAATGCGTGCGAGCGGGATACCGCGGCCGCGCCACCAGATGCGGAAGGAGTCGAGCGATATGGGACTATTAGGGCCAAATACTCCAATAGGGGCGTGGGCGTAATCGATGTCGGCACCGATGTGGGTAAAGTCTTTTCGCGATGTGCTGTAGACCAGCTGAGCGACTTCGTACGTGCGGTTCATGAGGGTGAATGCGATCTCGCTCTTACCGTGGCCGCGGCGGGGACGTCCCCCCGTTTTGGTCACGGAGCGGAGCCGCGTGTCGATGCTGTCTTTGTCGATGAGCCATACACCAGAAGCCTTGCGGGCGGTCAGCGCGCCGTTCTTAATGAGCTCCTGCACCCTGCGCGGGGTGATGCCGAGCAGCTCGGCGGCTTCTTTGGTAGTAAGCATCGCGAAACCCTTCGCCAGAACGAATAGTTTTATATATAGCAATTGTAATTAAAACTATTCGTTCTGACGAATGGTTTTGAGATTGAGGGCGAACCGACAGAAATGAACGGGCCTGGTACCTGTTGTTGCTGGATTTTGCATATTTGTATAACGCCGTGTGGTCTGTTGCGCCCCGTCCGTAATTCCTTTATTCTTAACAGGCTTCGCGCGAAAGCGCCAAGTGTGCCAGTGTGGCGCAACGGTAGCGCAACTGATTTGTAATCAGTGGGTTGCAGGTTCGATTCCTGTCACTGGCTCCATGAGAGTTTCGGGCTCTGTCTCTATATGGGACAGAGTCCGTTTCTTTTTTTGGCGAGTTATCAGGCTCGGCGTCCGTCTCGTTCCCCAATTTGTCTCAATCTGTAACACCAAGACGGTTTAATCGTTTCTAACTGTTACAGATCGAGACAATGCCAGGTGCTAGCAGAAAAACATCTCGATCTATAACAGATGGGGGAGGAAAACCTATCTAACTGTTACAGAATGAGACGTAAGCGGGGGTCTCTGCGTAATATCTCGATATGTAACAGATAGGGGAGAAAATGTTCTCTAACTGTTACAGATCGAGACAAAGGCCGGACCGGTCTCAATCATCCTGGCCGAGCGTGGATAATCTGCCGCTTTGGCCTCAGAAACACGCCAAAAGTGGGAGATTATCCACGCTCGATTTCAAACGGGAGAAAATCCACGCTCGAATCTGCCGCGGAAGCCCGATCTCGAGCTATATATAGATGCAATTAAGCCGGTATCGAAGTTCGATTCTGAAGGTGTACTCTACTACACCAAAGTGTTACCTCGGGAAATGTCACCGCTATATGCAAATTTACCGTCCTTCATATCCAAACTCAGCAAAACCGCAGGTCAAAAGCATATAGATACGCCCGGGGCCGTGTATCTAGAGGTTTTCGTTGACAGCCCCCAAGGTTGCATCGTATTATCTTTTTCGTTCGCGGGGGCGGCGGTCCAAAAGACCAAAGGACCTGCGGATACTTGAACGATTGGGAGTTTGCCCGAGTGGTTAATGGGGACGGGCTGTAAACCCGTTGGCTCTGCCTACATAGGTTCGAATCCTATAGCTCCCACCCGTCAAGTGCCTGTATAGCTCAGTCGGTAGAGCACTTCGTTGGTAACGAAGAGGTCACCAGTTCAAGTCTGGTTGCAGGCTCCATCCGGCGGTGTAGCTCAGTTGGTTAGAGCACACGGTTCATACCCGTGGCGTCACTGGTTCGAATCCAGTCACCGCTACCA
>CATXXF010000085.1 GCA_958403395.1 uncultured Collinsella sp.
ATCTGCTTGCTGTAATCCGCAAAAATCTCCTCTAATCGAGCACTTGTGCTTTTCTGCCGCTTCTTCTTCGAATAGAGGAGCGACCCGCCCGCTAAGAATGCGAGACCGATCGCAATGAATACCACCGAGCCAATCGTTACTGCCATTTGAGCTCCTCCTGACTAACAAATCGCACAGCGATATTCCTGTATTAATCCTTCAAGCTGGGCAATCGAATTCGACCGCCCAGCCCTTTCGTTACCTAACCCACGCTCGGCGCTTTGAATTAATAGCCGAGGACAGCAGTAATCGCGGGAAGATAGAACGTGCCGAGTATTACGAGGATGAAGGTGGAAACCCAAGCCTTCTTCACCCATTCGCCCATCGAGATCCAGCCCTTTTCGTAGCAAATCATCTGAATGGAGTCGATGGGGAGAACCGTGGTGACGCCGCCATAGACACCGCCAATCGCAGCGATGATAGCGGGGTTAACGCCCGTCATGGCAGCAAGCGCGCACAGGAGAGGCACAGCAACCGAGCAGCACGGAGGGCCAACGGGAATGGCAATGTGGAGAATGAACGTGATGAAGCACATAACGAACACGACGACGAGGAAGGGCCAAGCAACAGCGCCGGCGAGGACGGTGTTGACAAACCACGTTGCAAGGCCGGTCTTCACGAGCGCCGTAGAGACAATGCCAACGCCGATGATCATCATGATGATCTCCCAGGCAATGCTCTTGTGGTACTGCTCCTTGGTGAGCAAGCTAACACCAGGAATAAAGGCGATGAACGTGAAGATGAAGCACACCATCATCGAGTTGATGGAAGGAATCCAGGAGCTAGCCATGTTCAGGCCAAAGCAGATAACAAACCAGACGATGAGCTTGATCTCGTGAGCAGAAAGCTTGCCGAAGTCGGCGGTCTGCTTGGAAACAGCCTCGATTGCCTCGTCGGTTATCGGCTCAATCTTAAACACCTTAGTTGCATAGAAGCTCGCCAGGAAGCAGCCAACGATAGCGAGCGGCACGCAAATGACGCACCAGTTGAAGAACGTCACCTGAACACCCATGAACTGATTAACCATCGACATGGACAGCATGTTCAATGAATTGCCAAGCGGCGTACCGATACCGCCGATAGCTGCGCAGGCGCCGACCGTAACTGTTAGAGCCTTAGCGAGGCCGGATTGGCCCTTGATACCACCGTTCGCCTCGACGATAGCCAAGCCGATTCCGATGAAAATAGCCGCTGCAGCCAGGTCGGAGATGAACATCGAAAGAATGCCCGTCGTCATACCGAAAGCAACAATAAGCTTCGTGGTGTTGTTCCCCGCAAAGCTCAGCGCAGCTTTTGCAACTCGCATCGGAATGGGGGTGGACATGACAGCGCCGGAAACCGCGAAAACGAACAAGCAGTAGATAGGTACCTGCATGGAAGCGGATGTGTAGACATCCGACACGGGAATTACTCCACTCATCGGAATCAGGAAGTAAATAAGGACCACCGTCACGATAAACGGAATCGCCTCAGTAACCCATAAGATAATGCAGGAAATCAGGATGCCTGCAGCAGACATCGCAACTCGTTCGAGGCCCTCGGGAACCGGACAAACAAACTGGAAGAACAAGAAAATCAGCGCAGCGATGATAATGCCGACAAGTTTCTTGGTCTCGAACTTTTGAGCGGTAGCAATACTCTCACTCATATTATCCCCTTTTAACGGACGGGCGAGCCGAACCCCTCTCGTGCGAGTTAAGTTTTTGAGGAAAAACAGCCGAGAAATCTGCTAGCGAAGGAAAAGGGCCCTTCGGTATGCTTGCGGGTGTCTAAGCCAAAGCAAGCGGGAGAAAGGCCCTTCGCGATGAATCTTACCACGCGCGCCGACGCCGTGGCGGCGCTCCGCGCCCACTGCATGCCGGAATTGCTCAAGGTCGAGGACTTCGAAGCGTTCGAGTCGATCGTCGCCTCGAACGGGAAGTCCCTGCTCGCGGGGGTGATGGCGGCCTGCCTTGCCGAGTTCGACGAATCGCTGCGCGGATCCATGCCCCGCGGCTGGTCGGCCCACCACAGGGCGAGGCGCAAGCTCGCCACGCTCGTCGGCCCGGTCGAGTTCGAGCGCACCGTGTTCGTCGACGAATTCGGGAGGCGCCGCGCCCTGCTCGACGAGCTGCTGTCGATCCCGCCCCGGTCGCGATTGTCGCCCGGCGCGTTTCTGTGGCTGGTAGGGCGCGCGGCCGAGGAATCCTACCGCAAGACGGCGGCCGCCTTCCTCGCCGAGACCGGCTGCCGCGTGTCGCATGTGGCGGTGATGGGGTGCGTGCGCAGGGCCGCGGAGCTGCTGCGGCGCCGCGAGCCGCCGGCGTCGGGGCGGATAAGCCAGCCGACGCTGTTCCTCGAGGTCGACGGCCTGTGGGTCCACCTGCAGAGCCCCGAGCACCGCGACGAGGCGCTCCCGCGCTTTTTGTACGAGCAGGCGCGCAAGGCGGCGTCGTTCGAGCTGAAGCTGGCCGCGCTCTACGCCGGCAAGAAGGAAGTAGCGCCCGGCCGCTACGAAAGGGGCGGCCTGCGCCTGACCTGCGCCGATCTGCCGCCGCAAGGCTTCTGGGACGAGGTCTGGGCGATGCTGTCCGCCGAGTACGACCCGGATGACGTGGGAACCCTGTGGGTCGGCGCCGACGGCGGCAAGTGGTGCGGACCCGGGCGCATAGCCGAGATGGCCCCGGAGCCGTGCCGGGTCAGGGGGTCGCTCGACCCGTTCCACGTGATGCAGAAGGTCTGCAGGGCCTTCCCCGAAGGGCCGCGCCGCGAGTGGGCGGCGGGGCTCGCGCGCCGCGGCCGGCCGCTGCAGCTTGCCCGCATGTGCGGGCGCGTTTTGCCCAAGATCGAGGACGCCAAGCGCCGCGACAGGGTGCGCGACCTGCGCGGGTACATGCTGAACAACGCCGATTGCGTCGTGTTCCCGAGAGAGTCCATGGGCACCATGGAGGGCACGAACGCCTATGTCGGCGCAGCCAGGATGAAGGGGCGCGGCATGTCGTGGTCGCGAAAGGGCGCCGAGGCGATGTGCCTGGTCAGGTGCGCGATCGCCGAGGGGCGGCCGCTCGTCGCGCCGAAGTTCCCCGCGCTCTACTCGAAGAGGGAGGAGAGGGCCGCCGAGAAGTTCCTGGCCAAGAGCCTGTCGCGCGGCCCCGAGTCGTGCGGGTCGGGCTGGGCTCCGCCGCACCAGGCGTCCACCTGGGCGATGAGGTCCAGCGCGCGCTTCCGCGCCGGGTCGTGCTAGAATGCGGTCATCCGCAGCGCCGATGGCGCCCCGATCCCCGTCGCACCGGCAAGGCTTCCGGTCGGCTTTTCCCGCAAAACTTAACTCGCACCCCCATTGCAAAGGCGTTGATGCGAAACACCTCATGTGGTATAAATCCCTTGGAGGCATTTGCTTCTACCAAGTGGCCGGGGGTGTCCCCCGGCACTTTTCGTTTTAGGAG
>CATXXF010000086.1 GCA_958403395.1 uncultured Collinsella sp.
GGGATTGGTCAATCTCGGCCGACTATATTTGGCTAAATTATTCCGGCGCTAACACCACCGTGCAGGTGCGAGGTCAGACATCGAGCATGAACTCGCAAAAGAATTACAAGGTGGAGCTCAAAAAGGGCAAGGGTACCTGGCGCCAACAGCGCGCGATTGCGCTCAACAAGCACATGGGCGAGGGTATGCGTTTTCGCAACAAAATGGCCTACGACCTTATCCGCGGCATTCCCCAGATGATGGGCCTGCGCACGCAGTTTGTGCATCTTTGGGTGTGCGACCAGACCGAAAAGTCCAACGACACCTTTGAGGACTACGGCCTGTTTACGCAGGTGGAGCAGCTCAACAAGACGGCGCTTAAGGCACATGGCCTGGATAAGAGCGGGCACCTGTACAAGGTGAACAGCTTCGATTTCCATCGCTACGAGGATACCATTAAGCTCGCCGACGATCCCGACTACAACCAGGCTAAATTTGAGGGCATGCTCGAGATTAAGGGCGATTCGGACCACACCAAGCTCATCG
The DNA here is from genome assembly GCA_958403395.1 of uncultured Collinsella sp. GTDB lineage: Bacteria > Actinomycetota > Coriobacteriia > Coriobacteriales > Coriobacteriaceae > Collinsella. The sequence goes on from CATXXF010000086.1 coordinate 526, forward strand.
AGATGCTCGATGCACTCAACGACGAATCGCAAAAGATCGATGACGTGCTCGATACCTACTTTGATACCGAGAATCTGGTCTATTGGCTGGCGTTTCAGATTCTGACGGGAAACTGCGATACGCAGAACCGTAACTGCTATCTGTACAGCCCGCTTAACTCCAAGGTCTGGTATATCCTGGATTGGGATAACGACGGCATGCTGCGTAAGCTGGAGCTTTCTCTTGCCGGGTTTTCGGACTACGCGAGCTGGGAGCGCGGTGCAAGCAACTACTGGGGCAACGTGCTGTTTAACCGCGCGTTGCGCAGCAAGTCGTTCCGCAGCGAACTCGACTGTGCCGTCAAGGACTTGCGCTCGTATTTGACCGAGACTCGCCTGACCAAGATGATCAAACACTACCGCGAGGTGACTGAATCCCTGGTCTTTGCTTCGCCCGATATCGACAATCTGCCTGTCACCAAGGACCAATACGAGCAGATCGCCGCGGCGATTCCCTCCGAGATCGAGGAGAACTACAAGAGCTTTCGCGAGAGTTTTAAAAAGCCCATGCCGTTCTACATCGGCGTGCCGCAGATCGATAACGGTAAGCTGCGTATTAATTGGGATGCGTCCTACGACTTTGAGGCGCGCGACATTCGCTACACCGTAGAGCTTGCGCGCGACTATGCCATAAGCGACGTTGTCTTTAAGGCCGAGGACGTGCTGCTTCCCGAGGTGACCTGCGATGCGCCCGATACCGGCCAGTATTTTGTTCGCGTGCGTGCCGCCAACTCCGACGGCCATACGCAAGATGCGTTTGACTACTATGTAACCGACGACGGCAAGCACTACGGCATGAAGTGTTTTTACGTGCAAGCTGGCGGTAAGGTCGTGGAGGACACGTATGAGGAGGGCTAGCGCGCTGCTTGAGCGCTGGGCGGCCCCGCCTGTGCGTGCCACGCAGGAGCGTTACCGCCACGAGCTCAAATATCTCATTAACGAGGGCGAGCACGCTGCGCTTGCCTGTCGCATGGCGTCGGTGTTTAAGCTGGACAAGCATGCACGGGCGGGTGGTTACACCATTCGCAGCCTGTATTTTGACGACTACTGCAACTCGGCCTACGAGGAAAAAGACGCCGGTATTCTCATGCGCAAAAAGTATCGCGTGCGCATCTATAACGGCAGCGACAAGGTGATTAAGCTCGAGCGCAAAAAGAAGTACGGTAGCTGGATTTACAAGGAGGATGCGCCACTTACGCGCGGCGAGTTTGAGCAGATCCTGGCTGGCGACTACGACTTTTTGCTGAGGAACCCCTATCCGCTCTGCCGAGATTTCTACATCGAGTGCATCTGCAACATGATGCGCCCGCGGACTATTGTGGACTACGAGCGCGAGCCGTGGGTGATGGACGAGGGCACTGTGCGCATTACGTTTGACATGAACGTGCGTGCCGCGGTGGGAAGCTTCGATATCTTTGACTCGATGCTGCCCGCGCTGCCGGTCCTGGAGCCCGGCAAGCTGGTGATGGAGGTCAAGTTTACGGAGTTTTGCCCGCAGCTGGTGCGTGATATGGTGCCGCCGGGAGCGGCCGAGCTTACTGCGGTCTCCAAGTACTGCCTGTGTTACGAAAAGACCGCCTACCTGCGCGGATTTAATTACTGGGAATCGGATTTTGAGAACCGAGGGGATATTTAGACCATGAGCACCAGGGACTTTTTTAAGAACTCCGTCTTGGAGGCGTTTGGCCAGGTCGACCCTGCCAAGATTGGCCTTTCGCTGCTCGTGGCGCTCGCCATGGGCATCCTGATCTATTACGTGTACAAGCGCTTTTTTACCGGCGTGGTATATTCGCGCAGCTTTGCCGTGACACTCGTGGGCATGTGCGTGCTTACCTGCATGGTCACGCTCGCGATTTCGACCAACGTGGTCATCTCGCTCGGTATGGTCGGTGCTCTGTCAATCGTCCGCTATCGTACGGCGGTCAAGGACCCGCTCGACCTGCTGTATCTTTTTTGGGCCATTACCACAGGCATTACGGCAGGCGCCGGCATGTACGCGCTCGTGGGGCTTACGGCAGTGGTGATTGTGGTGATGATTGCCGGCTTTGCGAGCCACCAGGACAAGGCGCGCGTGTACATGATGGTCATCCACTACACGGGCCAGACCGCCGGCGACGATATCGTGCGTGCATTTGGGCGCACCAAGTTTACGGTGAAGTCCAAGACCATGCGCGGTGACAAGGTTGAGATGGCCGTGGAGGTGTTCTCGGACGGCGTTGACATGCCCTATGCGGACGCCATTCGCGCGCTCGATGGCGTGGAGGACCTGACGCTCATCCAGTACAACGGCGAGTACCACGGCTAACTTTGTTCCGGCGTTTTAATAAACGCCGGACCGCTCGACGCTGCGCGGGCATCTGCC
>CATXXF010000087.1 GCA_958403395.1 uncultured Collinsella sp.
TGCCCAACAAGTAGCGCTCGGCGGGCTCCCATTCCTGGAACACGAGCGCCGTTAAGAACGGCACCGCCATAAGCGCCGCGAAGAGCTGGGTGAGCGTACCGAGGTAATGTCCGATGACGCGCAGGTCGTAAAGCGAGAACCTCTGCCACATGACGCTACCCCATCAGCACGCGAACGACGCTCACCAGGACCACCATCGCAAGAAGAAAGCACACGAGGAACAGCACGACGATCGTGAAGCCCATGAGGGGCGTCGTGATGGATTCACGTATGTCAGACCAAGACTTTTGCATGGGGCATATTCTAGTACATTTGCCGAAAAAGGCACGTCGGGCGCGATGGGTTGTCCCATAGCGGGCACAATCTCCCCCCTCAAACGCAAAAAGGCTGCCAGGTCAAAGAACCTGGCAGCCTTCCGAGCTAAAGCCCGACAGCCTCGCAAAAGGGCTCGCCTTCGCCTTTACTCCACCGGCACGGCGTCCAAATCGAGCGGCGCCTCGACGCGGCAGGTGTAGTCCCCCGCGGTGTCGTCGATGTCGATCAGCACATGGCTGCGGTCAAGCAGCTTGCCGCGAACAGCCGCGTCGGCGATGCGGTCGACCACTTCGTGCTGGATCAGGCGCTTCAGCGGACGAGCGCCATACACCGGGTCGAAGCCGTCGATTGACAGATGCTCAAGCGCCGCGGGCGTCACGTCGAGCGACACGTGGCGGTCGGCCAAGCGCTTGCGCACGTCTTCGAGCTGGAGCTTCACGATAGGCTCCATCGACTCGATCGACAGCGGCTTGAACGTGATGATATCGTCGATGCGGTTCAGGAACTCGGGCTTGAACGTGGCACTCAGCGAATCCTGAATCCTGTTCGTAAACTCGGCGAGCTTCTTCGACGCGGTGGCCACGTCGGCCTTCAACATGCCTTCCATCATCTCGCCCATCGACTCGTTCTCCTTCGCGAAGTCGCGAATCTCCTGGCTGGCGATGTTGCTCGTCATGATGATGATGGCGTTCTTGAAGCTGACCACACGGCCCTGGCCGTCCGTCAGGCGGCCATCATCGAGCACCTGCAAAAGCACGTTGAACACGTCCGGGTGCGCCTTTTCGATCTCGTCGAGCAGCACGACCGAATAGGGCTTGCGGCGCACGGCCTCGGTGAGCTGGCCGCCCTCGTCGTAACCCACGTATCCCGGAGGGGCACCGATCAGGCGCTGGACGCTGAACTTCTCCATGTACTCGGACATGTCGATGCGCACCATGGCCTTCTCGGAATCGAACAGGTACTCGGCGAGCGCCTTGGCGAGCTCGGTCTTGCCAACACCCGTGGGACCCAAGAACATGAAGCTGCCCACCGGGCGGTTCGGGTCGGAAAGCCCCGCGCGGTTGCGGCGAATGGCGCCCGCCACCGCATGCACGGCCTCGTCCTGGCCGACGACGCGCTCATGCAGCTTGTCTTCCAAGTCGGCGAGCTTCTCCATCTCGCCCTGCATCATCTTCTGAACCGGGATGCCCGTCCACGCAGACACCACCTCGGCGATCTCGTCTTCAGACACCTCCTCCTTCAAGATCGCGCCGTCCTTCTGCTTGCCGACAAGCGTCTCCTCTGCCGTCTTCAAGCGCTGCTGCAGCTCAGGGATGGTGGAATAACGCAGCTCGGAGGCGCGCGAAAGGTCGCCCTCGCGCGTGACGCGCTCCTCTTCGGCCTGGGCGCTTTCCAGGTCGGCCTTGAGCGTCTGCACGTTCTCGATGACGTCTTTCTCGTTGCGCCATTCGGCCTTGCGGCGGTCGAGGTCCTCTTGCGCGTTCGCGATGTCGCGGCGCAGCGCCTCCAGGCGTTCCTTCGAGGCATCGTCGCTCTCCTTCATGAGCGCCTGCTCCTCGATCTGCATCTGCGTGAGCTTGCGCTCTGCCATGTCGACCTCTTCGGGCATCGAATCGATCTCGATGCGCAGGCGGCTCGCCGCCTCGTCCATCAAGTCGATCGCCTTGTCGGGGAGGAAGCGGTCGGAGATGTAGCGATCGGAAAGCTCCGCCGCGGCAACGATGGCGCCGTCGGTGATGCGCACGCCGTGATGGATCTCGTACTTCTCCTTCAAGCCGCGCAGGATGGCGATGGTGTCTTCCACCGTCGGCTCGCCGATCATGACCGGCTGGAAACGGCGGGCAAGCGCTTTGTCCTTCTCGACGTACTTGCGGTACTCGTCGAGCGTGGTGGCGCCGATGGCATGCAGCTCACCACGCGCGAGCGCGGGCTTAAGCATATTGCCTGCATCGAGCGTGCTGTCGCCCGAGGAGCCGGCGCCCACGATGGTGTGCAGCTCATCGATGAACAAGATAACCTTGCCCTCGGACTGCTTCACCTCGCGCAGCACCGCCTTTAAGCGGTCCTCGAACTCGCCGCGGTATTTCGCGCCCGCCATCATCGCGCCCAAGTCGAGCGACACGATGTCGCGGTCCTTCAGGCTGGAAGGCACGTCGCCTGCGACGATGCGCTGCGCAAGTCCCTCGACGATGGCCGTCTTGCCCGTGCCCGGCTCGCCGATGAGCACCGGGTTGTTCTTGGTGCGGCGGGAAAGCACCTGGATGGTGCGCCGGATTTCCTCAGAGCGGCCGATCACCGGGTCGAGCTTGCCCTCGCGCGCCTGCTGAGTGAGGTTTTGACCATACTGCTCCAAGGCTTCGAACTGGGCTTTCTCCTGTTGATCGGTCACGCGCGTGTCGCCACGGAGCTCTTCGTAGGCCGCCTCGATGTTCTTGCGCGTGATGCCCACGCCGTTCAAGATGCGCCCCGCTGGACCCTTGTCCTCCGAAAGCGCGATGAGCAGATGCTCGCTTGTGGCGTAGCTGTCACCGAGCTTCTCGGCTGCCTTCACCGCGTTGTCGATCGTCTTCATGAGGTCATTGCCCGGCATCGGCATGGGCAT
>CATXXF010000088.1 GCA_958403395.1 uncultured Collinsella sp.
AATCCGGCCTCCCGCCCCGCGCCCCGCAGCAGCCTGCGCCAAGCGCTAGTAGTTCACCACCTGCTCCTCAAAGTACGCCTTCGGGTGGTTACACACCGGGCACACCTCAGGCGCCTCAGCACCAACGTGCAGGTGCCCGCAGTTCAGGCACTTCCACACCTTTACGCCCTCGCGCTCAAACACCTCGCCCGACTCGATGCGCTCGACGAGTTTGTTGTAGCGCTCCTCGTGGGCCTTCTCGACGGCGGCGACGCCACGGAACTTCTCAGCGATCTCGGCAAAACCCTCCTCCTCGGCGGTCTTGGCGAACTCGTCGTACATCGTGGTCCACTCGTAGTTCTCGCCCGCAGCGGCATCACGCAGATTGTCCAGGGTATCGGGGACGGCGCCGTCGTGCAGATACTTAAACCACAGCTTGGCGTGCTCGGACTCGTTGCCCGCCGTCTCGGCAAAAATATTCGAGATCTGAACGTAGCCGTCCTTTTTGGCCTTGGATGCATAGTAGCGATACTTGGTGTGTGCCTGGGACTCACCGGCAAAAGCGGTCTCGAGGTTCTTCTTGGTTTGGGAATTCTCAAAATCCATAGGTGTACTTCCCTTCAACGCATGCCGCCCGTAGGCTTCGAGCGGCCTCGTCTTTAGGATGCCCTCAAGCCGCGAATTTAAACCTTACAATCCCGTTCTTCAGATTTGAGCGGGTTACACACTCAACCAACGATCGTCCTCGGCTCGGCAAAAGCCCTCGCGCTCCAGGTCAGCTAGAATGCCCGCGATCAAGTCGCACTCGACCGGCCCGCGACCGGCTGCCGCTTCCATCTCGTTAACGCCCACCACGGCATCAACAAGCGTAATCCCCGCCGGCTGCCCATCGCGCGCTGCCAGCAACATACGCACGATATGCGCGCGCTTTTGGCGACGCGAGCCCTCAAACTTGGACTGACGACTATAGCCCGCCGACCGCCTGGACGGATTGGGCAGCGTCTTCTTAAGATACGCGCCGTAATCCAGCAACGCGTAATACCACGCGCGCGGCGTGTCAGCATCGTCTTGAGGCGCGGCAAAGGGCGCAATCTCATCCGCCGCCGCACCAGGGGCCGCTGGACAGGCGGCTTGGATCAGCGGCACCAGCTCGCGATCGGGAACGGCCGGCACATCGGGAAAGAAATGATGCAAAAAGACCGTGCGCACGTTGGTCTCCAGATACACGCCCGGAAGATCAAACGCAAATGACCGGATGCCCTGCGCCGTTGCCGGGCCAATACCAGGCAGAACGACCAAGTCACGCGTCTCACGCGGAAACTCCCCGCCCCAGTCTTCCACAACGCATTGAGCGGCCCTGTGGAGCGCCAAAGCGCGTCGGTTGTAGCCCATGCCCTGCCAAGCGTCCAAAACATCGGAAGGCGCGGCCTGGGCAAGCGCCTGCACAGTCGGAAAACGATCGAGCCACGCCGGCATGCGCGTCTCCACGCGCGGCACCTGTGTTTGCTGCAACATGACCTCAGAAAGCCAAATGATGTACGGATCGCGCGTGCGGCGCCACGGAAGGTCGCGATAACGCAGGACCCCTTCCGAACGAATCATCGAACGAAAGGGGTCCTGAATCATGACTATGCTCCTTATGCGGCGCTATTCCTCCCGGCAAGCGCACGCGCAGGTGGCATACTCGGGAAACGCTTCGCGGTCGGCGAACTTGGGATCGACGGCCGGGAACTGGCGGTGAGCGACGATGTCGCCGAGCGAAACGGAATCGAGGTAGTCGCGCATCAACGCCTGAGCTCCGGCCCACAGGGGATGATAGCAGCACGCGCCCATGCGCGCACAGTCACCATCGGGCGCGGTGCAATCGTTCATAACCATAGGACCCTGAACGGCCTCGACGACCTGGCGGATAGTGACGTCGTCCGGACTAACCTTGAGACGCATGCCACCGTGGACGCCACGCAGGCTCTCCACAATACCGGCCTGGACCAAACCGTGCTGAATCGAGCGGGCAAACGAATACGGGACATTGACCTCTTCGGCAGCGGTGCGAACAGAAAGCAAACACTCCGGATCCTCAGCAAGCATCGCCAGCATACGAAGGGCGTAATCAGTCTTCCTCGATATGTCCATTTTTCCCCTTTCAAGGAATACGAACAGCTCGAACGAGCTCCGGGGCCGAGCTTGTGTCGAGACGCTAAATGACCGCCAGGACATCCAAATGGTAAATCGGATATCCACTGAGTGCCGCGCTTGGAGCGAAATGCATCAGATGCGGCGCACAGTGCAATTTAGTATAACCTAACCCCCTGTCTCGTAGAACAGGTGTTGTGCAACAAAGCTGTTGTTCAGACAGATATACTTATTAGATTTTACTTGCGTTCCCGAAGGCGCGGGGATTCTGGGCGAAGATGCACCAGGGCGATCGTTCTATCGAAACAAAGTGCATCAAACGCAAAAAGCCACGTCCGAAGACGTGGCTTTAATTGCGTTGGCGGGAAGTACGGGGCTCGAACCCGCGACCTCCGACGTGACAGGCCGGCGCTCTAACCAAACTGAGCTAACTCCCCAGGCAGACGTTCGCGTTTGTTTCCGCTCGCGTGCGCTGCGGGGATTAGTATACACAGAAGTCTGTCCGCCGCGCAACAACTTTTTTGAAAAAATTTTTTGGGGCCATCCGGGAGGGTTTCCGGGGCTGAGGGCGGGGGTTAAGTTTGCTGCTCTACAGTCCTGCGCAAGACGGAAAGCACATTAAGTGCTTTC